>JALYWW010000003.1 GCA_030852515.1 Pseudomonadota bacterium
GTCCAGATGATCATCAACAAGGAACTGGGCCTCAACTTCATCGAGAACCCCTGGCAAGGCAGCGTCGCCGTCGACCATCTCACCGACATGGTCGAGGAAGCCGTCTACAGGGAGTTCGAAGCCATCAGCGAGCGCGGCGGCGTGCTCGGCGCCATGGACACCATGTACCAGCGCGGCAAGATCCAGGAAGAGTCCCTGTACTACGAGCACAAGAAGCACGACGGCAGCCTGCCCCTGGTCGGCGTCAACACGTTTCTGCCCAAGGACCACGCCGGGGATATCGTCACCGAGATCGAGCTGATCCGCTCGACCCCGGAGGAAAAGGCGCAACAAATCGCGAATGTGGGGACATTCCGAGAACTGGGGAATCTGGGGGACGTAGGAGCGGCGGAAGCCGCGAATGGGGGCGCCGGAAAGCTAACCACCCTCCAACAAACCGCCCGTGACCGCCAAAACGTCTTCACCGCGTTGATGGAAGCAGTAAAGACGCATTCGCTGGGCCAGATCAGCCATGCGCTTTATGAGGTGGGTGGGGAGTATCGAAGGAATATGTAACTTACGGCAGCACTCGCCTGTGCAGTCGCGACTCGTGCGACTGAGCAGTGAGAGCATGCAAATACTCACGGGGGAGTGGCAATGCCAATGGTCGAGCGATTGTTCGCGCTGAAAATCGTTACTTATGCAACGCAGCGTAAGGACTTCGTTGCTCCAGACTTAGCGCGGATACTTCGCAAAGCTAAGAGTCTTAATCTCTCGGTTCAGGACAAACATTATCCGCCAATTGCCACTCTTAAAAAGGGTCGAAGAGCCGCTTTCGTTAATAAGATTAGAGATTTAGGCGCAAACCACGGTGTAATTGTCGAAGTGTGTACATACATTCATGGTGTTTTCCCCGAAAGCGGAGCGGTTCCTTTCGGTCAGGTTGAGCTTGATCTGGACGCGTTGCAGGCAAAGGAGGACGCAGCTTCACCTGGGGGTGAAGAAGCAATTTACAGGTTTCGTGCATTAGTGTTTGGTGATGCGATCATCGTTGAGAAGGCGAGTAATACGTCTGGGACGTTGACTCTTCCACACGTCCTTAGGGCCGTACTGAGGGTGGTTCTAAAAGACACAACCTACCCCTTGCCGCATCTAGTTAATGTGGGCTCCACGAAGTTAGCCAATCTTGTGAAGTCCAAAGGAGGTGTGGAGCGAGTGGTAGCAAGCTTGTTGGTGCCGAAGAAGAAGCCGACTAACAAATTCGCGAAGCTTCTATCAGAGGTTCGTAAGAACATTTCGGGGGCAGAAGCCATTCAAGTTTCTTGGACTTCGAAGAGCGGGGACCTTTCAGCTGACGATGTTGACGCAATTTATGATGAGCTTGAAGATGATTCACTCACGGGAGTCAAGATCGAATTTCCTGGTGGCTCCAGCGTTACGGACCTACGCCATTACCGCGAGCAGGAACGCTATGAATTGGCGGCAGATTCTCGAAATCGGCCCTACGCGACTTCCGTTCATGAAGCACTTCGCGACTATGCCGACGCTCTCAGGGACCCAGACCACGGCGGACCGCTAACGGCGACGGGCGGATTGGCAAGCGGGTATTACTTGGCGGGTTCTGATGATGAAAATTAAGGGCATCTTGCTGCCGGATGAGTGGATGTCAGCTGCGGGCGCTGGAAGCGATCTCCTGGGTGCAGCTAAAAAAACATCATATGGAGTGGTCAAGTTATTCGTTTCGATTGGTGGCCCAGTACTAACTGGTGCCTTTATTTTCTATGTCGTAGATCGGTATCTGTTTGGTATAGCCGGAAAGATGGACGAAGATGTTTTTCGGACGGTTGTGACGGTGGTCGCTATTCTCGCCGGCTTTATGATCACCACTATCCTGTTTACTGGTCGACCAAATGGTTTGTCGGCACTTACCAGTCACGAGCTTCGAGAAGTTAGAGACAAAGTTTCGTATTTAGTGCTTTCGCAGTGTTTGACACTTGCGTCGCATATTGCATGCATATTGTTCTGCTTGATATGCATCGCAGCTTTCAGTGATTTGACTTGGTTCCCCACATGGGCAAGCACGATCTCTGCAGGTCTGCTGCTTAATTCAATTTTGCGCGCATCTATACTTCCGCTACAAATATGGGAAGTGCATGCTTTTGCGATTGATGTCGAGATTAGCGAGCGGGTGAAGGCAGAAAAAGCTCTTATTGCGAGCCCCTAGATGCTAGTTCGTAGGCTTTGGCAAACGAAAACCTAGTGGCGCAGCCGCGAATATTTTCACTGCGAACAAGCTAACGTCGAGAAGGAAAGGGGTCAGAGTAGATTCTCGAAAAAATGGATGAGCCTAAATTTTCGACGTGGCACTGGAGCGCGGGAACGTTTGTACGGGGGGATAGCCATTGCTAATCGCTAATCTGATTCTTATTGGATCCATCCTTGTGCCCGTTCTCTTGGTCTTCGTGGGCTTGATCGCTTGGAGAATATGGCGATTCCAGGACAAGCGGCGTTCTCCGCTTACGAACAAACTTCTAAATCTGCCTGGCGAGAATCTGCGCAAGCAGGTGGCTAAGCACGATGACGGTTTTAATGAGTCTGCAGCGATCGTTATTGCTCTTGGCCCCATCTTCCTTTGTGCTTGGCTGCTCTCCAGGTTGTCCCGGTCTAATTGGGGGTCGGTCAAGTTTGGCTGGGGCGATGCTCTGCTGCTGGCCATCGCGGCAATGATGGTCGGCTGGTGTCTATGGCGAATGATCCATCACGCTACCAGGCGCCGTAACAACCGCGAAGGCTTGGAAGCCGAAATTGCGGTCGCGCAATCGCTTACCCCGCTTTTGGCCGAAGGCGCGCTGGTGTTTCACGACTTTCCAGCAGATCGTTACAACATCGACCATATCGTTATCGGTCGCAGCGTGGTGTTTGCCGTCGAGACAAAGTCGCGAAAGAAGCCGGCTGGCAAGGGCCCGGAGTTGGCGCACGTCTCTTACGACGGCACTAAATTGATTTATCCCGGGCATATCGTCGAGACCAAGCCTATTGAGCAGGCGCGGTACCAAGCCGAATGGCTGGCGGGTTTTCTAAGGAGTGGAGTAGGTGAGCAGGTGCGCGTCATCCCGGTGCTAGCGCTCCCCGGATGGTTTGTGGATCCTGCACATCGAAGTGGTCGTCCAGATGTTTTAGTTAACAACTGCCACAACTCGCTTTTCATGGTGGGCGATAAGTTTGGCCCACCCATGGCTGAATCTTTTCGTAAGCGAATTGCGCACGTGCTGGCGGAGCGATATCCAGCGCTGGAAATTTAGCTGAGGCCTACGATTACCGTAAAAATCCTGTGCTAAAAAATGGTTCAGAGAAAACGCGCGTCTAATCCAATCACGCGTACTGGCCAAAAAATAAAACGAAGCAATAATGTTTCCTGGGAGCAGTTTGATGAAACTTTCGCAAGCGGACTGGGTAATCGTCGCAGCGGTCGCTTTTGGAGTGGTTGCAGCAATACTTCTATTGCTGCTCGGCCAGTTGGCGCACGTCTACTCGCCGCCGGTGGTGGTTTCTGTTTTTCTTGCACTTTCTGTCTCCGCGCTCACGTATAGATTTCTCGGTGGATCGGACGGCGCGACATTCAAATTAGGGCCATTGCAGTTGGCGGGAACAGCGGCAGTGTTCGTGGGAGTTATGTGGTTCGTAAACGCGCAGATGTCCAAGCAACTTGATATTGACAATTCCCAGGCAAAGTATCAGGAAGCTAGGGCGAAAATAGTCGCGTTGAACGAAAGATACGAACAGTTGGAGTCTAATCTTCAGGCGGCAACCAATGAGATTAACTCGCTAGAAGCTGAGGGCGCTTCGCAACTCAAACTTAATCAGCTTGGCTCCATTGACGCAATTCGAAATCTTGATCCAAAGAGCGATTTTGCAAAAAGTCTTGTCGAAATGTCCTCGTCAAAAACGGGGCCGTGGCGGGAAGAATTTGACGAAATTAAGGTAACCGTCTCAGTCGCTGGATATTTGCAGGGTCGCGGCGCCGCTGCGTGCGATGATCCAAGGCTAAGGGAAGGCGGGGTGTCCTTAGTTAGTCTGGTATTGCTCAATGGGGAAAACATAAGGTCGACGGAGCCAGTAATGGTTCCATCATTTCAACGCGTGAGCACTGAGTTTTGTGGTCCTGACAGAAAATTTGATCTGCAGGTTAGTTGTGCCCTGGCTTCGGAGATATTCACGAAGCAAATAGTTACATGCTCGAATGGAAATGCGGCCTGGCAAGATGGATTCAGGAATTTGTTGCCTGTCGCTGCGATGATTCCGTTGAAGAAGGGCTGAAAAATGTCGAATGGAAGAAATCTTGTTTTGTTTTTGGATGGAACCTGGAACACGCTGGGAGACAATACGAACGTTTGGCGAATGAAGTCCTTATGTCGCAACGGAGGGGATCAGTTTGTCTATTACAATGCGGGGGTAGGCACTGATTATGGCAGCCGACTACTCGGTGGAATGTTCGGATATGGCCTTGATGGTGAAGTTCTCGAAGCCTACCAGTGGCTGGTGGAGAATTATCTCGAAGGCGATAGAGTGTTCGTGTTCGGATTTAGTCGAGGCGCGTTCACTGCACGAAGTTTGTCCGGTTTTATTTCAAAATGCGGCCTGCTGAAACCTGGATCGCCGCTGTCGCTCAAACAGTTGTTCGCGCGATACAGATTGGGGGCGACGCCTCACACGATTCGAGGACTGGCGCATGTGGCTTCTAGCGACTTGACGCTAGAGGATCGCTGGTTGAAGACCTATTCCATGCCCATTGCAATCTGGTTCCAAGGTGTATTTGATACCGTCGGGGCTTTGGGCGTTCCATTTGGAAATTTCCCAAGAATAAGCAGATCAAAGTACTCATTCCTTGAAACCGATCTTCGTATCAACTATTCCCGCGCGTATCACGCTCTGGCAATTGATGAGCACCGGATCGCGTTTGCACCAACATTGTGGACAAAAATCACAACTGAAGGCGTGAATTCATATCCCCCCAGATCGATCAGTGATGTCGAACAGCGTTGGTTTGTAGGCGCGCACGCTGACGTTGGCGGGGGTTACGCAAATGGGTTGCTAGCGCAGCGGCCGTTGCAATGGCTGATGAGCAAGGGCGCTGAGCATGGCCTTTCAGTTAAAAGCAATATCGACCTTGATGGCGAATTCAAGGTGGGTGCAATACATGATTCTTTCGCTGAAATGGGTGGCGGACTCTACAGAGCGGTGAAGTTTAACCAAAGATTTTTTAGGGGTATTGGGGCAGACTCAGTAGTCTTAGGTAAGCAAACCACAAGTGTTATTAACGAAACCATTGATTCGACTGTTTTCGATCGTTGGAGAGACGACTTGAGTTATCGTCCTCGGAATTTGTTCGAATGGGCTAGAAGACGAAATGTTCGTGTCGCCTCGCTCAATGGATCATTGTGCGCAGATGACCCAAATGTATCGGTTATAGAAAAATAAGGGGGCAGAGTGGAGGGCCGGTATTTCGGAAAATGCTTCAGATTATTTTGTAATTGACTGGCCGTTTATCGTTGAACTAAAGCCGCAACGTCACCATCCGTAGAAACGCCTCCAAGCTTTGACCCCTCCGCGCGAAAGGAGGCCGTGATATCCGGGAAACTGCGCAGCCGTAGCACAAGCATGATTCGGAAGAATCCGCAGCCGCATACCAACCGGGAATCGCTCGGAAATCCGCTGATCAACGTTGCCCACACGGGCAATGATCCCGTGCTCCTGGTTCGCACTCTCCACGACGTATCCCTCGATCGGCGTTCCATCCTCCGCACACACTTGCCCAAGCCCGAAGTCCCGCTTCTGCTTCTGCGTCCCGCGGTCGCGGCTCATCGCCATCCAGCCGGCGTCGACGATGGCCCAACCATTCTCCTCCTGGTGGCCGATGACCGTAGTCAGCACCGAGAGCGCGATCTCGTCCATCGTGCACACGCCGATGTTGTGCATGACCAGGTCGAAGAACACGTAGACGCCGGCGCGCACTTCGGTCACGCCGTCGAGCACCAGCGCCGATAGCGCGGTCGGCGTGGAGCCGACGCTCACCACGGGGCAGGGCAGGCCCGCCTGCCGCAGGCGTTCGGCGGCGCGGACGGTGCCGGCGCGCTCCTGCTCGGCGGCGGCCTGCAGCGCCTCGGGCGTGTCGTGGGCGTAGCTGCCGCCGGCATGGGCCATGACGCCGCCCAGGCGCGCGCCGCCTTCATGCAGGGCGCGTCCGACTTCGAGCAGCGCGTCGCCTTCGGGCGGGATGCCGGAGCGGTTGCCGTCGACGTCGATCTCGATCCAGACCTCGAAGGCCTCGCCATGTTCCCGGCCGAAGCGGGCGACCGCCTCGGCGCCGGCGACGTTGTCGGTGATCAGCTTCAGGTCGCAGCCCTTGCGGCGCAGGGCAAGCGCCCGTGGCAGCTTGTTCGGGGCGATGCCCACCGCATAGACGATGTCGTCGATGCCGGCGTCGAAGAACTCCTCGGCCTCCTTCAGCGTCGACACGGTGATGCCGCGCGCGCCGGCCTCGAGCTGGGCCCGGACCACCGGCAAGCTCTTGCTGGTCTTGACGTGCGGGCGCAGCTTCACACCCAGCTCGTCCATGCGCGCCTGCATGCGGGCGATGTTGGCCTGCATCTGGCGGACGTCGATGAGGGCGGCGGGGGTGTCGAGGTTGGCGAAGCGGGTCATGGGCGGCTCGTCATCCGGCGGTCTGCCTACCTTACGGCAATGCGGCGCGTTCGCAGGCGCCCGCCTAGTACTCGTCCGAGCCCTGCACCCACAGGAACGACTGGATGTCGATCATGTCCCGCGGCGCCAGGTCGGCAAGGTCTTCCCGCACCAGTGCGGCGAACTCAAGCAACGCCGCATACGTCTTCCAGTCCGGACGCGAGCGGTACGGCAGTTCGTAGCCATATGCGCGCGCCGCCGCACGGATGGTGTTCGGCTTCAGGAAGATGTGCCGGTCGGGCTGGGCGATGAAGCCGAACACGGTCACCAGCGGCCAGGTCAGCACGCGCGTCTGCTTGCGCGGCAGCGCATCGACGGTGGCCACCCAGCGCTCGAACCGGACCTGCAATCCGCCGCGTCCGTGCAGGAAGTCGTACAGTCCCGCGGCGAAGGCCTGCGTGCCGACCGGCACGCGCAGGGCGTCGCGCAGCGCCATCTTCTCGAACGAGAACAACATGGCATGGCGCGAGCGCTGCTCCACGCGCACCGCGCGGGCGGCCGCCTCGGCGTGGGCGCCCTCGCGCAGCAGCTTGCGGAAGACCGGGCGCGGCAGGGCGTCCTGCCAGCGCAGGTGCGTCTCCCATTTGTAGTCGCGCTCCCAGTCGAGGTACGTCGGGTCGCGGAATCCGCCCGGGAACTGGCGCAGGAACTTGCGGCGGCAGCGCAGGGCGCCGGACAACCCGGAGGCGGGCAGGGCAGCGGGGGTCGGACGGCGAGCCATCGCCCGCTTTTAGCAGCGGGCAGGGCAAGGACGCGTTCACGCGATCGGGGATGCCGCCCGGCACGCGCTGGTCCCCCACGATCCCGTCACTCCGCTGCGTTAACCTGCCCGGCAGTGCCCGGCATCTTCTCCTCCCTCAGCATCTACAACTACCGCGTCTGGGCGATCGGCGCGCTGGTGTCCAACACCGGCACCTGGATGCAGCGCATCGGCCAGGACTGGCTGGTGCTCACGGTGTTGACCGAGAACAACGCCACGGCGATGGGCATCGTCATGGCCCTGCAGTTCGGGCCGCCGTTGTTGCTGCTGCCACTGACCGGCTATGCGGCCGACCACATGGACCGGCGCAAGCTGCTGCTGTGGACCCAGGGCGCCGCCGGACTGCTGGCGCTGGGCCTGGGCGTGATCACGCTGATGGGCGTCGTCGAGCTGTGGCACGTGTACGGCTTCGCCCTGCTGCTTGGCTGCGTCACGGCGTTCGACGCGCCGGCGCGGCAGGCCTTCGTGTCGGACCTGGTCGACGACGGGCACCTGGCCAACGCGGTGGCGCTGAACTCCACGTCGTTCAATGCGGCGCGCATGATCGGCCCGGCGGTGGCCGGCGCGCTGATCGCGACGGTGGGCGAGGGCTGGCTGTTCCTGATCAACGCGGGCACCTACGCGGCGGTGCTGGTGTCGCTGTCGTTCCTGCGCGTGCACCTGCTCAATCCACACGAGCGGCCCGCGCGCGAGGCCGGCAGCCTGATGGCGGGGTTCCGCTACGTGGCGCAGCGGCCGGACCTGGTGGCGGTGCTGGTGATGCTGGCGCTGATGGGTACGTTCGGCTTCAACTTCGCGATCTTCATCTCGACCATGTCGGTCACGGTGTTCGATGGCGACGCCCGCCAGTTCGGCGTGCTGACCTCGGCGATGGCGTTGGGAACGATGGGCGGGGCGCTGCTGTCCGCGCGCCGTCCGATGCCGGGCATGGTGTTGATGGGCGTCTCCGCGGCGGCCTTCGGACTCACGGCGGCGCTCGCGGCGGTGATGCCGTCGCCGTGGCTGTTCGCCGCCATGCTGGTCCTGGTGGGCCTGGCCGCGCTGACCTTCATGACCGGCAGCAACTCGATGATGCAGCTCACCACCGAGCGCAGCATGCGCGGCCGCGTGCTCGCGCTGCGCATCGCGGTGGTGATGGGGGGTACGCCGCTGGGCGCGCCGCTCATCGGCTGGCTGGTGGACCACTACGGCGCGCGCGTGGCACTGGGGGCGGGCGCGCTGTCCGGGGTGCTGGCCGGAGGGGTGGCGCTGGTATACCTCATGCGGCATCGCGACCTGCGGCTGCAGCGTGTTGCCGGCCGCTGGCGTTTCCAGCTCCGGCCGGCGCCGGACGAGGCGACCGCGGTGCGGGTGGCAGCCGGCGAGCGAGTGAAGTAGAAACAAGCTGACCGAGGAGGAGGCACCCATGACCAAGGCAAGCAAGTCCAAGTCGAGCCGCAAACCCCCGGAACCGGCCCAAGGCCATGCGGTGATCCGGGACTGGATGGAGCAGGTCATGCCGCGGCTCAAGCCGATCGTGGAGCGCGTGGACGGCATGATCCGCAAGGCCAATCCCGGGCTCAAGTACGCGGTCAAATGGAAGAAGGCGTACTACGGCCTGCCCGAGCGCGGCTGGATCATCGAGATGGTGGCTTACGACGTCTCCGTCAACGTGGTCTTCTTCGGCGGCGCGAAGTTCGATCCGCCGCCGCCGTTGGGCGAAGGCTCGCGCTACATCAAGCTGACCAGCGTGGAAGAGGCGGACACGCCGGAGATGCGCAAGTGGCTCAAGCAAGCGGGCGCGACGCCCGGCTGGAAGCAGCAAGGATGACGTCGATGCCGCTGACCGCCGTGCGCATCCGTGCGCTGGTCGCGTTGCTGGTCGCAGTAGTCACACTCTCCGGTTGTGCGGGCGCGGCCGGTGCCGTCCGTGCGACGGAGGACCCCGCGATACGGGTCGACCATCACGTGCATCTCAACTCGCCGGACCTGCAGGCCGCCATTCCGGCCTTCTGCGAAAACATCAAGCGCTACGGCGGGTGCGACCCGGCGCTCACGACCGTGCGCACGCCAGCGGACCTGTTGTCGGCGATGGATGCCGCCGGGGTCGGGCGGGCGCTCGTGGTATCCACGGGCTATCTTGCCGAGAGCCCGCTGATGCCGGGACCCATGGCCGAGCGGGCGTCGCTGATGCGATCGGCAAACGACTGGACGGTCGACGTGGCTCGCCGGCATCCCGACCGCCTGCGCGCCTTCGTCGCCGTGGAGCCACTGCAACCCACCGCGCTCCCCGAGATCGCGCGATGGCGCGGCGCCCCATCGGTGGCCGGCGTCAAGTTGCACCTCACCAGTTCCGGCGTGGACTTGCGCAATGAGGCGCACCTCGACGCGCTGGCCGGCGTGTTCGCCGCGGCGAGCGAATCGCAGCTTGCAGTGCTGGTGCACCTGCGTACCCAACGCAGCGATTACGGGGCACCCGACGTGGAGCGATTCATCGAGCACGTGCTCCCGGCCCTGCACGATGGCCATGTACAGATTGCCCACGCGGCCGGCTGGGGCGGCATCGACCCGGCCACGCTGTCGGCGCTGGGCGCATTCGCGGCCGCCATGGAAGCAGACCCTGCCCGGTTCGAGCACGTCTGGTTCGATCTTTCCGGGGTGTGGACCGACACCACGCCCGAGGCAGATCGGCAGGCGCTGGTGGCATTGATCCGGCGTATCGGCATCCACCATTTCCTGCCCGGCTCTGACTGGCCGTATGCGGGCGCGGACCTTGCCGACTATTACTCGCGCGTCTATCCGCTGTTGCCACTGCAGCCGGCGGAATGGGCAACGCTCCGGGGCAACGTCGCGCCGTTCGCTGCTGCGTCCGCCGACAACGGGCCCTGAAGTCTGCTGGAGGACGCGCCGGTCGACGCCGAGCTCCCGTTGTGGCGTAATCGGCCACAACGGAGCGCAGCGATGAATCAGTACAAGACGAAATGGGCGCCGGCGTTGCTGATGCTGGCCCTGGTGTGTGGTTCGGCGCTTGCCCAGGAGCCGCCGGCCTGGCGGGCCGAATACCTGCGAGTCGACGCACCACAGGTCCTGCTCCGGAACGTACTGCTGATCGACGGGTCCGGGGCGCCGGCAGTGGCGCGGCAATCGATCCTGGTCGAGGACGGCATCATCTCCGCGGTAGGTGCCGACCTTTCGGCGCCCGAAGGCGCGACCGTCCTGGACCTCGACGGACGCAGCATCATGCCCGGCCTGGTGATGCTGCACGAGCACATGATGTATTTCTCCGGCCGGGCGGTCTGGCATTCGCAGCCGGTCAGCTATCCGAAACTGTACCTTGCGGGCGGCGTGACGACGTTGCGCACTGCGGGTACCGAGCACCCGGAAGTCGACCGCAACCTGAAGCGACGGATCGACGAAGGCCTGGCCCCTGGTCCGTCGATGCACCTTACGGGTCCATATCTCAACGGATCGGCAGGCGACTTCCTTGGCGATACCGTCCTGTCCACGGCGGAGGAGGGGCGTGCCGCGGCCGCATATTGGTCAGGGCGCGGGTTCACCTCACTCAAGCTCTACGACGCCATCGACGCCACGCTGGCCGCGGCCATCATCGACGAGGCACATCGGCACGGCGTCAAGGTTACCGGCCACCTGCGCGCACTCGGCTGCGCGGAAGCGGCGAAGCTGGGGATCGACAGCATCGAACACGCGTTCATGTCCTGCGCAAAGGACCTGGACCTGGCCCCGAATTACGCGGGCTTCATCGCCCAACCGGATGATCCACGCGTGCGCGACCTCATCCGGACGCTGGTGGACAATGACGTGGTGATGGTGACAACCCCGATGGCGTTCGATCGTCCCGTCGCTGACGAAGTGTTGGCGATGCTGGCGCCGCAAGCGCGCGAGGCGTATCTCGCGATGGCCGGCAAGCAGGCGCCGTGGATTCCGGATGCGGCAGGCATGCGGGAGTTGCGCAAGCTGGAGCGCGCATTCGTCGATGCAGGTGGTCGGTTGGGGATTGGCGCGGATGCGATGGACCAGGGCATGATCGCCGGCTTCCAGAATCACCTGGCGCTGGAATTGCTGGTGGAGGATGGCTGGGCTCCGCTGGAGGTCATCCGGATGGCGACGTCGAACGGTGCCGAACTGCTCGGCATTGGCGACCGCGTCGGCAGGATCGCACCCGGCTACGCCGCCGACCTGATCGTGATGCGGCGCGATCCCTCCACCGATATCACCGCCCTGCAGGACATCGAACTCGTGTTCAAGGACGGCGCGGGATACGATCCGGGCAAGTTGCGCGAGGCGGCAAAGGGCAAGGTAGGCTGGCATTGACCGTGGCTACGCCCGCCCCCCTCCGCTGCCGCTGCGGCCAGGTACAAGGCGAAGTCGGCACCGATCACGCCTATGTCCGCGCTTCCTGCTATTGCCGTTTCTGCCGCGCCTATGCCCAGTGGCTCGGCACGCCGGGCTTGCTCGACGCGGCGGGCGGCGTCGACATCGTGGCGATGCCGCCGTCGCAACTGCGCTTGACCGCCGGGCAGTCGCAGGTCGCCTGCATGACGCTGGGCGAGCGCAGTATCCTGCGCTGGTATGCGGCCTGCTGCCGGACCCCGCTGGGCAACACACCGCGCACGCCGGCAACGCATTACGTGGGCGTATCGACGGCATGCCTGGAAGGGGCGGGCGATGCGGTCGATGCCGCGTTCGGCCCGGCCGGCCGCTGCGTGCTCAATACGGAGTCGGCGACCGCACCGGTGCGCAAGACGCGCCTGGCGTTCTTGCTCGGCGGCTGGCACATCATGGCTGGTGTCCTCGGTGCCAAGGTGCGCGGCTTGCGCGGCTCGCCGTTCTTCGATGCCGGTACCGGTTCCCCGATCAGCACGCCGGAGGTCGTCCATCGCGCCTCTCCCGGAAGCCATTCCGGCCAGTGACTAGTGGCACGCGAACGCCTGCACCGGTGGCGAAATGATGCTGCCATGACCAATCCCTTGCGCCCCATCCTGGCTTTGCTTGCCGCCTCCCTGATGCCCGCGCTGGCATCGGCCGCCGAACCCCAGGCGATCCCGCTGGACGATTTCGGCGGGCGACTTCGTTCCATCGGACTGGTCGTCAATGGACAAACCGGTACGTTCACCATCGACACCGGCGGCGGCGTCAGCCTGGTTTCGCCAGCCTTCGCCAGGAAGATCGGCTGCACGCCCTGGGGAGCGCACACCGGTTTCCGGCTGACCGGCGAACGCCTCGACTTGCCGCGCTGCGAGGACGTGCGCTTCGGCCTGCCCGACGGTACGCAGCTTCGCCCGGTGTCGGCAGGCGTCCTCGACTTGGGACCGTTGTTGTTCGAGGGCGCGCCGGCAGTGGATGGCTCGATCGCGCTGGATGCGTTCGAAGGCGAGACGTTCACGCTCGACCTTGGGAACGGCACACTGACGATGGAAACCCCGGACAGCCTCGAGACCCGTTCCAAGCAGGCCACGGAGGTGCCCATTCGTCTTGCCCGCCAAGCCGGAGGCCACGCGCTCGGTGTGATGGTTCCTGTTGCTTCACCAAAAGGAACGCTGTGGATGTCGCTCGACAGTGGCGGCGGTCCGCCGGTGCTGCTGCGCGACCGCATCGCCGCCGAAGCCGGCGCCGATCCGACGGCCGAGGGCATGCAGCCGTACCAGCTGACGCTTGCGGACAAGACCGAAACCGCCGTGTCCACCCATGCACTGGTGCGCGACATGATCCTGGACGGTGTGATCGGCATGCCGGTCCTGGTGCGCTGGTCGCTTACGCTCGACCTTGAGGACGATCGGCTGTGGATTGGCCGAACCAGGTGAACGTGCTGCACTGGCTGGGCGCCGAAGCTACCTCACCCGCGCAGCATGCACCGCGCGAATGACCGGGTACAGGTCGCCATCGTTGAAGCGGTAAGGCTGCTCGGTGTTGACCCGATGCACCAGGACCAGGCCGTGCTCGGGGTACACGCCGAGCATGTGCACGCCTAGCCCCGTGTGGAAGAACGAGGGCCGCGCCTGCCCGGGTTCCGGGACCAGTGAGTCCCAGAGCATTCCGTACGCCAATCCATATCGCTCGTCGATGATCGAGATGGGCTGGGTACTCGCATCGATCCAGTCCGCCGGCACCAGTTGCCGTCCTTGCCATTGTCCGTGTTGCAGGTAGAGCTGGCCGAACAGGGCAAGGTCGTGCGCGGACAGCCGGAAGTGGTAGGCGCGATAGCGGGAAATGGCGGGTTCGAGCTGGCGAATGCCGTCGGCCCATGCGGGGGTCGGCTGGCCTTCCGCCGGCGGCGAAATGATGCGACCGGTGTAGTCGCGCATGCCCAGCGGGCGCGCGATCCATGCACCGAAGGCCTCGTGCACGCCCAGTTGCGCGCATTGTTCGAAGACCGCGCCGGCGACGTTGAAGTCCCAGTTGTTGTAGTAGTAGGTGGTGCCCGGCGCGTGACTGCCGCGCTCAGGCCGTGCGGCCTGCATGGACTCGGATTCCGCAGTGGCCGGGTGGTACACGCCCGATCGCGATTGCAGGACCTGTCGCAAGGTGGCGGACCGTTCCAGGGCGGTGAGCCCGGGCGGTCGCTCGTCGATGTGGTAGTCGGCCAAGGTCGCGTCGAGGTCCAGGCAGCCACGCTGCAACTGGATGCCGATCAATGCATTGAGCAGGGGCTTGCGCATCGAATGCACCAGCCGCTTGGCATGGATGTCGCCATATTCGAAGAAGACCTTGCCGTCCTTGAGCAGCAGCAGGGACTCGGAACCGCTTTGCTCCAGCAATGCGCGCAGCGCCTCCAGCCTGGCCGGGTCGTAGCCAGCCTGCTCGGGGCTAATGCGTTCGAATGCATCGCCTGCATTCGCCGCGGGCGCGACGAGGCAGCAGGCAAGCAGGGCGATCACGAGTCGTGACATTGCCTGTCCTCAGTCCCTGTCCGGTGCGCCCAGCGGAAAGTACGAGCGATACGGCCGTGCTTCGTCCACCGCACGCTTGACCGACGGCCGCGCCAGCAGGCGCTCGCGATAGGCGCGCACGTTGGAGAAGCGCTCGTCGATCCGGTGAGTCCAGTCGGCGTAGAACAGGAACGGCGCGGCGCCGCAGTCGGCGAGGGTGAATGCGTCGCCGGCGGCCCATTCGCGGCTCGCCATGCGCGCATCCAGCCAGGCGTACGAAATCTCCAGCATCGCGCGCGCCTGCTCGACGCCGTACGGATCGCGGTTCGCCCCTTCCGGCCGCAACTTGTCGGCCACGAACTTCTGCTGCGGCGTCGAGATGTAGTTGTCGAAGAAGCGGTCGAGCATCCGCACTTCCAGCGCGGCATCGGGGTCGGCCGGGATCAGCTGCACCGCGCCGGGGGAGTGCAATTGCAGGTACTCGATGATGCAACTCGCCTCGAGCACCGTGCGCTCGCCGTCCATCAGCACCGGGAAGCGACGCATCGGCCACAGCGCCGTCAGTTCGGCGTTGGCTTCCGGATCCTCCAGGTTGCGGTAGTCGAACGGGGTCTGGTTCTCGTACAGGGCGATCAGCGCCTTCTGGCTGTAGGACGAGAACGGGTGGGCGTACAGGCGGGGCAGGGCGGGAGGCATGGTGGGCTCCTGTCGGTGCAGGCCCCGAGTATCGCCGGTATGGCATGGGTGCGACACTGGACCCCGGACAAGAGGAGCCACCATGCACAATCCTGGAATCGACGAAATCAAGCGCGTCTTCAGCACCCGCCTGGACGTGCTCGAACACCTCATCTCGATCGGCGAGAAGCACTTCGGCGATGCCGAAGCCTTCCTCGACAAGCGCCTGGTCGACGACATGCTTCCGTTCACGGCCCAGGTCGCCTTCGCCTGCAACGCACCGCGCGGCTTTTCCCAGTGGTGCGCCGGCGAGCCGATCGAGAACATGAAGCCCGACAGCCTCCACTCCATCGCGGACGTGCGCGCGGCGATCGCGCAGACCCGGGCCCTGGTCGCCGGCATCGCCGCCGACGATGCGAAGCTCGACGAGATCAAGCGCGTCGGCCTCGGGCCCGGGCGCTATTGCGAAATGCCGGGCCACCAGTACGTCGCGGATTACGTGCTGCCGAACCTGTATTTCCACGTCACCACGGCCTACGCGATCCTGCGCATGCTCGGTGCGCCGGTCGGCAAGAGCGACTACCTGGGCTTCCTGGCGCCCCTGGTGAAGCAAGAGGGCTGAGGGCTGCGGCCCGGCTCTTTCGGGCCGGAACCTGGTCGATTCCGCGTTCTCCTGTTTCATGGATACAGCCGCCGACCGCCCGACGCCACTGCCCACCGAGCCCGCAGCGCCAGCCGGCAACCGCCTCGACATCCTCGACGCGCTCCGCGGCTTCGCCCTGTTCGGGGTGCTGCTCGCCAACATCCTGTACTGGTGCGGCTTCGTGTTGATGACCGAGGCCCAGCGCGTGGACGTGTTCGGGGCCGAAGCGATGGCCTGGCAGCACCGGCTGCACCTGCTGCTGGTGGACGGCAAGTTCTACACGCTGTTCTCGCTGCTGTTCGGGGCGGGGTTCGCGATGCAGCTGGCGCGGCTGTCGCAGCGCGGCCACGACGGCCTGCGGATCTATCGGCGGCGGGTACTGGTGCTGCTCGCGATCGGGCTGGCGCACAGCTGGCTGGTGTGGGATGGGGACATCCTGGTGCTGTACGCGCTGCTGGGGCTGCTGTTGCCGCTGTTCCATCGTTGGCGCGATGCGTGGCTGCTGTTGGCTGCGGGCCTGCTCGTCTTCGTGGTGCCGTTCGTGGGCAAGGCACTGTTCGCGGCGCTGGGCTGGGCACCGCACCAGGCGCTGTTCGCCGCCGGCATTGCAATTGGCGGCGCGTTCGGCATCGAGCAGACGCCCGAGTACGTCCTGACCTGGGTGCAGCGCGAGGACTGGTACGCGCACGTCGCATGGCTGGCCAGCGGCCCGCCTTTCAGCTGGGGCCTGCGTCTGGAGTCGTGGCGATTGCCGAAGGTGCTGGGCATCATGCTGCTGGGGCTGTGGGCGGGGCGACGCCTGGCGGCCGGCACGCTGCTTGGTGATCGTCGATTGCTGTGGACGGTGCTGCTGGCCGGGTTGGCCATCGGGCTTCCCGCCAGCCTGGTCTACGCCTCGACGCCGGGTCATCACCAGGACAGCTGGGCATCGCAGGTCGGCACGGTGCCGCTGGCGCTGGCCTACGCGTCCGCGTTCGTGCTGGCGTGGCCCTGGGCGCGGCGGTGGCTGGGCGTGCTTGCGGCACCGGGACGGATGGCACTGACCAACTATCTCGCGCAGTCCGTGGTGTGCAGCATCGCCTTCCTGGGCGTAGGCCTGGGATGGATCGGGCGCGTCTCGTTCGCGGAGGCCTATGCATTCGCCGTCGCGCTGTTCGTGGTCCAGGCCGTGGTGTCGCGCTGGTGGCTGGCGCGGCATGCGCAAGGCCCGATGGAGGCGCTGTGGCGCCGCTGGACCTACGGCAACTGAACTCGCGGACCCTGATCTAAACCCCGGCCACCCCCCGCGCATCGACCCTGTTGTCGCCCACCGGAAACCCCACCATGTCCAAGGTTCGCCTGCTCACCCTGCTGCTGGCGCTTGCCGCTGCACCCTTGGCCTCGGCCGCCGAGCCTGAAGCGACCGGACAGGAGGCGCCCGCGAAGGTCATCATCGTCGGGCTGTTCCACCTGGCCAATCCGGGCAGGGACATGTTCAACGTGCAGGTGGACGATGTGCTCGCCGCCGGCCGCCAGGCAGAGCTCGAGCGCATCGCGGCGGGGTTGGCGCGCTTCGAGCCCACCAGGGTGATGGTGGAATGGCCGCGGGCGCGAACCGACGAGCAGTACGCCGCCTACCGTGACGGCACCTTGGCCCCTTCGGCCAACGAAGTGGTGCAGCTGGGATTCCGGCTGGCGGATCGGATGGAACTGCCGCGCGTGGAGGGGATCGAGGTGGGCGGGGACTTCCCGTTCGGACCGGTGCAGGCGTTCGGCGCGGCGCATGGCCGCGAGGCGCAGCTGGAGGCAGCATTGGCCCAGGTCGGGGAACACGTGCAGGCGATCAATGCCCGGCTGGCGGAAGGCAGCCTCGGCGCGGCACTGCGATACGTGAATGAACCCGGCCGCGCGCTGCACCACCATGGGTTCTACATCGACCTGCTGCGCTTCGGCGACGGCGAGGACCAGCCCGGCGCTGCACTCGCGTCTGCCTGGTACGCGCGCAACCTGGGCATCTGCGCCAGGCTGCTGCAGTCCCTCTCGCCGGGCGATCGTGGCGTGGTGTTCTATGGGGAGGGCCACGCCCACCTGTTGCGCCAGTGCATCGTCGAGGCGCCAGGGGTCGAGCTGGTCGAGGCCAACGACTACCTCGTCGAATAAGGCCCGGTCGAACCCGAGCCCGCCACTAACCGTCGAGCGCGTGGTGGATCAGCACCACGCACTGCGACGCAAACAGCATCTTCGATCCCAGCGTGATCTTCTTCGCCCCGAGGCGCTCCAGGCTGTGGAAGGTCTTCTTCGGCATCGGGATGTGGTCGGTGAGCAGGAAACAGGGATTGCCGTCGAACGCCTGTTCGCGGATGGGCGTGCCTTTCCTGTCCATCACGAACAGCTGGTGGTCGTCGGCCAGTTCCTGCACGAGTCGCTCGAAGCTGACGGTACGCACGGTGACACCGGATTCCACCGGTCGCAGTTCTTCCTTGCCCATGCCCCTGGAGGCGTCCAGCGCCTTGGCGACCTTGCCCAGCAGGGCGCGTTCGTCGAAGCCGCCGATCTCGTGCATGGCGTTGGCGTCGAAGCGGATCGTGCGCGAGTAGTCCTGGGTGCTTTCCAGTACCAGGTAGACCACGACATCGGGGCGATGCGACTGGGCCACGAAGATCGCGTTCATCAGCGTGTGCGCCAGGATCTCGGGATGCGCTTCCTGGCCGATGGACGCGAGCAGTTTCTGGCTGTCGGTGGGGGCGGCGCGCGCCCTGAGCACGAAGGTTCGCATGCGCGCCTCAGAAGCGTTCGCCGACGGGCAGGTAGCGCCAGGTGCCGACCGGCATCTTGAGCAGCGGCACCTTGCCGATGCGGATGCGCCGGATCGCCACGACGCCCAGGCCGACCTGCGCGCACATGTCGCGCAGTTGCCCGCCTTGCACGCCCTTGAGCGCGAAGCGCAGGCGGATCTCGTTCTGCCAGCTGACCTTGCACGGCGGCAGTTCGCGGCCGTTGTAATGCAGGCCGTGGTTGAGCTTGCGCAGGCCGTAGGGCGCAATCTCGCCGCTGACCTCGACCACGTATTCCTGTTCGATCTCGTCGCGGTCTTCGGTCAGCCGGCGCCACACGCGGCCGTCCTGGCTCAGCACCATCAGCCCGCTGGCATCGGCATCCAGCGGCACCAGCGGCGTCAGGCGATCGAAATGGCGATCGAGCATGTCGACACCGGAAGGATCGTCGGCCCAGCGTGTTTCCGGCTGCACCAGCCCGGCCGCGACCTGGCGGCCGCTGATCGCGTCATGGCCAACGGGCTTGTGCAACAGCACGGTGGCTGGTTCGATACCTTTCACGTCGCCACCTACCTGCCAAGCTGGCGCAATCGTACCAATCCATCGCGTTCCCACTCCAGCAATTGCGACAGGTCGGTGGGCCGCTTGCCGCGCAAGGCAACTTCCCCGGCCGCGGTGACTTCGACGAGTTCGATCCGCTGCCGGCCGGAATGCTTGGCCTGGTACAGCGCCGCGTCCGCCCAGCGCACGGCGTCGGAGAACGGCGCGGCGGGATCGCCGGCCAACGGGTAGAACACGCCGCCACCGGAGACGGTGATGTTGATCGCGGCATCGCCCCAGGTCACGGTGCGCGATTCCAGCGACTCGACCAGCACCTGCAGCCGGGCCTCGATCGCGGCGGTGTCGTTGCCACGCAGCACCAGCAGGAACTCTTCGCCGCCCCAGCGATACAGCTCGCCGGAATCGCCGAGCAGGCGTTGCATGCGGTCGACCACGCCCTGCAGCACGGCGTCGCCGGCGGCGTGACCGTGGCGGTCGTTGACCTCCTTGAAATGGTCCAGGTCGAGCAGGACGCAGGCGGTGACGGCCGTGCCTCCGGTCGGCGGTGGCAATGGGCCGACATGCTGGTCGAACTGGTAACGGCTGCGCGCGCCGGTGAGCGGATCATGGCGGATGGCGAACGCGAGGCGGTCGCGCTCCACGCGCGTGCGCCGGATCGCCATGAACAAGGCCAGGGCGGCGGCGAGGGCGACCAGGGCCACCGCGATCGCCAGCCAGCGAACGAGGCGCTCGTTGCGCAGCTGCACGTCCTGCAGCTGGTTCTTGTCGGCAAGGGTCCTGGCGCGGTGGGCGAGCTCGGAGGCTTGCCCGGCCGCCTCGAGTTCGGCTATGGCGCGGGCATGTTCGTTGCGGAACAGGGTCTCGCGCAGTTGCTGCAGCCGCCGCGCGGTGGCCAGCGCCTGGGTCGGCTGCCCGACGTGCTCCAGGGCATCGACCTGGCGGGCGAGGCCGTCGAGCAGGTCGATCATCTGGCCCTTTTCCAGGAAGCCTGCGTTGGCCTGTTCCATCAACGGCATGCCGCGCTCGGCCTGGCCGAGCTCGATCAGGGCTTGTCCGCGCAGCAATTGTGCGCGCAGGCGGTAATAGGCGCTGTCGCTGGTTTCGGCGTGGGCTTCGATCTCGGCGATCGCTTCCAGTGCACGCGCCGGGTTGCCCAGCGAGAGTTGCATGTCGGCGCGCGCGGCCGCGTTGCGCACTCGATTGAGGGCCGAGCCGGAGTCCGCGACGAGCGCCTCGGCGGCGTCCAGGGTTTCGACGGCGGCGTCGAGGCGACCGATCTGCCGCAACGCCATGGCCTTCGCGCCGAGCAGCTGCAGTTGGTTGTCGTGCGGGATCTTCGCGCCCGCCAGGGCTTCGGCGCGGGCGATGCTGTCCAGCGCGTCCTGCGGCAGGCCCATCGCGATGTACAGGTCGGCGATGGTGCCCAGCCTGTAGAGCTGGGCGACCAGCGGATCCGTGGGCAGCTCACGTTCCAGTTCCAGCGCCTGCAACTGGTGGCGCAGGGCGCTGTGGAAGTTGCCGGCGTCGAAATACATGTTGCCGTAGGCGCGTGCCAGCATTTCGCGCACCTCCAGCGAGGCATCGTCGGTGACCCGCGCGCGGACCACGTGCATCGCGTCCAGGCTGGCATCGATGGCCGCATCCTCGTGGGTCATGTAGATGCGGCGGATCTCCATCAGGTTGACGGTGTCGGCGTCGCCCGCGGCCGCGGCCAGCGTGCGAAGCCGCTGCATGGCCGCAAGCACTTCCTGCTGGGTGGCGTTCTCCGACAGCTCCGCGATCCGGGCGCGGAGCTGGTCGCGCTGTTGCGGGTAGGACGAGGCGGCCGGATCGACGGCCAACGCGTTGGCGACGGCCAGCGTCAAGGCACCGGCGAGCAGCCAGGCGAGCAGGCGGGTATTCGGCATTGATCAGGCCCCTGGCCCTGAATCCGAGGTCGACTTTACCGCGACTGGCGTCCTGCTGCGTCGCGCGGCCGTAATGTCACGACCGGTAAGCTTGCCCGCATGACATTCCACGACATCCTGCCTGCCGTTCTGGCCACCGCGCTGCTGGCCGGTTGTTCCGGCGCGCCCATTCAGTCGGAGGACGCGCCCGAAGTCCCGCCACCCGACAGCGCCACCGTCGGAGGCGACGGCTCGCGGATCGTGCTCGATCCGCTCTCGGTCGCGGACATCGAATCGGCGGCGCTTCCCGGCGAACTCGCCTGCAGCTTCTCCACGGCCGGGCAGGACACGCTGCTGCTGGCCAAGGGCGACGTCGCCACGGACGAACCGAGCCGTGGCGTGGTCAAGGTCGCCGGCCATGTCGAAATGGTCGCGGCGCGCGGCGGCTTCGACGCGATGCTTCGCGGAACGCGTTTCGCGGGCAAGGGCAAGACCGTCACTATCGAAGTGACCGGGGCCGCCACCAGCGGCGGCGAGTCGCCACCCAACCCTGCAACGCTCACCTATGATCGGGCCGATGGCGCCAGGCGCCAGTTTGCCGGCCAGTGGCAGTGTGGTCCCTAACCAAGGAGGAGTTGTCATGAAGATCGTGACCAGCCTGAGTTTCAACGGCCAGTGCCGCGAGGCATTCGAGTTCTACGCCAAAGTCCTGGGCGGAAAGATCACCGCCGCGTTTCCGTACGGCGATGGTCCGCCGGACATGCCGGTCGACCCGAAGTTCAAGGATTGGCTGATGCATTGCTGGCTCGAGGTCGGCGACCAGGCGCTGATGGGTGCCGACATGGACGAGCAATGGGCGCCGAACGTCGGCAAGCCCAAGAACGGCTTTGACGTGACCTTGCAGACGGATGACGCCGCGCAGGCGCGGCGCTGGTTCGACGAGCTCAAGCAAGGCGGCAAGGTGGTAATGGATTTCGCCGAGACCTTCTGGTCTCCGGGCTACGGCAGCGTGGTCGACCGGTACGGGGTGCCGTGGATGGTGAATACGACCGGCAAATAAGCGCATCATTTATCATGGCGGATTCGAAACCCAGGACCTGACCCGCATGACCCTTTCGATCCGCTGGTGGTTACCGCTGTCGTTCGTATTGCTGCTGCCGGCCTGCAACGCCTCCCCGGGGGATGCCGCACCTGCGGAGGTTGCTGCCTCGCCGGAAGCCACCGCGGCCGCCCCATCCGCTGTCGCCGCCACGGACTCCGATCCCGGCGAGGGCATGGACTACACGCTGAGCATGGACGACGTGGATGCCTACCTGGCCACGATCGGCAATATTTCCAAAGCAGCGCAGCTGGATTCCGAACTGGAAGACGTCGCGGCGATGGAAGGCGAGGAGACTCCCGAGCAGTTCGCTGCGCGCATCGAGGCCGATCCCGACGCGCGGGCACTGGTCACTTCGGCCGGGTTGGAGGTGCAGGAGTTCGCACGGATCGGTGAAGCGCTGATGGCCGGCCTGATGACAGCGGGGGCGATGGAGTCCGGCGCTCTCAAGACCATTCCCGACGGCATCGATCCGCGCCATGTCGCATTCGCGCGCGAGCACATGGCCCAACTCAAGGCAAAGCTGGCTGCCCTGGAGGCTGATTCGGCCGACTGAGCAGGTTCCAGGTGCAAAGGGGTGGGCGCGTGCAGGTACGCGCCCATCCGGATTTCACGCGCTACCGGTTATTCCTGACCGATGGCAAAACTCGATCCCACCAAACCCACCGCGCCGCGTGCCGAAAGCGGCAAGTCCCTGCGCAAGCCTGCGATCGAAGCCATGGTCCGTCGCGCCCGTGGCAGCCTGCCGGCGGCGTTGCTGCGGCGCTTCATCGACGTGGACCTGCTGGCGCAATCGGCGGCGCTGGCGTTGTACGCGATCCTCTCGCTGGCACCACTGCTGTTGATCCTGGTATGGCTGACCAGCGCGATCGTGCCGGACGCGCAGGAGGCGCTGATGCAGCAGATCGCGCAGTTGGGCGGCGCCGAGGCCGAGCACGTGGCGCGAACGATCGTGGCGAATGCGAAGGCGCATCCGGACACCGGCTCGATTGCGGGCTGGTGGAGCCTGGGCTTGCTGCTGGTGGCGGCAACCACCGTGTTCGCGCAACTGCAGGACGTGCTCAACAAGATCTTCCGTACCGATGCGACCGAGTTGTCCGGTTTCATGGCCTGGCTGCGCAAGCGTGTGTTCTCGCTCGGCCTGGTGCTGGCGCTGGGTTTCCTGCTGGTGGTGTCGATGACCGTGAGCACGGTGCTCGAACTGGTGCTCGGGCGGGTGGAATGGATGTTGCCGTTGATGGCGACAGCCGCGACCTGGCTCGTCTATGCGCTGGCGTTCGCGCTGATGTACCACTACCTGCCGGATCGCTCGGTCGGCTGGAAACGGGCACTGGGCGGCGGTGCGGCGACGGCGTTGCTGTTCATGCTGGGGCGCGCGGCGATTGCCTGGTACGTGGGGCAGTCGAATCCCGCATCGGCGTCCGCTTACGGCTCGATGGGTGCGATCGTCCTCGCCCTGGTGTGGATCTATTACGCGGCGCTGGTGGTGTTCGTGGGCGCGCTGCTCACGGCGGTGGTGGACGAGCGGGCCAAGGCGCGCGCCTAGTCACGTTTCGCCCGGCTGGCGCGTCCTGGGGAGAGGCCTGAGCGAGAATCCCCTGATGGACTCCGGCACCACCTTGTTCCAGAACCACCGATCGCGCCTGTTCGGCCTCGCCTACCGCATGCTCGGCACCCCGGCCGAAGCCGAGGATGTGCTGCACGACGCCTGGCTACGGCTGAATGCGCAGGACCTGGCCGGCCTCGACGATCCGGAGGCCTGGCTGGTCACGATCACCACACGCCTGGCGCTGGACCGGCTGCGCCGGGCCAAGGCCGAACGCGAGCACTACACCGGTCCGTGGCTGCCGGAGCCGCTGGCCCCGGACAGCGAGCGCCCGGATGCCAAGCTGGAGCGCGAAGAGTCGCTGACCCTGTCGTTCCTGCTGCTGCTCGAGCGCCTGGGACCGGAGGAACGCGCGGCATTCCTGCTGCATGAAGTGTTCGACTACGGCCACGCGGAGGTGGCTGCGATCCTGGAAATCGGGGAGGAGGCTTCCCGCCAGCGCGTGCATCGCGCCAGGCAGCGGCTGCGCGAAGGGCACCCGCGCTTCCGTGTCGACCACGGCGCGCAGCGGCGCATGCTGCAGCGCTTCGTCGCCGCGATGGCGGAGCCGACCCTGGATTCTTTGCAGGCACTGTTCGCCGAGGACGCCATCCATATCAGCGACGGCGGCGGCGTGGTCCGCGCGACCTTGCGGCCGCTGCATGGTGCGGACCGCCTGGCGCGGCTGTACCTGCAACTGGCAGGACACTTCCGCGGGCCGGTTTTCCGCCAGGACCTGGTCGTCCTCAACGGTGCGCCGGCGCTGCTGGTGCATGACGGCCAGGCCGTCGCTTCCGCGATCTGGATCGAGTGCGAGGGCGAGCGCATCACCGCGATCCATGCGCTGCGCCATCCGGGCAAGCTGTCGCACCTGCTGCAGGCTGTCACGAAACCGGCGGGTCGATCGTCCTTGCATTGAAGCGGCCGATCTCCGGCTGCATCCATGCGAGACCCCCATGACACGCTTCAATCTCCAGACCCATTTCCCCGCGATGCAGCCGCTGCTTGCGTTGAGCCAGCAGATCCACGACGCCGGACGCCTGGAGCCGGCGCTGATCGAACTGGTGTTGATGCGCGTGTCCCAGATCAACGGCTGCGCCTATTGCCTGCACATGCACAGCAAGGACGCGCGCGCCGCCGGCGAAACCGAGCAGCGCCTGTACGTGCTGCCGGCCTGGCGCGAGACCCGGCTGTTCAACGAGCGCGAGCGCATCGCGCTGCACTGGGCCGAAGAGTTGACCGAACTGGCGTCCCGCGAAGCACTGCCCGATGCGCTGTACCAGCAGGCGCGCCAGCATTTCGAGGAAGCCGAGCTGGTCGACCTGACCCTGCTTGTGGTGGCGATCAACGGCTGGAACCGCATCAACATTGCCGCGCGTTCCATCGGCGGGCATTACAAGCCCGCCAAACGCGGCAACTGAGCCACGTTATTGGCCAGGCGAGCGCCTGGCCGGATCCACGTCGCCGGCCAGCGTCCACACGATGTCGTGGCCTTCCGGGTCGCGACTCAGGTTGAAGTGCGCCGGCTGGTCCTTGCCGAAGGCCTTGGTCGGAATGATGTACAGCCCGGTGGCGTCGATGGTCCGGCGCGCCGGCCGATCGCCGAGGTCGCCGATGTCCTCGATGGTGCCGTCGCGTTCCAGCAAGGGGCGTTCGAACTCGATCATCACATCCACCCTGGCCTGCGGCTGGCCGGGGATCGCCAGGGTGCCGCCGTTGATTCGCAGGTCCGGCCAGTCCCTGCCATTCTCGGGCAGGGTGTCGTACAGGGCGCGTGGCACGCCTGCATGCGCGCCGGTCGCGATCGCGTCCAGTGCCGCGACCAGGGCGAGGAAGTTGAGCTTGCGCAGCTGCTGCTTCTGCAGGTCGCCCTCGATGCCGCCGGATTCGATCAGGATGGTGGAGACGTCGGCCTTCGAGGTCAGGTCGCCGAACGCGCGCGGATTGAAGGTGTCGTCCCACTTCGCGATGTGGCCGCTGATGTAGGGTTCGAGGATGGTGCGGATCACCGCCGACACTTCGATCGCGCGCAGGCGCAGCCCGTTCACTTCTCGTGCCTCGTTGTAGGCCGGCGCGAGCAGGGCGATGGCGGTGCCGCGATCGGAGTCGCCGGCGCGGGTGCCCACGTCCTGGTCGTGCAGGTTGAAGCCGAAGTCCGGCTTCAGGCGTTCGCGCAGGTCGTGCAAGGCGCGGCCCTCGGGGGTGACCAGGGCGCGGGCGTCGCGGTTGATGTCCACGCCCTGGGCATTGCGACGCTGGAAGCGTGCCGCGCCATCCGGGTTCATGACCGGCAGGAAGTGCAGGGTGGTGCCCTGTTGCAGGCGCTGCACGATCGGGTGCTCCGGATTCTCGCCAAGGAAGCGGAACAGGTCGGCGATCGCCATCGATGCCGTGCTCTCGTCGCCATGCATCTGCGACCACAGCAGCACGCGCTTCTCGCCGGTGCCCCAGGACACGTGGCGCAGCGGGCGGCCTTCCGCGCTGCGGCCGACTTCCTCTGTACTGAAACCGCGAGCCTCGGTGGCCAGCGGAGTAGCGACCTTCCACCACTGCTCCGGCGAGAAGTCCCGTTCCTCCAGGCCGGAAACCCGGACTTTCGCGTCGTAGAGCGCGTCCAGTTCGTTGAGCCAGGCGGGGGGCGGCGGAATTTCCGTCGGGGTCGTCGTCGCAGTCACGTGGGCCTCCTGGGCTCCGGACACAGTGGGCAGCAGCAAGGGAAGCAGGAGCAGGGACAGCACGAGGGTGCGGGGCATGAGAACGAGGCTCCGGGATGGACCAGTCGCATGCTCCGAGGCCAGCGTCGGGTTGTCAACGCGGCTGCAACGTGCATGATTCGGCTTGGACGACCAGCTTGGGGGAAGTATGGGATACCAGGATTCGAATGGCGGGAATGGTCGGTTCTGGTTGGGGCTGGTGGTGTTCCTCTTGGTTACTGCGGCGTACCCCTGGTACTCGTATTGGGTGAACAGCCAGCTTCTGGCGCGCGATCTGGCCCGCGCGGGCGAATCGTTCACCCAGCAGATGGACGCGCAGAACGCTCGTGCGGACGCGCAGGCGCGCCAGGCGCGCATCGGCAAGGTGCAGGTCGTCGGTACTAGTCCCGGACGCTCCGGGCCGATCGCAATCGTCGTGCTGGAACAGGCATCGCTGGACGAAGCGACCGCCACGATCTGCCGGCAGGCTGCCGCGATGTTGAGGTCCTCCCTCGCCGGAAAGTCGCTGAGGGTGCAGCGCCATCGTGGCCGGCTGCCTGCACTGGATATCGGCGATATCCGCTGCTGACCCCATGTCCATCACCCTCACCGAGTTCGCCCGCAGCCGCCTGTTCCGCGGGCGGCGGCGCAACACCATCCAGGACATCACGCCGGAGCAGTTCGAGCGGCACCTCAACGAGAATCCGCCGTTGCAGGTGCTCGACGGTTACGCGCCGTTCTGCAAACTGCACGTGCACCGCAACTGGACGTCGACGCGCTGCCTGGCGGCACCGATCACCGATGACAACCGGCATCTGCTGCGTTCGGATTACGAGGCGCGCACGCCTGCGGAGTTGCCGGTGCTGGTGCGCTGGTTCGAGGGCCTGGAGCCGCCGGTGGCCGACTACCTGATCGTGATCCTGTACGACCGCGAGCAGCTGGCGAAGGAGGGCACGAAGATCACGACCGACTGGGGCGTCGTGGGCTGCATGTACACCGCCGAGCCGGTGGAAACGCCGATGGCGCCCATCACCATGTTGCGCAATGCGCTGGGGGTGGAGGAGGGTGGCTCCGGCGTGCCGCTGGATCGCGGGGCCTATCGCCGCGCCGTGGAGTTCTGGCGCCAACATGCCAACTGGCGCGGTTGAACTCCAATCCGCTTTCTATAGCAAAATGACGCATGCGAACCCCTTCAGCCCTCCAGGCGCTCATCGACGATGGCGTCATCGACCAGGTCCTGCGCCCGCTGAAGAGCGGCAAGGAGGCCGCCGTCTATGTCGTGCACGGCGGCGGCGAGGTGCGTTGCGCCAAGGTCTACAAGGACATGGCACAACGCAGTTTCCAGCAGCGCGTGCAGTACCAGGAAGGGCGCAAGGTGCGCGGCAGTCGCGAGGCGCGTGCGATCGGCAAGGCCACCCGTTACGGCCGCAGGCAGCAGGAAGAAGCCTGGAAGAACACCGAGGTCGACGCGCTGTACCAGCTCCGCGACGCCGGCGTGCGCGTGCCGGAGCCGCACGGGTTCTTCCACGGCGTACTGGTGATGGAAATGGTGACCGACGCGGACGGGTATGCCGCGCCGCGACTGGGCGAGTACGAGCCGACACCGGACCAGGCCCGCCAGTTCCATGCCACCCTGGTTCGCCAGGTCGTGCGGATGCTGTGCTGTGGCCTGATCCATGGCGACCTGTCGCCGTACAACGTGCTGGTCGGCGCCGACGGGCCGGTGGTCATCGACTTCCCGCAGGTGGTCAGTGCCGGCGGCAACAATGCCGCGCGCCGGATGCTGCTGCGCGACGTCAACAACCTCACCGCCTACCTCGGCCGCTGGGCGCCGGAACTGCTGGACACCTGGTATGGCGAGGAAATGTGGGCCTTGTTCGAGGCCGGCGCCTTGCAGCCCGACACCGCGCTCACCGGCACCTTCGAACATGATGAGCGCATGGCCGACGTCGGCAGCGTGCGCGAGGCGATCGAGGAAGCCCGCCAGGAAGCGCTGATCCGCCAGCAGGGGCGCGAAGCGGCGGCAGAAGACATCTGATCGGGAGGTGGCGGTGATGGACAGGCGTGATTTCATCGGCAGCGCGGCACTGGCAAGCCTGCTGCCGCTGGTCGGGGGTGGTACGGCAATGGCCGCGGGTCGTGCCGGCACGACGGCATCCGGGCCGTTGTTGCCGCTGCCCCTCAACCCCGGCGATACCGTCGCCCTGGTCAGTCCGTCGGCGGCCACTGCCGAACGCATCGACCTGCAACTCGCTCGCGAGGCGAT
The DNA here is from genome assembly GCA_030852515.1 of Pseudomonadota bacterium. Classification (GTDB taxonomy): domain Bacteria; phylum Pseudomonadota; class Gammaproteobacteria; order Xanthomonadales; family Xanthomonadaceae; genus Cognatiluteimonas. The sequence goes on from JALYWW010000003.1 coordinate 28,508, forward strand.
GCAGGCCTTGGGCTTCAAGGTGAAAACCGGTGATCACTACGCGTCGCGTCGCGGCCATCTTGCCGGCACCGATGCCGAGCGCGCCGCCGACCTCAACGCGGCGTTCGCCGACAAGTCGGTCAAGGCGATCGTCTGCGTTCGCGGCGGCTCAGGTGCAGCGCGCCTGCTGCCCTTGCTCGACTACGCTGCCATCCGCGCGAACCCCAAGGTGTTGCTGGGCTATTCCGACATCACCGCGCTGCACAACGCGATCCTTGCGCAGGCCGGCCTGGTGACCTTCCACGGCCCCATCGGCTCGGGCAGCTGGAACGCGTTCAACGTCGACCAGTTCAGGCGCCTGTTCTTCGAGCGCGAACTGATGCACTACCGCAACACGACCGAACACGACGAAGAGCTGGTCCAGCGCAAGCACCGCACGCTCACCATTGCCGGCGGCAAGGCGCGCGGCGAACTGATCGGCGGCAATTTGTCGGTGCTTGTGGGGCTGGCCGGGTCGAAGTACCTGCCGGACTTCGCCGGCAGGATCCTGTTCCTGGAGGACGTGGAAGAAGCGCCGTACCGCATCGACCGCATGCTCACCACGCTGAAACTGATGGGCGCACTCGACCAGGTCGCCGGTTTCATCTTCGGCGAATGCACCGACTGCGACCCGGGCGAAGGTTACGGCTCGCTGACCCTGGACCAGATCTTCGACGACCACATCAAGCCGCTGGGCATTCCCGCTTACCGCGGCGCAATGATCGGGCACATCCGCGAGCAGTTCATCGTCCCGCATGGCGGGATGGTGGAAATGGATGCCGATGCCGGCAGCTTCCGCATGCTGGAGCCGGTCTTCAGCTAGTCAAGCTCGCAACCGCATCGGCGCATAGCGGGCAGGGATCTTCATTGCGTGGATTCCTTCATTTCAGCAGGAGTGCGAACAGGTACAGGCCGAGGCCGAACACGGCGTGGGTGGTGAGGCTGTGCAGGCGTGCGATCGCGGGTCGTCGCGTGAGACGGGCAGCGATGCCGGCGCCCATGCCCGGTTGCATCAGCAGGAAGGGCGCCATGACGGTGCCGACGCCGACCACAAGCGCCGGAGCGATCGTCGGGTCGTGCAACCAGTCGGCGCCCCACGACGCGGTCAGCAGCGACGCGAATGCCATGCCGATGAGGTAGTGCGCGACCCAGCCAATGAGTGCCTCGTACCGGCTGGGCGCCGTGGCGGCGATGGCCGCATGGCGGAACCGCCCGTGCCGCATGTGCGCGATCCATCGCCCGACAAGGGCGTAGTTCGGCAGCGGGACGTCGAACAGCGACTTCCTGGCGAGCGTCCACAGGTCCATCGTTGCGGTGGCGCCTGCGCCGATGATTATCGTGCTGGTGATCGGGTCCATCCGGATTTCCCCTGCTTGTGTTGCCGTGGCGTGTGGCGCAGAGTGCCACTTCAAGTCAACTTGAGGTCAAGGCCATGGACATCGCCACGGTGGCGAAGCGTTCAGGTGTCCCGGCGTCCGCCCTCCGCTACTACGAAGAAAAGGGCTTGATCGCCTCGGTCGGCCGACACGGACTGCGCCGGGTTTTTGCGCCCGACGTACTGGAACGGTTGGCCCTGATTGCGTTGGGCCGTTCGGCCGGCTTCAGCCTGGACGAAATTGCCCGCATGTTCGCGCCGGACGGGCGCCCGCGGATCGACCGCCGGCTGCTGGCATCGAAGGCGGACGAGCTCGACCGGACCATCCACCGCCTGGGCGCACTGCGCGATGGCTTGCGCCATGCCGCGATCTGCCCCGCGCCCAGCCACATGGAGTGCCCGACTTTCCGCAAGCTGTTGGCGGCACCCCCAAGGCGCCGTCGCAAATGAACCCGATTACCGCTAGCCCTTGCGCGCGGCCTCGATCGCGGCGATGTCGATCTTGCGCATCGTCATCATCGCGTCGAACACGCGCTTGCGCGCTGCCGGATCCGGGTCGGCCATGCCTTCGGTCAATGCGCGCGGGGTGATCTGCCAGGAAAGGCCCCATTTATCCTTGCACCAGCCGCAGGCGCTTTCCTGGCCGCCGTTGTCGACGATTGCGTTCCAGTAGCGGTCGGTCTGTTCCTGGTCGTCGGTCGCGACCATGAAGGAGAACGCCTCGCTTTGCTTGAAAGCCGATCCGCCATTCAGGCCTACGCAGGGAATGCCCAGTACGGTGAATTCGACGGTGAGTACGTCGCCTTCCTTGCCGGACGGGAAGTCGCCGGGTGCACGCATGATCGTGCCAACGGCGGTGTCCGGGAAGGTCTTCGCGTAGAACGTCGCGGCGTCGAGCGCGTCGCGCTCGTACCAGAGGCAGATCGTGTTCCTGGGGATCATCGGATGGCTCCTGTCCGGGTGTGGCAAGCTTGGGGGGCGAGATTACCGCTTGGGGAATTCCGATGGCGTTATCCACCGCCCGCGTCACCGGCCTGTGGTACCTGGCCCTGGCGATTACCGGCCTGTGCGGCTTCCTGCTGATCCGGCCCGAACTCTACGCGCCGGCCAGCGCGCACCAGACCCTGGCCCAGCTGGCCGGCAACGTCGCGCTGGCCCGTGTCGGCATCGTGTTCGAACTGGGCGTGGTCGTCACCCAGGCGATGGCGGCCATTGCGTTCTTCCGCCTGTTCCGCAGCGTGGACGTGGTCGCCGCCGGGGCGCTGGCGGCTTTCGGCCTGGTCAACGCGACGGCGGTCCTGGTGAGCGTCTCGCTGGTCGCCGCGGCAGTGCAGGTGGCGCTCGACCCGGGCGTGCTTGGCGGCGCGAATGCGGCAGGGGCGGTGCAGCTGCTCTACAAGATCAGCGGCCAGCTGTGGACGGTGGGCGCGGTGTTCTTCGGGCTGTGGCTGATCCCGATGGGCCAGCTGGTGTTGCGCTCGGGATGGATGCCGCGGGCGCTCGGCTGGCTCCTGTTCGTCGGCGGCTTCGGATACGTGCTCAGCGCATTCATGTCGCCGTTCCCGGCGCTGTCGACCGCCTCGTCGGTCGCCACCGTACCCGCGTCGATCGGTGAATTCTGGATGATCGGTTACCTGTTGCTGTATGGGACCCGCGATACGCGCACGACAGCCGGTTGATTTGCACGCGCAGGGCACGGTCGTTACCGTGGGGACTCGTTTTGTTCTAGAGGACACCCCATGGAGATCGCCGACGCGCGTGTCGCCAGCATCCATTACACCCTCACCGACGACGCCGGCAACGTGCTGGACAAGTCGCCTGAATCGCAGCCGCTGATGTATTTCCACGGCGCCGGCAACATCGTGCCCGGGCTGGAGAAGGCATTGGCGGGCAAGAAGGTCGGCGATTCGCTGAAGGTCGACGTCAAGCCCGAGGAAGGTTACGGCCAGCGCAACGATGCCCTGGTCCAGGTCGTGCCGCGCACCGCGTTCCAGGGCGTGGAGAAGATCGAGGCCGGCATGCAGTTCCGTTCCAACAGCGAACGCGGCCCGATGCTGGTCACGGTGGTCGAAGCCGGCGATGAGCAGGTCACCATCGACGGCAACCATCCGCTCGCTGGCCGCACCCTGCATTTCGATGTCGCGGTGGCCGATGTGCGCGATGCTTCGGAAGAAGAAAAGCAGATCGGACGCGCCGCTCAGTAGTAGTAGCGCACCGTGAACTCGGTGGCGTCGCGTTGTTCCTGGTCGCGATGGAGCACGCCGAACGCCCAGTGGTCGGTGGCGTGGAAGATCACGCCGCCGACCAGTTCGGTCGCGCTTTCGCCCTCGAACCGGGTCACTCGCGCTGCCGCGGTCAATTCCAGCCAGTCGGTGACCGCATGCCGCAGGTCGAACTGGGCGATGTAGCCGGTGCCGCTCAACTCGCGCGGAGACGTCCACGAGGGCGACATGACCTCGCCATCGCTGCGGAACACGGAGAGCGAAGGCGCGATCATCGTGCGCTTGCCGACCAGGTAGTGCCCGCCGGCACCGATACGCAAGGTCCGCAGGTCGTAATCCCAGTCCGGGTTGCTGCCCGCATAGAACGCGGTGTCGTCCCAGGAGGCGAACACATGGGTATGACCGCCGAAGCTCTTGAAGCCGCCGGCAGCGCCGTTGCCGTTGCTGGAGCCGTCGGACTCGGTGCCGTTCTTGCTCAGGTACACGTAGTCGTAGTTCAGGACCTCGGCCGCGGCGATGCCGGGCAGGAGGGCGAGCATCGCCACCAGCAATCGCCTTCGCATGGACACGCCCCCCGTTTGGCGCAAATGTATCGCTACTTGAAGTTGTAGACCAGGTTCACCGTGGTCAGGTTGTCGGTCTTGACGATGCCCGGTTCGACCTCGCTGTTGTAGCGCGTTTCCAGGCCGGCCTTCATTGCCAGCGATTCGTTCACCGCGACCTGCACGCCGAACAGGTTGCGCACGAAGGTATTCTTGCCGCCGGCCTCGACCAGCAGCGTGTCGGTCAGGGTAGCGGTATCGGTGACCTTCAGGCTCCAGTCGACCAGGCTGCGCCCGATCGCTTCCTTGTGGTGGACGCGCGCGCCCTGGTCCTTGGCGAAGCGGTAACCCGGGCCGATCTCGACGAAGAACCGGTTGGTATCGGTGCGGATGACCTCGTAGCCGTAGCCTCCCGTCGCCGTCCACTGGTACTCGTAGGTGCCGAAGTCGTCGCGCTCGCTGCGCAGCGAGCCGTAGATGTATCGCTTTTCGTCCAGCCGCCAGCCGCTGGTGCCGTGGCTGCCGAAGCGGCGCGCGCTTTCCACGCCGTCGGTGCTTGCGTACTGGCCCCATGCGCCGAAGGCGAACTTGCGCTGCGGATTGCTGTAGGCAAGGTCGACCTTGCCGATCAGGCTTTCGCTTTTCGTGTTGCCCCGTGACAGGGCCAGGCCGAGCTCGCCCTTGCCGTTCCAGCCTTCGGTGCTGGCATCGCTGGCTGGCACCAGGCTCGAGTTGGGCCGGAACTGGGCATTGGCAGGAAGGGGTGCGAGCAGCGCAAGCAGCAGCAGGGCGGTGCAGCGAGGGGTCATGCTTTCGGCCTCGGATGGTCTCGGAGTCGGGCGACATTGTCGCATTGTGTCCACGCCATCCTTCGGCACTCCCACAACCACGCCTGGATGGGTTAGAACCGCGGGGTTGCGCCAGGCTGGCGCCTGTCTCCGGAGACCCGATCGTGAAGAAGACCCTGCTTTCCGCTGCCACCGCAGCTGCCCTGGCCCTGCTCGCATGCTCCGCAGTCCAGGCCCAGGAGGCCAGCCGCTTCGGCACATGGGGCATCGATACTGCGGGCATGGACGCCGGCGTGGACCCGGGCACCGATTTCTTCGCGTATGTCAGCGGAACCTGGGCGGCCAATACGCAGATTCCTTCCGATCGCTCCAGCTACGGTTCGTTCCTGGTCCTGCGCGACCTGTCGGAAACGCGTGTGCGCCAGCTGCTGGAGGGCTACGAGACGGGGGATCCGGCCACCGGCGGCGATGCGGCCAAGATCGCGGCGCTGTACCACGGCTTCATGGACGAGGCGGCGATCGAGGCCCTGGGCGCCAAGCCGCTGCAGCCGCACCTGGATGCCATCCGTGCGGCCGCCGACAAGGACGCCGTCGCCACCCTCATGGGCAAGCGCAACGCCGGCTTCGGCGGCAGCTTCTTCAGCATCGGCGTCTCCGATGACCAGAAGGACCCGGACAACTACGCGCTCTACCTGAGCCAGTCCGGCCTGGGCCTGGGCGATCGCCAGATGTACCTGGAAGACAAGTTCGCGCCGCAGCGCGAACGCTACGTGCAGTACATCGCCCGGATGCTCGAGCTGGCCGGCTGGGACGCGCCGGAGGCCAACGCAGGCAAGGTCATGGCGATGGAGACGCGCATCGCGCAGGCGCACTGGACCCGTGCCGAGAGCCGCGATCGCGACAAGACCTACAACCCGGTCGCGCTGGCCGACATCGCGCAGGCAGGCCCCGGGTTCCCCTGGGCGACATTCTTCAAGGCCGCAGGTGTCGACTACGCCGATCGCGCCGTGGTCCGCCAGGACAGCGCGGTGCCGAAGATCGCGCAGGTGTTCGCCAGTACCGACCTCGAAACGCTCAAGGCCTGGCAGGCATTCCACACGACCGACAATGCCGCGCCGCTGTTGTCCAGCGCGTTCGTCGAGGCCGAGTTCGATTTCCGCAACAAGTTCCTGTCCGGGCAGCCCGAACAGCGCCCGCGCTGGAAGCGCGCGGTGTCCCACGCGCAATCGGCCATGGGCGAGGCGATCGGCCGCGATTACGTGGAGCTGTATTTCCCGGCCGACGCCAAGGCCAAGATGGATGACCTGGTCGCGAACGTGAAGGCGGCAATGGGTGCACGCCTGGAGCAACTGGCCTGGATGAGCCCGGCGACCAAGGCCGAAGCGGCGAAGAAGCTGGCCAACTTCGGCCTCAAGATCGGCCACCCGGAAACCTGGCGCGATTACGACGCGCTGGCGATCGCCAATGGCGACGTGTTCGGCAATGCGCTGCGCTCGCGCGGCTTCGAGTGGGAACGCGACCGGGGCCGCATCGGCAAGCCGGTCGACAAGGGCGAGTGGGGCATGACCCCGCAGACGGTCAACGCGTACTACTCGTCGGTCAAGAACGAGATCGTGTTCCCGGCCGCGATCCTGCAGCCGCCATTCTTCGACCCGGATGCCGATCCGGCGGTCAACTACGGCGGCATCGGCGGGGTCATCGGCCACGAGATCATCCACGGCTTCGACGACCAGGGGCGCAAGTCCGACGGCAGCGGCCTGCTGCGCGACTGGTGGACGGCCGAGGATGCACGCCAGTTCGAGGCCGAGGCGGCCAAGCTCGGTGCCCAGTACGAAAGCTATGCGTTCCCGCAGCTGCCGGACATGCACATCAACGGCAAGGTCGCGATGGGCGAGAACATCGGCGACCTGGGCGGCCTGACCATCGCGCTGGAGGCGTACCGCCGCTCGCTCGACGGCGAGCCTGCGCCGGTGATCGACGGCTTCAGCGGCGAGCAGCGCTTCTTCATGGGCTGGGCGCAGGTATGGCGCACGCTGTGGCGTGACGACGCGCTACGCCAGCAGCTGGTCAACGGCACCCATTCGCCCGGCCATATCCGTGCGTTCGCGCCGCTGCGCAACATCGATGCCTGGTACGACGCGTTCGATGTGACGGCGGGCGACGCGCTGTACGTCGCGCCCGAGGATCGCGTCCGGATCTGGTGACCGTTGCGGGGCGGGGGCGTCAATCCAGGCCGATGTCAACCCAGGTCGACGTCACCCGCCTTGTCCTTGTAGGACTCCTTCGGATCCACGCCGAGCAGGAGCTTGACGCCTGCCAGGAGGCTGTTCTCGTTGAGCCAGACGTGCGCTTCCCCCGCGTCCATCCGCAACAGCCGCAGCTTCGGATCGTCCTTGCCCTCGAACCAGGCGGCGATGAAGGGATTCCACAGCCGGTCGATGACGGCGCGATCGTTGTCGGCGACCAGGGCGCCGGTGACGGTTGCGAATACTTCATGGTCCTTGGCGACGAAGGCAGCGATGGCGCCGACGCTGCTGCCGGCATCCAGCGCCTTGCCCAGGTCGGTGTCGCTTGCTGTGAAGAACCACAGCGGCGTGCGGTCGTTTTCCGCGATCGCGGTCATCGGCCGCGGTGCGATGCCGGGCGCGCCCAGCATCACCACGCGATCGTCCTTGAGGTGCTTCCAGAACCTGGCTTCGAGTTCGCGGTTGTCGGCCATCGCTGCAGTCCTTCGGGCGGGACAGCGGTTCTAGCAAGTCCCGGGTGAGCGAACCGTGGATGGTCATGTAATCTCACGCCATGAACGAAGCCTGGTCGAGACGCGAATTCCTGGGGGCGATGCTGGCCGGCAGCGCGTGCGCGCTGGCCCCGATCGGGGTGATGGCGCGTCCCGCCGTTGCGCCCGGCGTGCAGGGCCTGGTGCTGCGCGACGTGTTGCTGGTGGACGGCAGCGGCAAGCCGGGCCGGCGCACCGATGTGCTGGTGCGCGGCGACCGCATCGAACGCATCGGTGCCGTGGATGAAGCAAGCGTGCGCGGGCTGCGCGTGGTCGACGGCGGCGGCAGGGTCCTGGCGCCGGGCTTCATCGACCTGCATACCCATGGCGATCCGCTGCGCGAGGCCTACACGCAGTACCTGGCGATGGGCGTAACCACGGTCCTGCTCGGCCAGGACGGCGGCAGTCCCTCGCTGTCGGATGCGCGGCGCGCGGCCGACAGCCTGCCGGCGTGGATGGATGCCGTCGCCAACGCCAATCCCGACATCAATGTCGCCACGCTCTCGGGCCATGGTGCGCTGCGCCGCCGCGCCGGCATCGACGACGGCACGCGCAAGCCTTCCGATGCCCAGCTCGAGCGCTTGCAGGCGATCCTCGATCGCGACCTGCGCGCGGGTGCCTTCGGCATGTCCACGGGGCTGGAATACGTGCCCGGGCGCTACGCTGAACTGCGCGAGCTCGCCAGCCTCGGCCCGGTGATTGCGCGCCATGACGGCGTGGCGATGAGCCACATGCGCAACGAGGATGTCGGCGACGTGCGCGATTCGATCCGCGAACTGGTGGCCGCCAGCGGTCCTGCACGCGCCCACGTCTCGCACCTGAAGATGGTCTACGGCAAGGGCGAGGCCACGGCCGAAGACCTGCTCGGGTTCCTGCGCGGATTGCGCGCCGACGGCACGCGGCTCACCGCGGACGCCTATCCCTACGAGGCGAGTTACACCGGCGTGGCCATCCTGTTCCCGGAATGGGCCTTGCCGCCGAGCGACTATGCCGAGGTGAGCGAATCGCGCCACGACGAATTGCGCGCGCACCTGCAGCAGCGCATGGAACGGCGCAACGGCCCGGACGCCTTGCTGTTCGGCACCGGCCCGCATGCCGGCAAGACCCTGGCCCAGGTGGCAGCGGAGCAGGACAAGGCCTATCCGGATGCCCTGCTCGAGATCGGCCCCGGCGGCGGCCAGGCCGCGCACTTCGTGATGGATCGCGCGTTGCAGGACCGCTTGCTGCTGGCGTCGTTCGTGGCCCTGGGCAGCGATGGCTCGCCTGGCGGCAGCCATCCGCGTTCGGCCGGCACCTTCGCCAAGTTCATCCAGGAGTTCGTGGTCGCGGCACCGCGGTTGTCGATCGAGGAAGCGGTGCGCAAGGCCAGCGCGCTGCCGGCCTCGATCCTCGGCCTGTCCGATCGGGGTGTGATCCGCGAGGGCGCCAGGGCCGACCTGCTGGTGTTCGATCCGGGCAAGGTGCGTGCTCGCGCCGACTACGTGCATCCCGAAGCGATGGCCGAAGGCTTCGACCTGGTGGTGGTCAACGGCCAGCCGGCATACGAAGCCGGCGAGCCGGTCGGGCGATCGGGGCGGCTGTTGCGGCGTGGCGAGGCAATCGCCTAGGCGAGGACTTCGCGCCGACCCAGGCGCCACAGCATCAGCACCAACATGGCGCTGCCGCCGATGCAGCCGATGACCAGCGCCAGTTGTGCGCGCACCGGATCGCTGGCGAGCATGTTGACGGGGATCTGCCAGGGCAGTGCGACGCCGATTTTCGCCGACGTCGCCACCACCGCGAAGAAGGTGCCGCCGATGCCTACGGCCAGCGCCGGCACGAAGCTGGCGAAACGCAGCGCGATCCACAACTGCACGGCGACCAGCAGCCACGCGGACAGGAACACGCGTCCAAGCAGGGCGAGATAGGCGAAGAAGGCCGGGTCGCCCGTTGCCGCCACCGCCGGCTTCCACCAGCCGGCCGCGAGCACGGCGACCGTGGAGAACACGGCCAGCAGCAGGCTCATCGCCAGCACCACGCCCAGCACGCACAACGCCTTTGCGGCATACAGGTGCCAGCGCGGCAGCGGCAGCGCGCGCAGGTGGTCCCAGGTGCGCGGTCCGTGCTCGGTGTGCGCGACCAGTGCGGTCAGCGCTGTCACGCTCATCGGCAGCATGAAGAAGGCCCAGATCGCGACCGAGCTCTGCTGCGCCATTGCCCATGGAATGGCCTGGTCCATCCTTGCCAGGTTGAAGAACATGAACACCGCGACCAGCAGCGGCGCGATCATGGCCAGCAGCAGCGCCAGCGAACGCCGCAGCTTCCAGGCTTCGACGGCCAGCGCAGCGGAGAAGCGGGGAGCGGAAAGGTGGTTCATGGCGTGGCAAGTCCGGTCTGGCGGTAGAGGGTTTCCAGTGATCGCTGGCGCGGTGCCAGCGCATGGACGTGGATGCCTGCCGTGCACAGCAGCCGGTTGAGCGCGGCGCTGGCTCGGTTGGCGTCTTCGTGCGCCGGGAAGCGCGCAACCAGGATGTCGTCGCCGTGGACGATGTCGAAGCCATGCTCCATCGCGATCGCTGCGGCGCGCTCGGGCGCATCGGTTCCGATCGCCACTTCGCTGGCCAGCCCCGCCTTGAGTTCGTCCAGTGCACCTTCCAGCACCAGTCGTCCTTGGCTGAGGATCCCGATGTGGGTCGCGGTACGTTCGATCTCATCGAGCAGGTGGCTGGACAGCAGCACGGTGGCGCCGGTACGCGCAGGCAATTCGCGCAGGAAGCGGCGCATGTCGGCGATGCCTTCCGGATCGAGGCCATTGGTCGGTTCGTCCAGCACCAGCACCGGCGGCGCCCCGAGCATGGCGCGTGCCAGGCCGAGGCGCTGGCGCATGCCCAGCGAATAGTCCGCCACGCGCCGGCGCCCGTGCACGCTCATTTCGGTGACCTCGAGCACCCGGTCGATTTCGGTGGCGGGCAGCGCAAGCAGCCGACAGGTGAGGCCGAGGTTCTCGCGCCCGGTCAGGTGCGGGTAGAAGCCCTGCGCTTCGAGCAGGGCGCCGACCTTGCGCGCCGCGCCGATGCGATCGGAGGCGACGTCGATGCCGGCGATCCGGGCCTGGCCCGCGTCGGCCCTGAGCAGGCCCAGCAAGAGCTTGATCGTGGTGGTCTTGCCGGCGCCGTTGCGGCCCAGGAAGCCGTAGATGCTGCGTTCGGGCACGGTCATGCTGACCTGGTCGACGGCGATGCGCGCACCGAAGCGGCGGGTCAGGTCCAGGGTTTCGATGGCGGCTGGCACGGCGGGGGGTTTCCCGAAGTTTTAAGTCTGGGATAAAGTTTAAGGGTAGCAAAAACTTTAAGTCAAGCTTAAAGTACACAAGGACCAGAGGATCGAGCCATGCCCATTCCAGACCGATTCCGCAGCCAGTGCCGGCTGCTGCGTGGCGCCACCCTGGCGGTGTTCGCCGGCCTGTTCCTGCTGCTGGCGCTGGGCGTGGTCGGCTTGCCCTTGAGTGCGCCCGGTGCCATGCCGGACACAGTTGGCACCCGCATCGCACTGTCGGTCGTTCACTTCCTTCCCGGTCTCGGCTACCTATGGGCGCTTTGGGCGGTGCAGCGGGCACTGGGCGACCTGGCCGCCGGGCGCCTGTTCAACGCGACCGTGGCGCGGGCGATGCGCCACATCGGCATCGGCGTGCTTGCCGGCGCCTTGGCCAGCGTGTTCCTGGTCACCAACCTGTCGCGCTGGATTGCCGGTGGCGAAGGCAGTTACCTGTACTTCGACCTGTCCGGCATCGTCCTGGGCGTGGTCGGCGCGGCGCTGGTCCTGCTGGCGCGGCTCATCGACCAGGCACGTGCGTTGCAGGCCGAACTGGACGGGATCTTCTGATGCCGATCCGGGTGACCCTGGACGAGATGCTCGTTCGCCGCGGCATGAGGGCCCGCGAACTCGCCGCCGCGATCGACATCAGCGAAACCCAGCTCTCGCTGTTCCGCGGCGGCAAGGTCAAGGGCCTGCGCTTCCGCACCCTGGCCAAGCTCTGCGCCGTGCTCGAATGCGAGCCCGGCGACCTGCTCGGTTACGACTACGACCCCCAGGACTTGCAACCCATCGACGAAGACTGATTTGCCTTCGGTTGACCCGGATCAAGGGCGCCGCTGGCGCGCGCTTCCATCATGGTGCCGCCGGAAGAGCCCGGCGATCCGGAGCAAGCCCCAGTGCAATTCGAACTGTCCACCCGCGATGCCGACGCGAGCAAGCTTGCCAACGCCATGCAGGCGATCGACCCGGGCGCGCGCATCGCCCTGAATGCTGCCCGTGGACGCCTGGAAGTATTGACCGACGCGACGCCCGTGCAGGTACTCAACGCGATCGAGTCGATCGGCTGGGTCGCGCGACCACTGCTGCAGGAAGTGCACATCAGCGGTGGCAGCACCTGCTGCGGGCACTGCGGCTAGGCGTCGCAGCGTCCTGTCACCGGAATGCCGCTGGCATCCACCACCAGCCGCACGCGCTGGCCCTTGTAGTAGTAGCTGGCACGGAACAGGCCGGCGTCCGCGCCGGTCCCGCGCTCGCATAGCACCGTGATCTTTCCGTGCTCCAGCAACCGCTGGAACTCGGTGATCGCCAGGCCGAAGCCGTTGGCGACCAGGGTGGCATCAATCTCGATTTCCAACTTGGGATTGAGTTCGATTGGAATGGGGCTGCCCATGGTTCCAGCATGTAGCGTTCCGGCAGGCGCCGCCATGACCTGGATCAGCGTAGTGGCCGCTGCCAGGGCTATCGCGGCGTCAATTTGAGCAGGGCACCGTCGCCGCCGTCGGCGAGCAGCCAGATCGCGCCGTCCGGGCCCTGTTCGACTTCGCGGATTCGCCGGTCCATGTCGAAGCGTTGCGCCTCGCGCGCACTCTTGCCATCGAATTCGATGCGCAGCAGCGACTGCGACGACAGGCCGCCGATGAAGGCGTCGCCCTGCCAATCCGGGAACAGGGCGCCGCTGTAGAAGATCAGGCCGGCCGGCGAAACCACGGGTGTCCAGGTGACGACCGGGGCGCGGAATTCCGGGCGCGTGTCGTGGTCGGGAATCGACCGGCCGCTGTAGTGGTCGCCGTTGGATACGACCGGATAACCGTAATTGGCGCCTTTCTCGATGCGGTTGAGTTCGTCGCCGCCGCGCGGCCCCATCTCGTGCGCCCAGAGCTGGCCGTTGCCATCGAACGCCAGGCCGAGGACGTTGCGATGGCCCAGTGTCCAGACCTGCGCGGCCACGCCGCCCTGTCCGGCAACATCCTGGTCGACAAAGGGGTTGTCGTCCGGGACGCTGCCGTCGTCGTTCAGGCGCACGATCTTGCCCAGGTTCATCGACATGTCCTGCGCCGGATCGAATTCCTGGCGCTCGCTGGAGCTGATGAACAGCATGCCGTCCGGAGCGAAGGCGATGCGCTGGCCGAAGTGGCCGTCGCCACCCATCTTGGGCTGTTGGCGCCAGATCACTTCCAGGCCTGAAAGTGCGCCGCCGCCGGCATCGTCCAGGGTCAACCTTGCGCGGGCGACGGCCGAGCCGGTGCCGCCGGTTCCGGCTTCCACATAGCTGATGTAGACCAGGCCGTTGCTTGCGTACTGCGGATGCAGCACCACGTCGCCGAACCCGCCCTGGCCGCGGTGCACCACCGGCGGGACACCGGTGATGGTGCCTGTCGTCCTGGCGGCCGGATCGAACAGCCTCAGCGCGCCGCCCATTTCCGTGACCAGCAGGCGACCGTCCGGCAGGAAGGTCATCGACCAGGGCGAATCGAACTGCGCCAGCTCGGTGGTGGTGAAACCGGTGGCGGGGGCAGGCGCCGCGGCGGGCGGCGGCGCAGCCGCGGCCGTGGCGTCCCGGTTTCCCATGTCCCCGCATGCCGCCAGCAAGCCGACGGTGGCGCCCAGCAACAGCGAATGCCTGCGACGGATCATCACGATTCTCCTGATGGTGCCCGATGTTGGTGCCGTCGACGTTAGCGCATCGCGAACACCCCGGTGCAACCGTTCCTGCCTTCCGGGTCTCCCTTGGGTCATGCATCCCAATACCCATCTGGATATCGCGCTGGCTGCTGCCATCGCCGTCTCGCCCGGACTCACCGGCCCCATCGCCCGCGCCCTGGATGCCGCGCATGCCATTCCCGGCGCGTTCCCCGCGGTCTCGGCAACGATCGTGCAGGGCGACGCGCCGCCCTGGGTCCATGTGCGTGGCGCCGACGAGCAGGCGCTGTTCTACATCGCGTCGCAGACCAAGTCGTTCATGGGCTTGCTGGGCGCAACCCTCGATCGCCGCGGCGTGCTGCCGCTGGACACGACCCTGGCCGATGTCTGGCCGGAACTCGTATTGCCGGCGCCCGCGGATCCCCGACGCATCACCATGGCAGCCCTGTTGTCGCATCAGGAAGGGCTCACCACCGACACGCTCAACTTCGTCACTGCCTACGTGCGCACGATCCCGGCCAGCGACTATCCGCGCTGGCTGGCCACGGAAGTGCGCGCGCGCGACCCGGGTTTCCGCTATTCCAACCTCGGCGATCTCGTCTACGCCGCGGCGCTCGAATCGCATACCGGCCGCGACTGGCGGCAGTGGCTGGACGAAGCCGTGCTGCGGCCGCTGGAACTGGAGCAGGGCGTGCTGTCGCGCTCGTCGCTCGCGCCCGCTTCGGCGTTTGCCTGGAACCACCAATGGGACGGCATGCAATGGCGCGCTTTTCCGCCCAAACCCGATGCGCTGATGCATCCGGCTGGTGGCCTGTTCGCTTCAGCCCAGGCGATGGGGACATGGATGCGGGCCAACCTCGGCACGGGCGAGGCCGGGAGCGCCTTGCCACGCACCGACTTCACGCGGGCACAGGAACCGGTCGCAGCCGCTCGCCTGGCCGATGGAGAAATCGACTGCAATGGTTACAGCCTTGGCTGGTACAGCTGCACGTACAAGGGTCAGCACGCGCTGATGCATCCGGGATCCTACGTCGGCACGGTGTCGGTCACGGTGCTGGTGCCCACGGTCGACGCCGGGTTGTCGCTGGTGGTGAACAGCGACACTGCGATGGAAGGATTCGAACTGGAAGTCATGAAGGCGTTCATCGGCCTGGCGACCGGACAGGAGGGGGAGCAGGCGCGACTGGACGCGGCGGTGACCGCATTGCCATCGCGCATTGCCGCGACGGTCCACGAGCGACAGGCGGCGATGGAGGAAGAACGCGCCGATGCTGCCTGGAGCGGTTGGAACTGGAAGCCATCGGCTTCGGAACTGCAGGCCTGCACCGGACGATTCCGCGACGAGCTGTTCGGCACGCTCGAACTACGCATGCACGGAACCGGCCTGGCCGCCACCATCGGTGAACGGAGCCTGGTCCTGGAGCCCGCGCGCCAGGGCTTGTTCGCGGCATCCGACGGCACCGTCGATACGCCCGAACCCCTCGCGTGCGACCCGAGCGCCCGGGTCCTCCATTGGCGGGGGCGCAGCTTCCGGAAGCCGTGACTACTTCGCCGCCGACTTCTTTTTCACCATGCGCCTGGCGGGCTTCTTCGCCGGTTGGGTAGTGGTTCCATCGCCGTGCAGGGTGAGCAGGGATTCCATCAGCTGCTCGTCGGTGCTCGAGCAGACGCCGAGCAGGAGCACCTCGTCGCAGCCTTCGGCGGCGATGTAGGCATGGCCCATGTTGGAGTCGATGTAGACCGATTCGCCGGTCTCCAGCACGATCGGATCGTAGAATTCGGTGTGCACTTCCATGCGTCCTTCCAGGACGTGGATGTATTCCTCGCCGGAGTGGCGCACCAGCGCCCCGAACTGCTCGATGGTCTTGGCGCGCACGCGCGTGAGCACCGGGATCATGCGCTTGCGGCGCAGTTCGGGACACAGGTAGTAGTAGTCGTAGTTGGGGGTGGTGACCCGGATCGAGTCCTCCACGCGGCCGATGCTGCGACGCGCGGTGACCGGTGGCTCAGGGGTGTCGTCCTGCTCGGCGAACAGCTCCGACATGCGCAGCTGCAGGCGCTGGCTGAGTTGCTGCAACTTGTCGTAGGTGAGGGTCAGGCGATCGTGTTCGACCTTGGACAAGGTGGACAGCGGGATGCCGGAATGTTCGCTCATCCGCTTGAGCGTCCAGCCCCTGCGCGAACGCAGCGAGCGCAGGAGCGCTCCGATGGTGGGGTGCTGCGAAGTCATCCGTGGGGGATCCTCAATGTCCTGTCCGGGATCATCATCGCCTTCATGGGCGACCGGAGGGAAGGGCTGCGGGTTGACAATTCTCCAATTGGGATCATTATCGCCAAATCAGGATAAACGTTGGGGGCCGTCCGATGCGCGTGATTCCGGGAATGCTGTGTGGTTTGTTGGTGGCGGCCATTGCTGGCCTGGGCCCGGTGGCGGCACAGGAAGCGCCCGGCGCACCTGCTGCGCTGCCGCCCGCAACGACGCCGATGGATCCCGCGGCCACTGCGACGATCACGCCACCTGTACCGGCCGACGGCGTCCCTGCGCTGACGCGCAGCGATGTCGAAGCGTGGCTCGACGGTTTCCTTCCCTACGCACTGGCCTCCGGCGACATTGCCGGCGCCGTCGTGGTCGTGGTCGATGACGGCCAGGTGTTGCTGCAGAAGGGTTACGGCCAGGCCGACCTGGCGACGCACGAACCGGTCGATCCCGAAGCCACGCTGTTCCGCCCGGGTTCGATCTCCAAGCTGTTTACCTGGACCGCGGTGATGCAGCTGGTGGAGCAGGGCAAGCTCGACCTCGATGCCGACGTCAACCAGTACCTCGACTTCGAGATCCCTGCGCGCGACGGCAAGCCTGCGACGCTGCGCCAGATCATGACCCACACCACGGGCATGGAAGAACAGATCCGCGCGCTGATCACCGCCAGCGAATCGGAGATCACGCCGCTGGGCGAAGCACTCAAGCACTGGGTGCCCGAACGCATCCACGACGCCGGCACCACGCCCGCCTATTCCAACTACGCCACGGCGGTGGCCGGCTACATCGTGGAACGCGTGTCCGGCGAGTCGTTCGACGACTACATCGACAAGCACATCTTCGCGCCGCTGGGCATGGCCCACTCGAGTTTCCGCCAGCCGTTGCCGCCGGCGCTGCTCGCAAACATGTCCAAGGGTTATGCCAAGGCCTCGGAAGGCGAACCGAAGGAATACGAGTTCATCAGCCTGGCGCCCGCCGGCAGCCTGGCCTCGACCGGCGCGGACATGGCCCGTTTCATGATCGCCCACCTGCAGCGCGGCGCCTATGGCGATGCGCGCATCCTCGGCGCGGAGACGGCGCGGAAGATGCACACGACCGGGCAGGCCTCGGTGGGGCCGCTCAACCGGATGATGCTCGGCTTCTACGAAACTTCCGTGAACGGCCATCGTGCGATCGCCCACGGCGGCGACACGCAATGGTTCCATAGCGACCTGCAGTTGTTCCCGGACGACGGCATCGGCGTGTTCGTGTCGATGAACAGTTCCGGGCGCGAGGGCGCGACCGGCCACATCCGCTACGCACTGGTGCGCAACTTCGCCGACCGCTACCTGCCGGGCAAGCCGGCGCCTGCTGCTGGCGTTTCCGGGGAAGTCGCGAAGCAACATGCGGCCCAGATCGCCGGCACCTACACCAGCAGCCGGCGCCCCGAAACCACGTTCATGTCGCTGGCCAACCTGCTTGGGCCGGTCAAGGTGCTGGCCAACGAGGACGGCACGATCAGCGTGTCGCTGGCGCTGGGCGCGAACGGCGCGCCGCGGAAGTGGCGCGAAATATCGCCCTACCTGTGGCAGGACGTCGCCAGTGCCGACCGGCTC
The DNA here is from genome assembly GCA_030852515.1 of Pseudomonadota bacterium. Lineage (GTDB taxonomy): Bacteria > Pseudomonadota > Gammaproteobacteria > Xanthomonadales > Xanthomonadaceae > Cognatiluteimonas. The sequence goes on from JALYWW010000003.1 coordinate 46,015, forward strand.
GCGGCCGATGTCGTCGATGGCCGGGTGACGCGCTTCAGCCTCGAGCCCTATGCGCCGATCATGGTGTTCCAGCGCCTGTCGGCATGGGACGCGCTGGCGATGCCGCTGCTGGTCGCCAGCCTGGTGATCCTGCTGTTGACGGTGCTGGCGTGGCCGGTGTCGGCGCTGGTGCGCCGCCATTACGGCGTGCCGTATCGCCTGGCCGGTGCCGATGCGCGCGCGCATCGCCTGGTCCGGATCGCTGCGCTGCTGTCGCTGCTTTCGATCGGTTCGGTGTTCGCCCTGGTGCTGGCGATGTTCAGCGACCTGGCGATGACCAGTCCGGATACCGACGGGCTGATCATTGCACTGCGACTGTTCGCCCTGGTCGCGCTGCCGCTGGCTGCGGTGGTCGCCGTCTGGAACGCATGGCACGTGCTGCGTCGTCCGCGTCGATTGCTGGCCAAGCTATGGGCCTTGCTGCTGGCGCTGGCCTGCCTGTTCGCGCTGTGGATCGGTATCGCCAACCACCTGATCGGATTCGGTGCGAACTACTGAGGGCGGCGCCGTGCCGCGGCTCGTCCTCGAACTGCACAACGAGCCGCTGCGGCTGGCGGCTCCTTTCCGCATCGCCGGGCACGTCTTCGAGGCGATGCCGGCGACCGTGGTGACGCTGCGCGATGGCCCACACGTCGGGCGCGGCGAAGCGGCTGGCGTGTACTACACCGGCGATGGCCCCGACACCATGCTTGCCACGCTGGAGGCGCTGCGCGCGGAGATCGAGGCGGGCATCGACCGGAAGGCACTGCGTTCGTTGTTGCCCGCTGGCGGGGCACGCAATGCGCTCGACTGCGCGCTCTGGGAACTCGAATCGCAACGGCAGGGCATCCCGGTGTGGAAGCTCGCCGGACTGGAGTCGGTGCGTCCGCTGGTGACCACGTTCACCGTGGGCGCCGATGCGCCGGAGACGATGGCGGCACGCGCCGCCGCGTTTCCGCGTGCTCGCGCGCTCAAGCTGAAGCTGACCGGTGAGGCGGACCTCGACATCGCCCGGGTCCGCGCGGTGCGTGCACGCTGCCCGGATCCATGGATCGGCGTGGATGCCAACCAGGGCTATGCCGTCGACACCTTGCCGGCGCTGCTGCCGGTGCTGCTCGAGGCGCGGGTCTCGCTGCTCGAACAGCCCTGTGCGCGCGGTCGCGAGGACGAGCTGGACGGCGTCGAACGCGTGCTGCCGTTCGCTGCGGACGAGAGCATCCTCGACCTGGCCGAACTCGAGGCACGGCATCGCAACTTCGACGTCATCAACATCAAGCTGGACAAGTGCGGTGGCCTGACCGAAGGCCTGATGATGGCCGCGCGCGCCCGCGAGCTCGGCAAGCAGGTGATGGTCGGCAACATGTGCGGTACCAGCCTGGCGATGGCGCCGGCGTTCGTGCTGGGGCAATGCTGCGACGTCGTCGACCTGGATGGCCCGATCTTCCTGGCCGAGGACCGCAAGCCTTCCATGCGTTACGACGACGGCTGCATCAGCTGTGGCGACATGGTGTGGGGCGCGGACTGGTGAACGTCGTGGCCGACAGGACCTGGTTCGGCCAGCCGCGCGGGTTGACGATCCTGTTCCTGACCCAGATGTGGGAGATGTTCTCCTACTACGGCATGCGCACGCTGCTGGTCTATTACATGACCAAGGAGCTGCTGTTCGCGCAGGAGAAGGCGTCCTTCATCTACGGAACCTACACCGCGATGGCGTACTTCACCCCCATCCTGGGCGGCGCGATCTCCGACCGCTGGCTGGGCAAGCGCAACGCGGTGATGATCGGCGGCGGGATCATGGCGCTGGGGCACTTCGCGATGGCATTCGAGCCGATGTTCTACATCGCGCTGGCGACGATCGCGTTGGGCAACGGCCTGTTCCTGCCCAGCCTGCCGAGCCAGATCAACGATCTCTATGCCCCCGGCGATCCGCGTCGCGGCCGCGCCTACAACGTCTATTACGTCGGCCTGAACATCGGCGGCTTCCTCGCGCCGCTGGCCTGCGGCACGCTTGGCGAACTGTACGGCTGGCACTACGGATTCGGCGCCGCCGGCATCGGCATGTTCGCAGGCCTGCTGATCTACATCGGCGGACGCCGCTACCTGCCTCCGGAGCAGCCACGCCGCGTGCGCGCGGAGGCCGGCGTCGAAGAGGAGCGCGGCAATCGCCGCAAGGTCTGGGGCCTGTTGCTGGGCGTCGGCATTGCCGCGACCATCTTCCGCGGCGCCTACGAGCAGGTCGGCAACACCCTGCCGCTGTGGATCGATACCGGAGTGGACCGCGCATGGGCCGGGGTCACCATTCCGATGACCTGGTTCCAGTCGCTCAATCCGCTGCTGGTCATCGCGATGACGCCGTTCCTGCTCTGGTACTGGCGCCGCCGCAGCGACGGCGGCCACGAGACCTCGCCGGCGATCCGGATGGCGATCGGTGCGCTGATCGTCGCGGCGGCCTACCTGATGCTGGCCATCGTGACCGCGGCTTCCGGAGAAGCGCGCGCGAGCTGGGCGTGGGTGGTGGTGTTCTTCGCCATCCTGACGTTCGGCGAGCTGCATATCCTGCCGACCGGCCTCGGCCTGTTCGCCCGGCTGGCGCCACCGCGGCTGGGCGCGACCACGGTCGCGTCCTGGTTCCTGGCGATCTTCAGCGGCAGCCTGCTGGCCGGCGTGGTCGGCACGCTGTGGTCGAGCGCCAGCCACTCCGGCTTCTTCCTGGTGCTGTCCGGCCTGGCCGTGGCCGCGGCGGCCCTGTTGTGGCGTCTCGACCGACCGATCCGCACGCTTTCCTGACCGTCGCCTGCAACGGAGTACGACCATGCGCCTGCCGATTGCCTTGCTTGCCCTCGCACTGTCGGCCTGTACCACGACGTCCTATGACCTCATCATCCGCAATGGCGTGGTCTACGACGGCAGCGGCGCCGCGCCGCAACGCGTCGACGTAGGGGTGGAAGGCGATCGCGTCGTTGCGCTGCTGCCGGCAGGCAGCGATGCGTCGGCAAGCCAGATCCTGGATGCGCAAGGCCGCGCGGTCGCGCCGGGCTTCATCAACATGCTCAGCTGGGCGGTCGACTCGCTGATCGCCGACGGCCGCGGCATGAGCGACACGAAGCAGGGCATTACCCTGGAGGTCTTCGGCGAAGGCTGGTCCATGGGGCCCTACACCGAACGCATGAAGGCCGACGCGATCGCGCAACAGGGCGACATCCGCTACCCGATCCAGTGGACCACGCTGGGCGAGTACCTGGAGTTCCTCGCGCAGCGCGGCGTCACGCCCAATGTCGCGTCCTTCGTCGGCGCGACCACGGTGCGCATCAACGTGCTGGGCGAAGGCGACGTCGCGCCGGATGCCGCACAGCTGGCGCGCATGCAGGCGCTGGTACGCGAAGCGATGGGCGAGGGCGCGCTGGGCGTCGGCAGTTCCCTGATCTATCCGCCCGCGGCGTTCGCCGACACTGCCGAAATCACGGCGCTGGCGCAGGCGGCGGCCGAGTCCGGCGGCGGTTACATCACCCACATGCGCAGCGAGGCCGACCGCTTCCTGGAAGCGCTGGACGAGACCATCGCAATCGCGCGCGCCACCGGCGAACGCGCCGAGGTCTACCACTTCAAGGCGGCGGGCGAGAAGAACTGGCCGAAGATGGCCCGGGCCATCGCCAGGGTCGAGGCGGCGCGCGCCGAAGGGCTGCCGGTCAGTGCCAACATGTATGCCTATACCGCGGGCGCCACCGGACTGACCGCGGCCCTGCCGCCGTGGGTGCAGGCGGACGGCCACGAGGCGATGATCGCGCGGCTCAAGGATCCGGCGATCCGCCAGCGCGTGCTCACGGAGATGCGCGATCCCGACGTCGACTGGGAGAACCTGCGCCTGCTCACCGGCTCGGACGAACGCCTGCTGCTGCTCAACTTCAGGAATCCGGCGCTCAAGCCGCTGAGCGGCCGCACGCTGCAGAGCGTGGCGAGCGAACGCGGCAAATCGCCGGAGGAGACCGCGCTCGACCTGATCATCGAGGACGATTCGCGCATCGACACGGCGTACTTCCTGATGAGCGAGGAGAACGTCGAGCTGGGCCTGCGCCAGCCATGGGTCAGCCTCGGCTCGGACGCCGAATCGGCGGCCCCGGAAGGGGTGTTCCTCAAGGCGAGCGCGCATCCGCGCGCGTACGGCAACGTCGCCCGCTTCCTCGGGCACTACGTGCGCGACCGCAAGTTGATGTCGCTGGAAGAGGGCATCCATCGCCTGACCGGATTGCCCGCCGCCAACTGGAAGCTGCGCGACCGCGGTTGCCTGCGGCCGGGCTGCCATGCCGATATCGTGGTGTTCGACCCGGCCACGATCGCCGACCACGCCACCTACGACACGCCACAGACCTATGCGACCGGCGTCGGCGAGGTGTTCGTCAATGGCGTGCAGGTGTTGCGCGATGGCGAACACACCGGCGCCATGCCCGGGCGCGTCGTGCGGGGCCCGGGCTGGTCGGGGCCGGTAACGCCGGAATTTTCCGAATGAGTTGACAATTCTCCAATTAGGATCATTATCGCTGATCAGGGAATCCGGCCCATTGCCGGCTCGTCATCCGGGGGAACACCGATGAAAGCGACCAAGCCCGCACACCCGTGGTACCGCTCGCCGCTCGCCCTTGCCATTGCCAGCGCGCTCGCATGCGCGGCCTCGATGCCGGCGCTGGCCCAGGAGAGCAACGATCCGCCGCCGTCGGCCGCCGAGGAGGACGACGCCAAGACACTCGGAACCGTGGTCGTGACCGCCAACAAGCGCGTCGAGAACGTCCGCGACGTCGCTGCCGCGATCACCGTGATCGGCGAGCGGGAACTGGAGAACATCGGCGCGAATTCGCTTTCCGATTACGCCGACCTGGTGCCCGGCCTGCAGGTGCAGGACAACGGCGCCGCCGGCATGACCTCGGTATCGATCCGCGGCATCTCCGCGTTGTCGTCGGGGGCCACCGTGGCCACCTACATCGACGAAGTTCCGGTTGGATCCAGCGGCGTCTACCAGGCGGCCAGCATCTTCAACCTCGACCTGCTGCCCTACGACATCAGCCGCATCGAGGTGCTGCGCGGGCCGCAGGGCACGCTGTACGGCGCCGGTGCGATCGGCGGCCTGCTCAAGTACGTCACCCGCGAGCCGGATCTGTCTGCCAGCGAATTCCGTTTCGGCGCCGGGCTGTCCACCGTCCAGGACGGCGACCAGGGCTGGAACGTCCGCTTCGGCGCCAGCATGCCGCTGCAGCAGGATCGTTTGGGCCTGCGCGTGAGCTATGCGCGCAATGAGGTCCCCGGCTACATCGACAACGCCGTCGATGGCGACGAGGACATCAACAGCGCCCGCCAGACCAGCGCCCGTGCGGCACTGGTGTGGGATGGCGACGCCATCGACCTGAAGCTCGCGGCGCTGCACCAGGGCATCGACAGCGACAACAGCGCGACCGTGGCGCTGGATCCGGCCAACGGCGAGCCGATCGACGGCGACCTGGTCGGTCACGTGTGGCAGCCGCAGCCGTTCACCAAGGACCTCGACCTGTACTCGCTGACCCTGGACTGGGACTTGGGCTGGGCCGATTTCGTCTCGGCCACGGGCTGGTCCGACACGCAGACGATGTACCAGCTCGATTCGACCGTGCAGTTCGGCGAGTTCGCGAACCTGCAACTGGGCCTGGCCGAGCAGGGCGCTTCGACCGTGCGCTACACCCTGGACCTGGACAAGCTGACCCACGAGTTCCGCCTGAGCTCGAAGAGCGGCGGTGCGTTCGAGTGGCAGGCGGGCGTGTTCCATAGTCGCGAGGATGCGATCCAGAGCCAGTTCGTGCGCCTGCTGCAGCTCGACGGGTCGCCGCTGCCCGATCCACTGGCCGACATGTTCGGCGTGCTGGCGGTGCTCGAGCTGCCCAGCGAATACCGGGAGACGGCGCTGTTCGTCAACGGTTCGTGGCGCCTGGGCGATCGCTTCAAGATCGATGCCGGCGTCCGCCAGGCGCGCAACGAGCAATGGTTCAGCCAGAACGTGTCGAGCGGCGTGCTGGTGCCGCTCGGCGAGTCGCCCGGCGAGTCCGAGGAAGACGTGTTCACCTGGAGCCTGGGCCCGCAATTCAAGCTGTCCGAAGACGTGATGGTCTATGCGCGCATCGCCACCGGCTACCAGCCGGGCGGCCCCAACGTCGCATTGCCCGGCATGCCGCCGAGCGTGGACTCCTCGATGCTCAAGAGCGCCGAGCTGGGATTGAAGTCGGAGTTCGCCGACAGGCGCGTGCAGGTCGACCTGGCGGCGTTCCGCATCGACTGGGACGACATCCAGGTCGCGGCCCAGTTCAATGGCATCGGCGGCCTGGTCAACGGCGGCGAAGCGACCAGCGAAGGCGTGGAACTGGCGACCCTGTTCCGCCCGACCAACCAGCTTCAACTCGGCTTCAACGCTGCGTACACCAAGGCGCGGGTGAAGAGCGATTTCGAGGCGACAGTGATCCCGCAACCCGGGTTCGACGTCATCCTCAACACGGGCCTGGCCGGAGACCGGATGCCGTACGTGCCGAAGCTGGCATGGTCGGCGACCGCCGAATACCTGTTCGACATCGGCGAGGTACAGGGCCAGGTCGGCGCGGCCTTGCGCGGTGTCGGTGACCGGCTCAACGACACCACCGAACGCCAGCGCATCACCGCGCAGGGCGACCCGTCGACCATCCTGCAGGAAGTGCTGACCCGGCCGATCGAAATCGATTCCTATCGCGCGCTCGATGTCTACGCCGGAATCGAGAAGGGCGCCTGGTCGCTGCGCGCCTACGTCAACAACGTGACCGACGAGCGTGCGTGGTCCCTGGTCACTCCCGCCAACAGCGCCCTGACCGGCGTGACGGCGCATTTAAGTGCGGTGCCGATCCAGCCGCGCACGTTCGGGCTGGAGTTCGACTACCGGTTCTGACCGCCGTGCTGCCCCAGCCGTACCTGCTGTTCCTGGGCGACATCTCCGAACCGGCGTATGCGAAAACCGCCTTCGGCCTGCGCGACTGGGCCGGCGAACGCTGCGTCGGGGAATTCGCCTGCGAGGGCGCGCAGGTCAGCACCGGCCTGCCGTTCCTGACCCCGGCGCAGGCGCGCGCGGCCGGAGCACAGGCAATGGTGATCGGCGTCGCCAATCCGGGCGGGCGCATCCCGCCGGCATGGCTGCCGTCGTTGCTGCAGGCGCTGGAAGCCGGCCTTGATCTGGTCGGCGGCATGCATGCGCGGTTGGCCGACATCACGCTGCTGCAGGAACCCGCGGCTGCGTTGGGGCGGCGGTTGATCGATGTGCGAATGCCACCGCGCGACATTGCCGTCGCTTCCGGCCGCCGGCGCAGCGGCAAGCGCCTGCTGACCGTGGGCACCGACTGTGCGCTCGGCAAGAAATACACCGCGCTGGCCCTGGCCCGGGAATTCCGCCGCAACGGCCTCGACGCGGATTTCCGCGCGACCGGCCAGACCGGCATCCTCATCGCGGGCGCCGGCATGCCCATGGACGCGGTCGTCAGCGACTTCGCCGCCGGCGCCGCGGAACGCCTGTCGCCCGACGCCGATGCGCTGCACTGGGACGTGATCGAAGGGCAGGGCGCGCTGTGCCATCCGGCATACGGCGGCGTTTCACTGGCATTGCTGCACGGCAGCCAGCCCGACGTCTTCGTGGTCTGCCACGAGCACGGTCGCGAATACATGCTCGGCTATCCGGCGCATCGCCTGTGCAGCATCGAGGAGACCATCGAACTGACGTTGCGCCTGGGGCGCCGCACCAATCCGGCGATACGCTGCGCCGGTGTCAGCCTGAATACCGCGAAGCTGCAAGCCGACGAGGCCGATGCCTTGATCGCGGCCGAGAGCGGGCGGCTTGGGCATGCCGTTGCCGACCCGGTGCGCGGCGGGGCGGCGCTGCAGCGATTGGTGGCAGCATGCCTGGCATGACGCCATCGGGCACGACACCGGCATCCACCTGGTTCCAGCGTTACCTGTTGCCCGGCTTCGTGTTCCAGGCGGCGGTGATCGCCGGCGGCTATGCCACGGGGCGCGAACTGGTCGAGTTCTTCCTGCCGGCGGGACCCTGGGGTGGCCTGCTGGGCATGGCGGTCAGCATGCTGGTATGGAGCGCGGTGCTGATGGCGAGTTTCGAACTTGCCCGGGTCGCGCGTGCCTACGACTACCGCTCGTTCTTCAAGGCATTGCTTGGCCGCGGCTGGTTTGCGTTCGAGATCGGTTACTTCCTGCTGGTCCTGGTGATCATGGCGGTGATGGGAGCGGCGGCGGGGGAAATCGCCCAAAGCCTGTTCGGTGTCCCGAAACTGGCCGGTTCGCTGGCGATGATCGCCGCCACCGGCGGGATGCTGTTCTTCGGTACGGCGGCGATCGAGAAGTTCCTGGTCGCGTCGGTCGGCTACCTGTACCTGGTCTACTTCGTGTTCGTCGCCTGGAGCCTGGTGGCGTTCGGCGACCGGATCCAGGCCAGTTTCGAATCGGTGCCGGTCGACGGCCGCTGGTTCATGGCAGGCATCACCTATGCCGGCTACAACGTCGCCACCGTTCCCGCGGTCCTGTTCTGCGTGCGCCACTTCGCACGCCGCAGCGACGCACTGGTCGCCGGGGCCCTGGCGGGTCCGATGGGCATGCTGCCCGGGGTGGCGTTCTACATCGCGATGATGGGCTACTACCAGCAGATCGCGGACGTGGCGTTGCCGTCGGCGTTCCTGCTGGCACGATTGCAGGCGCCGTGGTTCGGATGGGCCTTCCAGCTCGCAGTGATGCTGACCCTGGTCGACACCGGTGTGGCGCTGTTGCATGCGGTCAACGAGCGCGTGGCGAATGCCTGGGCGGAACGGCAACGACCGATGCCGCGCTCCGTGCGCCCCGCGCTGGCGATCGGGGTGATGCTGGTCGCGATCTACGCCGCGACCGCGATCGGCCTGGTCGACCTGGTCGCCAAGGGCTACGGCACGCTGACCTGGTATTTCCTCGCCATCTACGTGTTGCCGCTGCTGACGTGGGGCCTGTGGCTGCTGTGGCAGAATCGCAGGCATGACCATGAACCCTTATCCGATCGGCACACCGGGAGTCCCTTGGGGCGACGCTGAACGCGCCCAGTGGCGCGCGCGCCAGGTGAAGCAGCGCAGCTATTCGGAGGACGTGCTGGCCGTGATCGAACGCCTGCGGCCGCGCTTCGACATCGTCCAGTACGGCGAGCTGGACTACGGCGTCGATGGCGTGTTCCCGCTGTTCGCGATCCGCACCAACGCCTGGCGCGACGACTTGCCGGTGACGCTGGTCACCGGCGGCGTCCACGGTTACGAGACCAGCGGCGTGCATGGCGCCCTGCAGTTCGCCGCGGAACATGCGGCTGGCTACACAGATCGCATCAATGTCATCGTCGCACCCTGCGTCAGCCCCTGGGCGTACGAGCGCATCCATCGCTGGAACCCGGATGCGCTGGACCCGAACCGTTCCTTCCATGCGGACAGCCCCTGCGGCGAGTCCGCGGCGCTGATGCGCTTGGTCGCCCCGTTCGCGGATCGCGTGCTGATGCACATCGACCTGCACGAGACCACCGATACCGACGAATCGGAATTCCGCCCGGCGCTCGCTGCGCGCGACGGCAAACCGTACGAGCCCGGGACGATCCCGGACGGCTTCTACCTGGTCGACGACACGACAACGCCGCAACCCGGGTTCCAGGACGCGATCATCGATGCGGTGGCGAAGGTGACCCATATCGCGCCGTCGGATCCGGACGGCACGATCATCGGCTCGCCGGTGGTGGCGGCCGGGGTGATCCGTTATGCATTCAGGCAACTGGGCCTGTGTGCGGGCATCACCGATGCGCGTTACCGCACGACCACCGAGGTCTATCCCGACAGTCCGCGCGCCACCCCTGCGCAATGCAATGCGGCACAGGTGGCGGCGGTGCGGGCAGCGATCGACTACGCGCTGGGTTGACGCAACGCTGGGCTGATCAGCCCGCGGAGGTTTTGCGCTGGGCGGTGTTCTTGGAACGGAACGCGGCCGGGGCGGTGGTGCGCAGCGGCGTGTTGCCGAGGACTTCGATGCGGCCACCGCGCTTGCGGAAAGCGGCGATGTCGCTGGCGATGGTGTCGTGGCTGAGACTGTCGGCCGAATGGCTGGCCTTGCCGCTGGCGGCAGGGCGGCTCGGGGTCTTGGCGGTCTTTGCGGACTTGGGTGCGGTGGCGGTCGCGGCGGTCTTGCGGGACATGGTTCTCCTTTTTGCAGTGTTCCGGTTTGATGGCCGGAAGCCGGACCATGTTATGCGAAATCACGCAAAATCGCAAGAAACCCCTGTAAATTCGGCGAAATGGCAGCGATTGGGCAGCTGCTTTAACGGGTTGTTAACCACTGCAGCCGCCACAGCAGATCGAGGGCAGCTGCTGGACCCGATCGTGGGGCACGGGATGCCCGGCAGCCGTCACCAGCCCGGCTACTTCGATCCGGGGCAGGAAGGTGGCAATGCGCAAAGTGGTGCCTTCGCCATCGATATCGACCACGGCCGCGGGATCCGCGGTGCGGATTGCGTCCTCGATGGCGTCGAACGCCGGCAGGGGCCGGGGAACGCGGATGCGGTATTCCATGCCGTCAGTATCCGTGGCGGCGGTCGCCAAGGCATTGATCCAGGTCAGGATCCGGTACTTCAGTCCGGCTGCGCCAACGCCTCTTCGACCGCGCTGAACGCCGAGCGCCCGCCCAGGCGCTCCCCGGGCATGCCGGTCACGAACCAGGCGACTCCGGTGCCCGCATCGCGATCCAGCCACAGCCCCGACTGCAGGCCATAGGCCGAACCGGAATGGCCGACCCGGGCCACGCCGTCGCCGAACGGATCGTCGCGGCAGCCCTCGACCGGGGTGGCCAGGGTCTGCATGGCCAGGCCGTAGCGGCAGAAGAAGCCGTTGCCCAGGTCGGCGGTGTCTTCCTCGTAGGTCAGGCCCTGGCCGGGCGCGTACTGCCACGCTGGCGTGGCCATCTCGCGCACCGACTCGGGCCTGAGCAGGCGGACGCCTTCGAACATGCCTTCACCCAGCAGCAGGCGCCCGATCCTGGCCAGGCCGTTGGCGGAGATCCGCAGCCCGCCCTGCGGCGCGAACAGGCCGCCGTTCTCGCCGGCCCGCCACTGCGACAGGTCGCAGCTGCCATCCTCGGCATTCGACACCTCGCAGTCCGGGCGCTTGCCGTGCAGGTCGTCCTTGTTGGGTTTGCCGTCGCCGTCGTAGATCACCACCGCGCGGGCCAGGGTCGCATCGCTGCAACCGGTCCAGTTGAAGCACCCCTCGATGCCCAGCGGATCGAGCACGAGCCGGTCCATCAAGATGTCGAAGCGCTCGCCGGTGGCGCGCTCCATGACCTGCGCGACCAGCGGGAAGTTGAGGTTGGTGTAGCGGAAGTAGCTGCCCGGGGCGTGCTGGTCGTCCCAGGCCTTCGGGTCCTCGGTGATGTCGCGTACCTGTCCACCAAGCGGCGTCTGCCAGTAGCCGGCCGCGTCGGTCAGGCTGGAACGGTGCGACAGCAGCAGGCGCAAGGTGATCGGCTGTTCCGGAAAAGCCGGATTGCGCAGTGGCCAACCGAGGTACTGCGACACGTCGGCATCGAGGTCGAGCTTGCCAGCCTCGACCAGGCGCATGACGCCGATCGTGGTGACCAGCTTGGAGATCGAAGCGATGCGCACCGGATCTCCTGCGCTGACCTTGCGGCCGGTGGCGACATCGGCAAGGCCCTCGACGTGGGTGTCGGTGATGCCGTCGCGGTCGAAGGCGACGCGCACGCTGGCGACGGGCACGCTGGGGACGGGATCTGCGGCCTGGACGTGACTCGCCGCGAGCAGGGACAACACGAGGAGACAGGTGCGCATGGCCCCGATCTTGCCATGTTCACGGGCGTGCCATGCAAGCCATGGTTACGATGCGCGCATGAAAACGACCGCGATGACACGAAGCGTACTGGCCGCCGCAATGCTGGCGGCCCTGATCGGCTGCGAGCGTGATGCCACGGCGCCGCCAGCCAAGCCCGCCATGGGCGCGGTGGCGGCCGAAACAGCGGTCACGCCGGTGGTGCCCGAAAGCAGCGTCCCCGATGCGATCGTCGTGTCCACCAACGAGCCGTTCTGGCAGGGGTGGGTGGAAGGCGGGCAGCTGGCCCTGGCCGGCGCCGGCGTGGACGAACGCCGCTACGACATCGAATCTTCCGCCCTGGAGAACGGGGAGCGGGTGGTGCGTGCCTCGAGCGATGCCGGCAGCGTGGAGCTGCATGTCGCGGATGTCGCCTGCGAGGACAGCATGTCCGGAGCCGCGTTCCCGTACTCCGGTACGCTGGCGATTGATGGCGGCGAACCGGTCCGGGGCTGCGCACGACCGGCGATCCCGGCGCATTTCCACGGGCGCTGGGCGCCGGACGCTGCCGGTTGCGCGGATGCAGACGCCACCATCGAGGACATCGAGGTCGACGGCCGCGCCTTGCGCTTCCACGAAAGCGTGGCGTTCCCGGTGCAGGTCAGGATCGTGGATGGCAACAGCGTGCGCCTGGCCAACCGCTACAGCGGCGAAGGCGAACAGTGGACGTCCGAGCAGACGCTGGCGGTGTCGGGCGACACGCTGGTCATTACCGGGCCGGACGACCTGCGCCTGGAACGCGTGCGCTGCCGGGAACCTGCATGACGCAGGCAACGGCCGCCGCTTTCGCGACGGCCGTTGCCTGATGAGGAG
>JALYWW010000077.1 GCA_030852515.1 Pseudomonadota bacterium
GGGCAACGGCTGGGTGGAGCTTCCCGGCGGTCGCTTCAAGTCGGCGATCGACTTTGAAGACGTGGACACGCTGAAGGTCGCGCCGTTCGAAATGCAGAAACGACCGGTCACCAATGCCGAGTTCCTGGCTTTCGCGAAGGCGAACCCGCAGTGGCGCCGCGACAAGGTCGCGCAGATCCTCGCCGACAGCCGCTACCTGCAACACTGGCCCACAGCGACGAAACTCGCCGACGATGCGCAGGCCGCACAGCCGGTGGTCAATGTCAGCTGGTTCGCCGCGCAGGCCTATTGCGAGTCGCTGGATGCGCGGCTGCCGACCTGGGCCGAATGGGAGTACGCCGCGGCCGCCAACGAAAGCCAGCGCGACGCACGCAAGAATCCGGTCTGGCGCGAACGCATCCTGTCCTGGTATTCGGAGCCTGCGCGCAAGGGCTTGCCCCGTGCCGGACTGCAGACGCCGAACGCCTACGGGGTGCAGGACCTGCACGGGCTGGTCTGGGAATGGACCGATGATTTCTCGGCGTTGTTGATGGATCCGGAGTCGCGCAACCAGGGCGATCCGGACAAGTCGCAGTTCTGCGGCGCCGGCGCGCTGTCGATCGACGATCGCGAAAACTATGCCGTGCTGATGCGCGTGGCGATGCTGTCGTCGCTGCAGGCCAACGACACCACCACCAGCCTGGGCTTCCGCTGCGCGAGGAGCGCGAAATGATGAAGGTGCTTGCGGGATTTTTCCTGGCGATCGGGATCGCGGCCCCACTTCCCATAGGAGCGGCGGAAGCCGCCCTACCCTCCGATTCCATCTACCAGCTCCCCCTGCAACTCACCGACCAGCACGGGAAATCCTGGGACTGGCGCAGCCGCCGCGGCAAGCCCCAGGTCGTGGCGATGTTCTACGCCTCGTGCCGCTACATCTGCCCGCTCATCATCGAAGGCGGCAAAGCCGTGGACCGCTCGCTCACGCCCGCGCAGCGCGCAGGCCTGGGCATGGTCTACATCAGCATGGATCCCGAGCGCGACACGCCGACAGCGCTCGCCAAGCTCGCGAAGGAACGCAAGGTCACCGACAAGCGCTGGGCGCTGGCCAGTCCCAGGGCCGAGGACGTGCGCAGTGTCGCCGGCGTGCTGGGCGTCCGTTACCGCCAGCTCTCCGATGGCGAGTTCAACCACACCAGCGCCCTGGTCCTGCTCGACGCCGACGGCCGCATCCTGGCCCGTACCGAGAAGATCGGCAGCCAGCCCGACCCCGAGTTCATCGCCGCGGTCAGGAAAGCGTTGTAAGTCCGCCCATGTAGGGGCGCAGCACCTCGGGCACCTCGATGCTGCCGTCGGCCTGCTGGTAGTTCTCCATCACCGCGATCAGGGCGCGGCCGACGGCGACGCCGGAACCATTGAGCGTGTGCGCCAGCTCGGGCTTGCCGCTGTCGGGATTGCGCCAGCGCGCCTGCATGCGCCGCGCCTGGAAATCGCCGCAGTTGGAGCACGACGAGATCTCGCGGTAGGCCTGCTGGGACGGCAGCCACACCTCCAGGTCGTAGGTCTTGCGCGCTGAGAAGCCCATGTCGCCGCTGCACAGCAGCATGCGCCGGTACGGCAGGCCGAGCTTCTCCAGCACCACTTCGGCGCAGCGGGTCATGCGCTCGTGCTCGGCATCGCTCTCTTCAGGGCGCGTCACCGAGACCAGTTCGACCTTCTCGAACTGGTGCTGGCGGATCATGCCGCGGGTGTCGCGGCCATAAGCGCCGGCCTCGGCACGGAAGCACATCGAATGCGCGGTCATGCGCAGCGGCAGCGCCGCGGCATCGACGATCTGGTCGCGGACGATATTGGTCAGCGGCACTTCGGACGTTGGAATGAGGTAGCGCTTTGATGCGTGCTCGCCCTCGCCCACCACGGTCGAGAACAGGTCGTCCTCGAACTTGGGCAACTGCCCGGTGCCGCGCATCGAATCGGCATTCACCAGCAGCGGGACATTGGTTTCCTGGTAACCGTGGGTGTCGGTGTGCAGGTCGAGCATGAACTGGGCCAGGGCCCGGTGCAGGCGCGCGAGCGGACCGCGCAGCACGGTGAAGCGCGCGCCGGACAGGCGTGCGGCGGTCTCGCCGTCGAGCCAGCCGTTGCGGGCGCCAAGATCAACGTGGTCCCTGGGCTCGAAATCGAGCGCGCGCGGCGTACCCCAGCGCGCCTGTTCGACATTGGCCGACTCGTCGGCACCGGCCGGCACCGATTCGTCGGGCAGGTTCGGGATGCCCAGCGCGATCGCCTCGATCTCGGCCTTCAGCGCATCCAGCCGCACTTCCGAGGCCTTGAGTTCATCGCCGAAACCGGCGACTTCCGCCATCAGCGCGGCCACGTCCTCGCCCTTGGCCTTGGCCTTGGCCTGGCCAATCGCCTTGCTGCGGGTATTGCGCAGGTTCTGCAGTTCCTGGGTCCGCACCTGCAGCGCCTTGCGCTCGGCTTCCAGCGTCTCCAGCGCGGTGACGTCGAGCACGAAGCCGCGGCTCTCGCGCAGGCGCGTGGCGGTTTCGGCGGCGTGGGTGCGGAGCAGGACGGGATCGAGCATGGGCAGCGGGCTTTGGACGGTCGGAAAGCTGAATTATCGCGTGTTTTGCCGCGCCCGTAGGCATGGATCGACGCAATGCCGTGCCAGAATGCAGGCAGATGACCAGTCCGGAGCCCAATCCGCCGATGTCCGCCGCCCCCAAGCCCGCCTGGATGCCGTCGCGCAAGGCCCTGTTGATCGCCGCCGTCGCCTTCGTCGTCGGCCTGCTGCTGTTCCTGGCACTGTGGCTGGACCAGCGCGACAACAACCGCTTCTATCGCAGTCTCGAGGCGCCGCGGGATGTCGAGGGCC
Source organism: Pseudomonadota bacterium (assembly GCA_030852515.1). Lineage (GTDB taxonomy): Bacteria > Pseudomonadota > Gammaproteobacteria > Xanthomonadales > Xanthomonadaceae > Cognatiluteimonas. The sequence goes on from JALYWW010000077.1 coordinate 2,855, forward strand.
AGGTGTTCGAACCGCTGCCCGCACCGCTGCCCGCCGGCGCGGAGAACGCGTCCGGCATGGGCAAGCCAGAAGATCTCCCTCCTGCCCCTGTAGGAGGGGCGGAAGCCCCGAATCGCATGCCCCCGCCGATCGCGGCTCCCGCCGCTCCTGCGCCGGCCGCTCCTGCACCGGTGGCCGATCGCGATCCGCAACCGGTGCGCTCGCCGGCGCCTCGCTATCCGCGCGAAGCGCAGCGCCGCCGCGAATCCGGCACGGTATTGCTGCGGGTCCACGTCGGTATCGATGGCGAGCCGCGCAGCATCGACCTGGTCGAGGGCAGCGGTTCGCGTTCGCTGGACCGTGCCGCGGTCGATGCCGTCCGCCGCTGGCGCTTCGATCCGGCCATGCGCGGCGGTCAGGCCGTCGAGGGCGTCATTCAGGTGCCGATCACGTTCAACCTCGGTCGCTGATCCCGCGTCGACATCGCCCGTGCGACGGTGAACCTCATCCTGCTGGAGGAGTGTTCACATGAACGACACAACCCATTCCGACCACGACCAGACCGATCGCGCGGCGGCGCCGATGCTGTGGTTGCTGCTGCTGGTCGCAGTCGCCGCCTTTGCGTGGTGGTACTTCGCCAACCGCAACGCCGCCACGCAGGCCGCCGGACCGGACCTGGCCCTCATTGAAGGCGGTGCGGAGGAAGTCGCCGCTGGCGACGAACGCGACGCAACGGGCACTACCGCCGCGGAACGCAACAATGCGCCCGGCAAGGCGGTGGCGAGGACCGCACCGACCAGCAGCCAACCCCAGCTGTTGAGCGCCGCACTGCCGCGCTACCCAGCTGCAGAGCGCCAGCGCGGCGTGGAAGGCAACGTGACCCTGCGCATCGACGTCGGCGCCAACGGCGTCCCGGTCGACGTCGCCTATGCGCATCGCTCCGGCAACCGCGCCCTGGACCGCGCCGCGATGACCGCCGCGCACGACTGGCGCTTCCAGCCCGCCATGCGCAACGGCGAGCCGGTGGCCTCCACCGTCAACGTCCCGGTCGCCTTCCGCCTGTAGGAGCGGCGGAAGCCGCGAAATCCAGCGCGAAGCCCGCCCCGCGCGCCAACACGTCGAACCCAGGAAACGACGTCGCCACATTGGCGACGTCGTCGATCCGCACCTCTCCATCGGCCGCCTGTCCGGCCACCGCGAACGCCATCGCAATGCGATGGTCGCCGCGGCTGTCGATCGCACCGCCATGCATGCGGCCGCCGCGGATGACCGCGCCGTCAGGTGCCTCCTCCACTTCGATGCCCAGCGTGCGCAGGCCGGCGGCCATCGCCGCGATCCGGTCCGATTCCTTGACCCGCAATTCCGCCGCGCCGCGGATCACCGTTTCGCCGCTCGCGCAGGCCGCGGCCACGCACAGCGCGGGGAACTCGTCGATCATGTCGGCGACGCAGTCGACCGGGACTTCGACGCCGCGCAAGGGTGCGTGGCGAATGGTGATGTCCGCCGCTCCTACATGGATGTCCGCGCCCATCATCGCCAGTACCCGCAGCAACCCCGTACGCCGCGGATCCATGCCCACGTTGCGCAGGCGCAACTCCGATCCCGGCACGATGCAGGCCGCGACGATGAAGAACGCCGCCGACGAGAAGTCGGCCGGCACCACGACGTCGGTGGCACGCAGGCGTCCCCCACCGCGCAGCGCGACCCGGCCGGAAGCGATCTCGACCGGGTCCCCGAACGCCTGCAGCATGCGCTCGGTGTAGTCGCGGGTCGGATGCGGCTCGCGCACCACGGTCTCGCCGTCGGCATACAACCCGGCCAGCAGCACCGCCGACTTGACCTGGGCGCTGGCCACCGGCGGCACGAAGTCGATCCCGCGCAGCGATTGCCCGCCGCGAATGTGCAGCGGCGCGTGCCCGCCGTCGCTGCCGATGCGCGCGCCCATCGCGGCAAGCGGCTCGATCACCCGGCCCATCGGCCTTCGCGACAGGGACGCGTCGCCCACCAGGGTGGTGTCGAACGCCTGCCCGGCCAGCAGGCCCGCCAGCAGGCGCATGCCGGTGCCGGCATTGCCGCAATCCAGTGGGCCCGCCGGCGGACGCAGGCCGTCGATGCCCACGCCATGGACGATGCGCACGCCGGCAGACGGCGCTTCGATGTCCACACCCATCGCCGAGAAGATCGCTGCCGTGGCGCGGGTGTCCTCGCCTTCCAGGAAACCGTCTATGCGCGAGACGCCGTCGGCGAGCGCAGCCAGCATCACCGCGCGGTGAGAGATCGACTTGTCGCCGGGGATGTCGAGGGTTCCGCGCAGGGGGGTACCGCGGGTGGCGATCCAGGGCGCGGCTTCCGTCGCTCCTACGGTCATGGCAGCGCCGCCAGCAGGCGCCCGTTTTCGACGGCGTCGCCGACGCTGATGCGCAGGCATTGCGGCAAGCCGTAACCGGCCATCGGGCGCGGCACCACGTGCTGGCGCAGCAAGCCGGCCTCGATGGCGCTCGCGGCGGCCTGGTCGCCGAAGTCCACCAGCAGGAAGTTGGTCTGCGATGGCGACACGCCCCAGGCACGTGCCGTCAGTGCAGCGGCCAGCGCCTCGCGCTGGCGTGCGTTCTCGCCGCAGGTCATGCGCAAGTGCGCCTCGTCGGCCAGCGCCGCTTCGGCCGCGGCCAAGGCCACGCAATTGACGTTGAAACTCTCGCGCACGCGCTCGAGCACCGCGACCAGGTCCGCGCTGCCGATCGCGTAGCCGATACGCAACCCCGCAAGCGCATAAGCCTTGCTGAAGGTGCGGGTGACGACCAGGTTGGGATGCGATGGCAGCAGCGACAGCGCACTGCCGAAATCGGGCGTGTCGGCGATTTCGGCGTAGGCCTCGTCGACCACCACGACCACGTTGCCGGGCACTGTCGCGAGGAAACGCGTCAGGGCCGCATGCGAGAACCAGGTGCCGGTCGGATTGTTCGGATTGGCCAGGAACAGCAGCCGCGTATCCGCCGTAACCGCCGCCGCCAAGGCGTCCAGGTCGTGGCCGCGCGGCATCGCCGCATCGACCGGCAACGCCGGCACCACGACCGCACGTCCGCCGGCCGCCTGGGTCGCGATCGCGAACACCGCGAACCCATACTGCGAAAACACCACGTCCACGCCTGGCCCCGCAAACACCTGGCCCAGCTGCATCAGCAACTCATGCGAACCGTTGCCGAGGATGACCTGCGCCGGACCGACGCCATGCTTCGCTGCCAACGCGCGCTTGAGATCGCCGCCGAAAGGATCCGGATAGCGGTGCACGTCCGCCAACGCGGCTTCCATCGCCGCGCGCACGCCCGGCGCCGGACCGTAGGGGTTTTCGTTCGAGCCGAGTTCGATCAGCCGTTCCGGCGCGGCGGCGCGGCGCAGGGCCACCAGGTCATGGCCCGGATCGTAGGCGCGCAGCGCCTGGATCGCAGGCTGGGGTTTCACGGGATCGCGACCGGATACGAGCCGAGCACGCGCACGTCGCCGGCAAAGTCACCCAGTTCGCCGAGCGCATCCTTCAGCGGCGCTTCCTCGGCATGGCCCTCGACATCGATGAAGAACGCGTATTGCCACAACGCGCCATGGTCGGGCCGGGACTCGATCCGGTTCATGGTGATCTCGCGCCGCGCCAGCGGCTCCAGGATCCGGTACAGCGCGCCGGGTTGGTCGCGGATCGAGACCAGCAACGAAGTGCGGTCGTGGCCCGAAGGCGGAAACGAATCGCGCCCGATCACCAGGAAGCGAGTGGTGTTGTCGCTGAAATCCTCGATCGGGCCGGCCACCAGTTTCAGGCCATAGGCATTTGCGGCGTTCTCGCCGGCAATCGCCGCCGAGTCGTCGGCATTGCGCGCGCGGCGCGCGGCTTCCGCATTGCTGGCCACCGCATGCTTCTCGGCAGCAGGAAGGTTCTGCCGCAGCCAGTTGCGGCATTGCGCCAGCGACAGGCCGTGCGAGTACACCCGTTCCACGTCCTCCAAGCGCCCGCTGCGCGACATCAGGTACTGGCGCACGCGCAATTCGATTTCGCCGCAGATGTTCAGCGGGGATGTCAGGAACAGGTCGAGCGTCGACTGGATCGTGCCCTGCCCCGAGTTCTCCACCGGCACCACGCCGAAATCGGCGCCGCCCTCGGCGACCTCGTGGAAGACCTCCTCCACGCTGGCCAGCGGCAGGCCCTTGGCCGAATGACCGAAATGCTTGTAGACCGCCTGCTGCGAGAACGTGCCTTCCGGGCCGAGGAAGCCGACCTTCAACGGTTCCTGCTGGGCCAGGCACGCGGACATGATCTCGCGGAACAGCCGCACCAGCACTTCGTCGGCGAGCGGACCGTCGTTGCGGTCCACCACTCGCCGAAGCACCTGCGCCTCGCGCTCGGGGCGGTAGTACTCCACCGCCGCGGCCAGCTTGCCCTTGGCTTTGCCGACCTGGCGCGCGAAGTCCGCGCGTTCGGCGATCAGCGCCTGGATGGTGCGGTCGATGCCGTCGATCTGTGCGCGGATCGCAGCCAGGTCCTCGGGGGACGGTTTCTCGTCAGCCATGACGTTTCCGGAAATCACCCATGAAGTCGACCAGCGCCTGCACACCTGCTTCCGGCATCGCGTTGTAGATCGAGGCGCGCATCCCGCCCAGTGCGCGATGGCCCTTGAGCCCGATCAGGCCCGCGGCCTTGGCCTCGGCCAGGAAGGGTTTGTCCAGCGCCTCGTCGTGGAGGAAGAACGGCACGTTCATGCGCGAACGCACGGATGCAACCACTTCGTTGCGGTAGTAGCCGCCGGAACCGTCGATCGCCGCGTACAGCGCCGCGGACTTGCGCGCATTGCGCCGCGCGAACTCCTCGACGCCACCCTCGGCGAGCATCCACTTGACGGTCAGCCCGAGCAGGTACCAGTTCCAGGTCGGCGGCGTGTTGAGCATCGACTCCTTGGCCAACACCGAGCGCAGGTCGAAGACATCGGCGCGCGGCTGCCCTTCGCGTTGCAGCAGGTCGCGGCGGATGATGCAGAAACTGATGCCCACCGGCCCCAGGTTCTTCTGCGCCCCGCCATAGACCGCGCCGTACCGCGAAATGTCGATGGGCTCAGCCGCAACCGACGAACTGAAATCCGCCACGACGGGAATCGTGGGAGCGGCGGCAGCCGCGAAAACCTCCTCCATCAACGCGCCACCAAACTCCACCCCATGGATCGTCTCGTTCGCCGTAATGTGCAAATACGCCGCGTCAGCCGAGAGCCGCCACTCCGACACCGGCGGGATATCGCGATAACCATCGGCTTCGCCCGACGCCGCGATGTTGAGCGCGACGTAAGGCTTCGCCTGCTTGAGCGCGGTCTTGCCCCAGTGGCCGGTCACCACGTAGTCGGCCGCCTGCCCGGACGCGGCCAGGTTCAACGGCAGCAGCGCCTGCAGCGTGGTCGCGCCGCCCGCGGTGAACAGCACCGCGTAATCGTCCGGGATCGACAGCAGGCGACGCAGGTCGGCTTCGGTTTCCGCGGCCATCGCCACGAACTCCGCGCCGCGATGGCTGACCTCCACCACCGACGCGCCCACGCCGCGCCAGTCGAGCATCTCTTCGGCCGCCTGGCGCAACACCGGCTCCGGCAGCGTCGCCGGCCCCGCACTGAAATTGAAAGCGCGCATCACATTCCCCGGTTACAACAAAAACAATGCGCTCAGCGCCGCGGCAAGCAACACGGCCGCCAGCAGCAGCCACGGCAGGCGCCAGGCGGAGGCGCGCGCGCGCGATGGCACCACCACCATCTCCGGCGAATGCTCCATCGGCAACTCGCCCAGGATCGCCAACGGCGCCTCGATCACGAACCGATGGTGGTCGTCGAACACGATCTGGTCGCCGGGCTGGAGCACCGCTTCGCGCAGCCGCTGGCCATTGACCAGGCAGCTCTCGTCACCAAGCGACTGCAGTACGACCATGCCGTCCTGCAGGCCGATGCGCGCATGCCGGGGCGCGAATGCCGGATCGTCGATGCGGATGTCGGCGTCGCTGCCGCTGCCGACCACGCGCTGGCGATCCAGGGTGAAGCTGCGGCCGTGGTGATGGCCGCCAATGCCGCGCAGGACGATGCGAGGATCGCTTGCGCCCTGGGCCGCGAATTCCCTGGGAGGGGCTTCGCGGCTTCCGCCACTCCCACGCGCCAGCACGATCTCGTGGCCATCGACATGGATGCAGTCGCCGGTGCGCAGCAGCGCCTGGCGCTGCACCGGGCGCCCGTTCACATGGACGCCGCGTACGCCCTCGCCCACCGTCAGCCAGACGCCGCGTCGATCCACGCACAGGCACACGCGGGCGCCATCGGCCCGCTCGCGCCGCTCCAGCGAGCCATCATCGGCACGACCGATCGCATGCCGGCCGGTGGTCAGCCGCAGCGCATCGATCGGGGTCCCCGGTGCATGCAAGGTAATCTCGTTCACGACAGTGATCTTACCTACAATGTCGCCATGGCCAACATCGATCTCCAGCACCCGCATTCCCTGCCCCAACCCGCCGCCCGCGCGGCCGTCGAGCAGGCCATCGCCAGGCTCGGCGCGAAATTCGGAATCGATTACCGCTGGGAGGGCGACACCCTGCATTTCAAGCGCACCGGCGTCGACGGCCGCATCGCCCTGCAACCGGGCGCGGTCCACGTCACCGCCACCCTGGGCCTGCTGTTCTCGGCGATGAAGGGCACCATCGAATCCGAGCTTAGCCGCATGCTCCAGGAGCGCCTGCCTTGACCCCCGTGCTCACCGCGGCGGTGGTGCTGCTGGGCAGCGCCCTGGCCAGCACCTTCTTCCTCTACCGCTTCCAGCTGCCGAGCGAACGCCGCAAGGCAGGCCAGGCCATGTTCGGGTCGATGGACTGGGGCGATTTCATCCAGCTGGTGCTGGCGGTACTCAATACCCGCGGTTACGAGCGCGGGTTCGGCGGCGGCGGCACCGACGGCGAGTACCTGCTGCAGCGCCGCGGCCAGGACTGGCTGCTGTCCAGCCGCCACAGCCGTGCCTATACCCCGGGCGCGAACGTGATCGCCGAGTTCTCCAACCACCTGCGCGGACGCGGCATCGAGGGCGGCATCCTCGCCATTCCACAGCGCTTCCCGCGCTCGGCCTTCAGCGTGGGCCGTGCCCACATGGTGGAGCTGCTCGACAGCGCCAGCATGTGGGAGGAAATGCAGCCACTGCTCAGCGATACCCAGCACCAGGCGATCGAGCGACCCGCCCACGCCCGCCTGCGCTGGCAGCTCGTCGCGGCCTGGTTGCTGGCCTTCGCCCTGGCGACGGCCGTCTACATCGCCAAGCAGCCGGCAGATGCAGGAGCGGCTGATGTGGGAGCGGCGG
>JALYWW010000078.1 GCA_030852515.1 Pseudomonadota bacterium
GCCCTGGGCGGTCGCGGCGCGCCGGGTCTCGAACTCCTCGCGCGAGATCGCGCGCGCCTCGATCAGCGACTGCGCGCGTTCGTGCTGGGTGCGCGCCAGCCGCGCCTCGGCGCGGGCGCGCTCGAGTCCGGCCAGGGCCTGGTCGAGTGCGGCGCGGTAGGGTCGCTGGTCGATCACGAACAGCAGGTCGCCCTTCGCGACTTCGCTGCCTTCGTCATAGGCGACGCGCTGCACGTAGCCGCTGACGCGCGGTCGCAGCTCGACCGACTCGACCGCGGCGATGCGACCATTGAACTCGTCCCACTGGTGTATCTGCCTGGATACCACGGTGGCGACGCTGACTTCGGGCGCCGGCGGCATCGCGGGCGGGGAGGACGCCTGGCTGCTGCAACCGGCAGCGGCCACCGCGATTGCCCCGCCGAATACGAATGCGAGCATGGACAGGCGGGCGTTGGATCGGGCGAGGACCTTGCGGGCGTTCATGGCGAGGGGATTTCCTTGGACATGGGGGAAGAAGCGATTCGTTGCAGCAGGCGGCGCGCGTCATCGACAGGCGTGGCACCGCGGAGCGGGAAATGCACCAGCGGCTGGTGGCCGCCGCCATCGAGCAGGCGCAGCGCCTGCCGCGCGATGGCATCGGCATCGGGCCAGCGTTCGCAGGCATGGCGGGCATTGGCCGCGGTGCGTACCGGCGAGTCCGTCGACAGCATCCGCACCCGCAGCGGCAATGCGCGCGCTTCGTCGTGGAGCACGCGCGCGAGCATGCGCAGCGCCGCGGCGCCGATCGAGTGGTGGCCGTAGCCGGCCCAGGGGTGTTCCGCGCCCGGGCCGCCGACCAGGACGTAGCCGGCATCGGGCTGGCGTGCGAGCAGCGGCATCAGGTGACGCGCGGCGAACAGGTGCGGCAGCAGGTCTTCGTCGAGCCTGCGCTGGAGGAAGTCGGCGGGCGCATCGAGCAGGCGGCCACGTTCGGCGTTGCCGCGGATCGCGGCGACCATGCCGGTCGCCGGCGCGCCGGGCAGCGAAGCGATGCGCGCCGCCAGCCGTGCCGCATCGCCGTCGCTGGCGATCGTGGCGGCCAGGGTGGCGATGCCGGCTTCGCTGCCGTGCTCATTCGCCAGTTGCGCCAGCTTGCGGGCGTTGCGGGCAACCGCAATCACGCTGCGGCCGTCGCCCAGCGCCTGGGCGACGACAGCCCGACCGATGGTGCCGGTGGCACCCAGGACAATCAGGCGGTCGCTCATTGTCCCGCTCCCGGGATTTTTTCTCCCGCATCCGGGACGCCGCCGAAGCGATCGGCCATGGCGACCACCGCATTGGACAGCGGCATCACCAGCACGTACACCGGCAACGCCAGTACAGCGGCGACCCCCCAGGCCAGCACGGGATCAATGGCAAACCATTGATTCGAAACAAGCGTAGCCAAGCCGAGCAGGTCGAGGGCGACCAGGGCGGACAGGGCATTGCGGACCAGGGGACGGTGCGTCGGGCGGAACATCGGGGTCGGCCATCAAGGAGGATGGCCGACAACATAGGCGCATGGATGGCACTTGATTAGCCATCCATTCGGGGAATAATTGTCCCTTGTCTGGTCCAATCCCGCCCACGCCCCGGAGACTCCCCGTGACCCGCGATCTCAACGACACCCTGATCTTCGTCAAGGTGGTGGAGCTCGGCAGCTTCATCGCCGCGGCCAACGCCCTGCGCCTGCCCAAGACCACCGTCAGCCGCAAGGTGCAGGAGCTCGAGCAGCGGCTGGGCGCGCAGCTGCTCCACCGCACCACGCGCAAGCTCGGCCTGTCCGAAGCCGGCAGCGTCTATTACGAGCATTGCCAGCGCATCGCGCGCGAGCTCGAAGAGGCCGAGAGCGCGGTCGGGCAGCTGCAGGGCGGCCCGCGCGGCTGGCTGCGTGTCAGCGCACCGTATTCGGCGGGGATCATGTGGATCGCGCCGTTGCTCGGCCAGTTCCACGCCCAGCACCCGGAAGTGCGGGTCGAAATGTCGCTCAGCAACGAGCACGTCGACCTGATCGATGGCGAAGTCGATGTCGCGCTGCGCATCGGCACCCTGCCCGACTCCAACCTGGTCGCGCGCCGGCTGTCGGTATTCCGCACCCAGGTCTACGCCAGCCCCGCCTACATCAAGCGCCACGGCGAACCGCTGCATCCCGACGACCTGCAGCACCACCGCACCCTTGGCATGCAGAAGTCGCGCCGCAACGGCAACTACTACTGGCAACTCGGTGACGGCGAGCGCAGCGCCGAGTACCGCATCGACCCGATCCTGGTCGCCAACGATCCGGCGGCGCTCAAGGGTGCGCTGCTGTCGGGCGAGGGCTTGATGCTGGCCAGCGACGTCACCGTCAAGGCATACGCCGAGCAGGGCATGGTGCAGCGCGTGCTGGCCGGCTGGACCGGCCCGGACCTGGAGTTCAACGCAGTGTTCCCGCGCGGCCATGCCACCTCGCCCAAGGTCCGCGCCTTCGTCGACTTCCTGGTCGAGCGCCTGTGCTTCGACGCCGACTACATGCAGATGCTGTGCCCGAACAAGCGCTGCCCGGACCAGCCGCAGGCGATGGTCGAGTCCGGCCGAGCACAGGAGCAGGAGCAGGAGGTCGAAGAGGCTGCCTGAGACCCGTCGAAACAGTACGATCCAGCGATGGGCGAGCCAACCGACGACATCATTCCCGACGACAGCATGCTCGACGGCGTCGTGCTGCCGCTGCCGCCGAACGCGCCGCGGGCGGGGCATGGCCGCTTCGCCCGCTGGCTCGGGCGCACGGTCCTGCGCCTGGGTGGCTGGCGCATGGAAGGCGCGTTCCCGGACATTCCCCGGCTGGTGCTGATCGGCGCGCCGCACTCGTCCAACTGGGACGGCATCTGGGGATTCGCCGCCAAGCTGGCGATGGACCTGGACATCCGCGTGCTCGGCAAGCACCAGTTGTTCTGGTGGCCGTTGAGCCATCTGATGCGCTGGCTGGGGGTGATCGCGGTCAACCGCGACGAAACCGCCGGGGTGACCGAGCAGGCCGCGAAGCTGATCCGGGATGGCGACCGCTACTGGTTCGGGCTGGCGCCGGAAGGCACCCGCAAGCCGGTGCCGCGCTTCAAGTACGGCTTCTGGAAAATCGCCAGCCAGGCCGGGGTGCCGGTGCTGCCTGCGTACTTCGACTACCCGCGCAAGGTGGTCGGCATCGGCCCGACGTTCACCCTGACCGATGACATGGACGCCGACATCCGCCGGATCCAGCGCTGGTACGCACCGTGGCGCGGCAAGAACCGCAGCGTCGCGCAACCGGCAGCGAACTGACGCTGGCCGGGCCGCGGCCGCTCCGATGCTATTCTCGCGTTCAACCACGACATGGGAGTCGTGATGACCGCTGACGCCGGCCTGAGGTCCATGGAAACTGGCATGGGGGACACGGGCATGGATCCGTCCACCGCCGCCTTGACCGCGGAGGAGTACGCGCTGTTCGAGCAACTCGGGCGGCCGCGGCTGGTTGCGGCCGGCGAAAACCTGTTCCGGCGCGGCGACCTGGGCACCACCATGTACGTGGTCGTGCAGGGCGAGATCGACCTCGACTTCGGCGACGACCTGGTCCCCAAGCGCCTGGGCCGGCACGAATTCTTCGGCGAACTCGGCCTGCTGATCGGCGACCACGCCCGAAGCGCCGACGCCACCGCCGCCAGCAGCGCGGTGCTGCTGGAACTGCGCCAGGACGAGTTCGAACCGATGGCGCGCCGGGCGCCGACCCTGCTCGCCCACTTCCTGCGCCGCGCGATCGCGCGGGTGGTGCTGAACGAGCAGAGCCTGATCGGGCGCCTGCGCCGCCGCAACATCGACCTGCAATCCACCCTCGACACGCTGCGCGCGACCACCCACCGGCTCAACCAGACCGAGCAGCTGACCCGCACCGACGAGCTCACCGGCCTGGCCAACCGCCGCGGCTTCCAGCTGCACCTGGAGCAGCGCCGGCGCAACGACCTGCTGGCCGGCCGCGGACTGCTGCTGATCGACTGCGACCGGTTCAAGGGCATCAACGACGAGCACGGGCACCTGGTCGGCGACCGCGTGCTGCAGGGCGTGGCCAACATCCTGCGGTCGGCCGCTGGTGTCGACGATCTCGCCTGCCGCCTGGGCGGCGACGAGTTCTGCCTGTTGGTCGGCGCCGAACGCCAGGGCGACGTCGTGCGCATCGCCCAGTTCGTGGTCGACACCGCGCAGGCGCTGTTCAAGCTGCAGCCGTCGCCGCCGCAGATCACCACCCTGAGCATCGGCGCCTGCCCGGTGGCCCCGGACCAGGCTTGGGACGACTGGTATGCCAACGCCGACGCGGCGCTGTACCGGGCCAAGCGACTGGGCGGCAACCGGGTCGAGTGGCAGGACGACGCGCTGGCGCCGGTCTAGGTCCTGCCCGTGAACGCGCCCGACATCGATTCCCCGCAACTGGGCAACCCGCAGGTCCGGACGCTGCTGCTGACCGACCTGTGCGACTCGACCACGCTGGTCGAACGCCTGGGCGACAACGAAGCGGCCGAACTTTTCCGCGCCCACGACCGCCTGGTGCTGACGCTGCAGCAGCAATGGCACGGACGCCTGATCGACCGCTCCGACGGCCTGCTGCTGCTGTTCGAACGGCCGATCGACGGCCTCGGCTTTGCCATGGACTACGTGCGCGGCCTGCGCGAGTTGGGTGAGCAGCACAAGGTTGCCCGCCATGGCGTCGAGCTGCAGGCGCGTTCCGGGCTGCACGTGGGCGAAGTGCTGACCTGGCGCAACAGCGATGCCGCGGTCAACGTCGGCGCCAAGCCGCTGGAGGTCGAAGGCCTGGCCAAGCCGATGGCCGGCCGCCTGATGACCCTGGCCCGGCCGGGGCAGATCCTGCTGTCGGCCACCGCCGAGCCGCTGGCCCATCGCGCCGCGCGCGAGCTGGGCGAGCGCGGCGAACACCTGCTGTGGAAGTCACACGGACGCTGGCGCTTCAAGGGCGTGCCGCAGGTGCAGGAGATCTACGAGGTCGGCGAGCCCGGCATCGCGCCGCTGCGCGCGCCGCAGCAGAACCGGAACAAGGCCTGGCGTGACATCCCCTTGTGGCGGCGTCCCGCCGCGCTGGCCGCGGAGCTGGTGCTGGTCGCCGGCCTGGCCGGCGGCGCCTGGTTCATGACCAAACCGCAGCCGGCGATCGCCTTCGCCGAGCGCGACTGGGTGGTGGTTGCCGACCTGCGCAACCTCACCGGCGACGCGATGCTGGACGAATCGCTGGAGCAGGCGTTTCGCATCAGCCTGGAGCAGTCGCGCTACGTCAACGTGCTCAGCGACCTGAAGGCGCGCGACACCCTGGAGCGGATGCGGCGCAAGCCCGACACCGTCCTTGATCGCGCCATTGCGTCCGAGATCGCGCTGCGCGATGGCGCGCGCGCGGTGATCCTGCCGACGGTCGCCGAAGTGGGCGGGCGGGTGCGGGTGAGTGCGGAAGTGATCGATCCGCATACGCAGACCACGGTGTATGCGGCCTCGGCCGATGGCGGTGGTGCAGAGTCCACGCTGGGATCGATCGACGAGGTGACGGCCGAACTTCGGGAACAGCTCGGCGAGGCGATGCAGTCGATCCAGGACACCTCGATGCCGTTGCCGCAGGCGACCACGGCCAATCTCGACGCGCTGAAGGCCTTCGCCATCGGCCTGCGCCACAGCGCTGCAGGCGAACCCAGGGAGGCGATTTCGTACTACGACCGCGCGATCGCGCTGGACCCGGGCTTCGCCCTCGCGCTTTCGCTGGCGGGAAGTGTTTACGCACATTCGCTCGGGGACATCCCGCAGGCGCGGAACTACTATGCGCGCGCGCTGGCGCTCGGCGACCGGCTTGGGCCGCGCGATGCGCTGCGGGTCCAGGCTGCGGTGGCGCGGCTGGGCCCGCCGTTGGCGGCCATCGAGCGTTCGCGCCAGTTGCTGGCCTTGTATCCAGACCAGCTGGATGCGCACCTGACCCTCGGACAGCTCGAACTGTGGGAAAGCAACGACCTCGCCGCAGCCCTGCACCATGCGCGTGCCGCGACCGTCCCGCAGGCCGAACGCCGCGGCGCGGCGAAATACCTGCAGGGCATCGTGCAGCTCGCGCTGGACAAGCCGGCCGAAGCGATCCGCGACATCGGCGAGGCACGCAAGCTCGGCTATCGGGGCGCCGGCTACAGCCTTGCGTTCGCCCATGCCGTCCAGGACGACTGGGACGGCGCCGACCGCGCGCTTGCGCAGCGCATCCCGACGGGTGCGGCCAGCATCGAGTCCCTTGCGCCGGCCGAGCGCGCGCTGATTGCAGCCGACCGCGGCGACTGGGCGTCGGCGCGCCAGCTCTCCGCGGAGGCCACCAAAGCGGCGATGAAGGCCGAAAGCCAGTTCGCCGGGCCCAGCTTGCGCTTCACCCAGCTGGCCGTGGAAGTCGCCGCAGCGCAACTGCCGCGCGCGGAGTTGCTGTCACGCATCGACCAGGAGTTCGACTGGCTGCGTGCCAACGACGAACGCCTCGAAAGCATGGTCGGCGGATTCTCGATCTCGATGGCGCAGGCGCTGGGTTACATGGCAGCGCGGCTGGATGCGGGCGACCGGGTCCAGGCCGCACTCGACGCGACGGTGCGGTTCGGGCAGGTCGACGCTTACCCGATGATGGGGCAGATGGACCTGGTGCTGAGGGCCGAACTCGAACGCATTTCCGGCGCGCCTGGCGACGCCTGCCGCGACCTGGGCAGGCTGGCCGGCCGCGGCCAGGCCATGGTGCTCGTGCATGCCAGCGTGGGGCGCTGCCTGCAGGGCGCCGGTGACGAAGCCGGCGCCGCGCGCGAAGCGCGATGGCTGGGCGCCCATCGCGGTCGCGCGTACGTGGAACGTCCGGCGGGCAGCCTGCTGACGGTCTTCGCGGTCGCCGATGCCAGCGCGAACAAGGCCAGCGCGGACTAGCCCGGGCGCTAGCGCGCCTTGAAGCCGCTGGATTCGATGAACAGCATCGGGATGCCGAGCGCGGCCTCGAGCTTTGCGCGATCGCGCACGATGTCGGCCTTGGGCGCGATGCGATCGGCGACCTTGAGCTGCATGCATCCGCCCGCTTCGGCGGAACCCGCGGATACCTTGTAACCGGCTTTCGCCAGTGCAGCCGGCGCGTCCTTCTTGAACAACCGGCGGAAGTCGTTGTCGGTGGACAGCAGGTCCAGGAACTTCTTCGCGACCTTCGGATCCAGCGGCGCCGGAGCCGGCCCCTTCTTTGCAGCCATCGTGCGTTTCCCCTGTTGATTGATGGGTATCCCCGCGCAGGAAGCTACCCGCCTTGTGGCCCGTGCACAAGCAGCCTGCCGGTCCATTACCCTGTGCTGGACCAGGCCAGGGGATGACGATGCGACTTCGGCGCTGTGCCGTGCTGTGGCTGGAACCGCGCGAGCTCGCACATTTCGAGCTGGGCGCGCTGCTGACCGGCGGCACCGGCGTAGTCAGCCGGATGCAATGGTTCGCGCACGCCCCGACGCTGGATGCGCCCCTGGAAGTCGAGCCCCGCGACGTCGCCCTGCTCGGCTCGCTCAGCCCTCATGATTGGGTCGAGGCCATGCCCCTGCGCCGGGATCACGGTGCAGGGCGGTTGCGCCGGCTGCTGCGCGCAGGCCTCCTGGTGGGGCGCGGCAAGGCGTGGGCTGCGCAACGCGAACGCGACGAGGCCTTGCGCGCGCAGCACTGGCACCCTGCGGCCGCGCTTTACCATTCCGCATCGCGCTGGCAGGGCATGGATTCGGTGCGCGAGCTGCTGGAGGAAGGCATGGCGAGCTCCGCGGACATGCGCGAGAAGCTTGGCGTGCCGCCGCCCGTGCAGGACGAGCGAGGCGACGCATCGGCGCGCATCGGCCTGCCGCGCGCCGCGCGCGCGCCGCTCGACGAGTTGCTGGATGCCCGCAACACCTGTCGCAACTTTGATCTCGACAGCCAGTTGCCGCTTGCCCGCTTCGCCCAGGTCCTGGAGCGTGTGTTCGGCGCGCGTGGGCAAGTGCAGGCCGCGCGCGATCTCGACATGCTGAAGAAGACCAGCCCCTCGGGCGGAGCATTGCATCCGGTCGATGCCTGCCTGCTGGTGCAGCGGGTCGAAGGCCTGGCGTCCGGGGTATATCGCTACCGCTCCGTGGACCACGCGCTGCAGCCGTTGCCATGGCCGGGCGGCGAGGAAACGTTGCAGGAACTCGCCATTCGCGCGGTGGCTGGCCAGCACTGGTTCGCCGACGCGCACGTGCTGGTCGTGCTCGTGCCGCGATTCTTGCGCAACTTCTGGAAGTACCGCAACCACGCCAAGGCTTACCGCGTCTGCATCCTGGATGCGGGGCACCTGTCGCAGACCCTTTTCCTGTCGGCAACGGAACAGGGCCTGGGTGCCTTCATCACCGCGGCGATCAACGAGGTCGACATCGAGAATGCGTTCGGGCTCACCGGATACGTCGACGGGCCGCTGGCGGTCTGCGGCTTCGGCATCCGCGCGGACACCATGACGACGTCGGAACTGGACCCGAACCACAAGGTCTGGAAGATCCCGGCGGATGCCGGCTAGGCGCTGTTCATTCCATGCGCCGCTCCAGGCGGCGGTATCCCAGCGCCTCGGCGAGATGCGCGCTGGCAATCGCGTCGGCACCGGCCAGGTCGGCAACCGTGCGCGCCACCCGCAGGATCCGGTGCATCGAGCGCGCGCTGAGCTGCAGCTGGTCGATCGCCCGTTCCAGCAAGGCCTGGTCGCTTTCGGACAGGCGGCAATGGATGCGGGTTTCGGCGGCATCCAGCTGCGAGTTCGGTTTGCCCGCGCGAACGTGCTGCACGGCGCGAGCGGCTTGCACACGCGCGCGTACTTGCGCACTCGTTTCGCCCGCCGGTGCATCGGGGCGCAGTTCCGCCGGCGGCAAGCGTGCCACTTCCACGTGCAGGTCGATGCGATCGAGCAAGGGCCCGGATACCCGCCCACGGTAGTGCGCGATCATGTCCGGGCTGCAGTTGCAGCGGCCGGACGGGTCGCCAGCCCATCCGCACGGACAGGGGTTCATCGCGGCGACGAGCTGGAAGCGCGCGGGAAACTCGTTCTGGCGTGCGGTGCGCGACACCGTGACCAGGCCGGACTCGAGCGGTTCGCGCAAGACCTCCAGTGCATGCCGTCCCCATTCGGGCAGCTCGTCCAGGAACAGCACGCCGTTGTGCGCGAGCGAGATCTCGCCCGGACGCGCTTCGGAACCGCTGTGAAATCTGTTTAATGCTGCGACCGGCCCCCTTTACTTTTCAGTAGCTTGGGCACATGCTCCACTGGTAATAAGGACGACTGAATCCATATATAGCTGCGACTAGATAGGGAATTCTAGTTTATGGCGCGACTAATTCAAATTAAGCCTGCCCGGCGAATCGGCACTAATCGGCGGTCTCTGACGGGACGTGTGGCGCTGGGTGGAGGGGAATCCGCTGCCTTCGAATCATCGCTGGAACGCGACTGGCTCGAACTGCTTGCGTTCTTGCCTGAGGTGAGCGCCCTGCAGGTTCAGCCCTTCACCGTCGAGTACGAACTCGATGGGAAGAGGCACGTGTACAAGCCAGATGTGGCTGTGTTGTGGGGTCACGAAGACAACGCCCAGATGGTTGTGTACGAGGTCAAGCCTCGAGAAGAACTGCGCAAATGGGCCGAATACCGGGCCCGCTTCGTCGCCGCCACGCGTTACTGCCGCGAGCACGGATGGCGCTTCAAGGTCATTAATGAAAAGCACATCCGGACGCCGAAGCTCAAGAACGTCCGCTTCCTGCGTCGATACCTTCATCTGACTCCGGACCCAGGCGTTCGTAAGCATCTGCTTGCAACGTTGGCAACGACGGGGCCGTCCACTGTCTGTGGCCTGCTGACCGCGGCCTACTGGTCGGCAGACAACCAGGCGGTAGCGTTGCCGTTTCTGTGGATGCTCATTGCCGAGCTCGAGATTGTCGCACCGCTCGATACACCGTTGACGATGAACTCAACTGTGGAATTGAGGCGCTGACATGGCTGCCTCACGACAGTTCTTCGAGATTGGTGTCGGAGACCACGTTATTTCAGGTGGCCGTGGCTACCGGGTGACCCACGTTCTGTCAGTCGATAGCGTGCTGGCGAGCGACTTGGAAACGGAGGAAAGC
>JALYWW010000079.1 GCA_030852515.1 Pseudomonadota bacterium
GTGCTGCTCACCCAGCCGCTCTGCGCCTGGAAGAAGGTCGCCGCGTCTGACGAGAACAGGCGCATCGGTTCGCTGCCCGCCTCGGTTGTCTGCGGGTAGCGCAACAGGTCGGCCTGGCGCACGTTGCCGCCGTCCAGGACCACACGCAGCACGTCGGTGGTGACGGTGACCGCCGGTGCCGCGCTCGCTGCCATTGGCTGCATCGGCGCGGACATGCCGGCGGCCGGAGCCGTCGGGACGGCCGCCACGCCCGGCACCATGTCGCGGGCGACGGTCGGCACGGTGCTGTCGCCGCTGTCCACTGCGGCCGGCACGTCCCCCTGGGTTGCGGGCGCGGTCGGTGTGGCGTTGTCGCGCGACCACGCCATGAACAACATGGTCGCCACGGCCAGCCAGGCGAAGATCAGGAAGGTGCGGGTCTGGTTCATGGAATGCCAGGGAAAAGAAGGAGATGACGCAAGGTCAGCCGGTCATTGTGCCGGTCGCGTCCCGGGGGGGCAACGCGCCGGCGCGCTGCAACAGTGCAAGGAAGGCCGCGCGAAGTTCCGCGTTCTGCAGCTTCGCGGCAGGCGCGCGCGCGACCACGACGTAGGCACCATCGGGCAGTTCGGCGCGCAGCTGGCGGAACTGTTCGCGCAGGTTGCGCTTGATCCGGTTGCGGCCCACCGCATGCGGATCGACCTTGCGAGACACGGCCAGGCCGAGCCGGGCCGGCTGCGCATCGCGCAACCAGTGCAGGCTCATCGCGGGGCTCGCGGTGCGGCGGCCAGCGTCGAACACGCGGCCGAAATCCGCGCGCGCCCTGACCCGGGCGGCGCGGGGAAATGTGCAAGGGGGTGCCGCGGGGTGCCTTGGCGACATCGACGGCGACGATCACTTCGGCCGGCAATGCGGCCTGCAAGGATCAGGCAGTGAGGCGCTTGCGACCCTTGGCACGACGACGGGCAAGGATCTTGCGGCCGTCGGCGGTCGCCATGCGGGCACGGAAGCCGTGGTCGCGCTTGCGCTTGAGGTTGCTGGGCTGGTAGGTGCGCTTGGTGGCCATGACGGACTCGTGCGGTCAAGCAGGGGCGGAAAGAACTGGAAATGATAGCGGCCGGCACCCGCTTCGGTCAACCGCGCGGCTATACTTATCCACATGGATGCCTGGCCCCGCTGTCTCGAGCGCCTCGAAGCCGAATTTCCGGCCGAAGAGGTGCATACCTGGCTCAAACCGCTCCAGGCCAGCCAGCGCGAAGACGGCTACGTCCTGTATGCCCCCAATGCGTTCGTGATGGACGAGGTCCGCGCCCGCTACCTGGGCCGGATCCGCGAGCTCCTGGCCCATTTCGCCGGCGATGGCGAGGTCAGCCTCGAGATCGGCGCCTTGCGCCGCGCGCCCACGGCGGCCCCTGCCCCGGCCAGCGCCACGGCCGCCGCGGTCGCCCAGGCCGACGACAGCTTCCAGGGCCACCTGGACAGCCATTACACCTTCGAGAACTTCGTCGAGGGCCGCAGCAACCAGCTCGGCCGCGCCGCCGCCTGGCAGGCCGCGCAACAGCCCGGCGACCGCGCCCACAACCCGCTGCTGCTCTACGGCGGCACCGGCCTGGGCAAGACCCACCTGATGTTCGCGGCCGGCAACGCGATGCGCGCCAACCGCCCGGGCATGCGGGTCATGTACATGCGCTCGGAGCAGTTCATGAGCGCGTTCACCAAGGCGCTGTACGACAAGACCAGCGGCGGCATGGAGGCGTTCAAGCGCCAGTTCCAGGGCATCGACGCGCTGCTGATCGACGACATTCAGTTCTTCGCCGGCAAGGACCGCACCCAGGAGGAGTTCTTCCACACCTTCAACGCGCTGTTCGACGGCAAGCAGCAGATCATCCTGACCTGCGACCGCTACCCGCGCGAAGTCGAAGGCCTGGAGCCGCGGCTGAAATCGCGTTTGGGCTGGGGCCTTTCGGTCGCCATCGACCCGCCCGACTTCGAGACCCGCGCCCAGATCGTCCTGTCCAAGGCCGCCGAGCGCGGCACCGTGATCCCGGAGGACGTGGCGTTCCTGATCGCCAAGAAGATGCGTTCGAACGTGCGCGACCTGGAAGGGGCGCTCAACACGCTGGCCGCGCGGGCCAATTTCACCGGCCGCGCGATCACCCCGGAGTTCGCCCAGGAAACGCTGCGCGACCTGTTGCGGGCGCAGCAGCAGTCGATCAGCATCGCCAACATCCAGAAGGTCGTGGCAGACTACTACGGCCTGCAGATCAAGGACTTGTTGTCGAAACGGCGGACGCGTTCGCTGGCCCGGCCGCGCCAGGTGGCAATGGCGCTGGCCAAGGAGCTGACCGAACACAGCCTTCCGGAAATCGGCGATGCGTTTGCCGGCCGCGACCACACCACGGTGCTGCATGCCTGTCGTCAGGTGAAGCACCTGCTGGAGACGGACGGCAAGTTGCGGGAGGATTGGGAGAAGCTGATCCGCAAGCTCAGCGAGTAGCGCGGCATTGGTGGATGATGTGGGGAGAAGCTGTGGACAAGCCAGGCCCGGCACAACGCGGGTAAAAGTTGTCCACAACTTGCCAGACACTTCCGCCGGCTCCGGCCCACAGCCAAGTCGGGCCGGAAAGTTCAATGAAAACAATTGGTTGAGTTAGTTATCACCGGTTTTTCGCGATACCAGCACCACCACTGTTCTTGATTTATCCATTTATTCAAAAGCTGGGCAATCTTCAAGGGGTCCGCATGCGCTTCAGCCTGCAACGCGAAGTCTTCCTGAAACCGCTGGCCCAGGTGGTCAACGTCGTCGAGCGGCGACAGACCCTGCCGGTACTCGCCAATCTGCTGGTGCAGGTCAAGGGCGGGCAGCTGTCGCTGACCGGTACCGACCTCGAAGTCGAGATGGTCGCGCGCCACGCGGTCGACGATGCCCAGGATGGCGAGACCACGATCCCGGCGCGGAAACTGTTCGAGATCGTCCGCGCCCTGCCCGACGGCAGCAAGATCACGGTCTCGCAGACCGGCGACAAGGTGACCGTGCAGGCCGGCCGCAGCCGCTTCACCTTGGCCAGCCTGCCCGCGAACGACTTCCCGTCGGTGGACGAGGTCGAGGCGACCGAGCGTGTGCGCGTGTCCGAGGCAGGGCTCAAGGAGCTGATCGAACGCACCGCGTTCGCCATGGCCCAGCAGGACGTGCGTTATTACCTCAACGGCCTGCTGTTCGACCTGCGCGAGCAGAGCCTGCGCTGCGTGGCGACCGATGGTCACCGCCTGGCCCTGTGCGAAGCGCCGCTGGATGCCGGTGCCAACGTCAAGCGCCAGATCATCGTCCCGCGCAAGGGCGTGACCGAGTTGCAGCGGCTGCTTGAAGGCAGCGACCGCGAGCTGGAGCTGGAAGTCGGCCGCAATCACATCCGGGTCAAGCGCGACGATGTCACCTTCACCAGCAAGCTGATCGATGGCCGTTTCCCCGACTACGAGGCGGTGGTGCCGATCGGTGCCGACCGTGAGGTCAAGATCGACCGCGAGGTGTTCCGCGCCGCCCTGCAGCGCGCGGCGATCCTGTCCAACGAGAAGTACCGCGGCGTCCGGGTCGAGGTGTCGCCGGGCCAGCTGAAGATCAGCGCCCACAACCCCGACCAGGAAGAAGCGCAGGAAGAGATCGAGGCCGACACCAAGGTCGATGCCCTGGCCATTGGCTTCAACGTCAACTACCTGCTCGACGCCCTCTCCGCCCTGCGCGAGGAACACGTGGTACTGCAGTTGCGCGACGCCAATTCGTCCGCCCTGGTCCGCGAGGCCGGTAGCGAGCGATGCCGGCACGTGGTGATGCCGCTCAGGCTATGACCGGAGCGCCTACACCGGTCCGGTTCCACGTGGAACGCGAACGCCCGGCCTGGTCCGGGCGTTCTGCTTTGGCGCCATGCAGGTAACCCGGCTCGAGTTCTCGGGGTTGCGCTGTTTCGAGCGCGGCGCGCTCGAGCCTGGGCCAGGCCTCAACCTGCTGCTGGGCGCCAATGGCAGCGGCAAGAGCAGCGTGCTGGAGGCCCTGCACCTGATGGCGTACGGACGGAGCTTCCGCGGCCGGGTCCGCGACGGGCTGGTCCGGTTCGGGGCCGCCGCGGTCGAGATCTTCGTCGAATGGCAGGAGGCAGGAGGCCGGCTGCGCAAAGCGGGGCTGCGCCATAATGGTCAGTCCTGGGAAGGCCGGCTCGACGGGCAGCCGCTGGGCCAGTTGGGCGACCTTTGCGCAGCGCTCGCGGTAGTGACCTTCGAGCCCGGCAGCCACGCTCTGGTGATGGGCGCCGCGGAATCCCGCCGGCGCTTCATGGACTGGGGCCTGTTCCACGTGGAACCGAGCTTTCTCCCGTTGTGGCGCCGCTACGCCCGGGCGCTCAAGCAGCGTAACGCCCTGCTCAAGGCCCGCCAGCGCGATGGCCAGCTTGAGGCTTGGGAGAGCGAGCTGGACCAGACCGGAACCGTGCTGACCCAGCACCGGCAGCGCTACCTGGCCCAGCTGCAGCCCTACGTGGCTGCGGCGACGGAGGCCCTGTTGCCGGAAGCCGGCACCACCGAGCTCGGGTTCCAGCCGGGCTGGCGTCGCGAAGAGCTTTCGCTGGCCGATGCCCTGCTCCTGGCCCGGGACCGCGACCTGGCCACGGGGTTTACTTCGGTGGGACCGCACCGCGCCGACTGGCGCATCGTCCAGGCGGCCATTCCGGGCCGGGAGGCCTTGTCGCGGGGCCAGGCCAAGCTCACCGCGCTGGCGGCGCTGCTGGCCCAGGCCGAACACCAGGCGGCGATCCGGGGCGAATGGCCGGTGGTGGCCCTCGACGACCTGGCCTCCGAACTGGACCGGGCGCACCAGGCGCTGGTGCTGCGACGGCTGCGGGACTACGGCACCCAGGTGCTGGTAACCGGCACCGAGGCACCGGCCGGACTGGCGGCGGGAAGCGGCGCCGTACCAGCCGCCGTGCCCAGGGTGTTCCACGTGGAACAAAACGCGGTAAGGCCGGCTGAATAGGCGCCATCGGTCCGATGGCACCGCAGGCGTCGACGAACGCCGCTTGGTATACTTCACGCATCCATAGCTAATGTGTCTTTGATCCCGACGGGAGAACCGCCCGTCGGCGTCGCTGGAGCCTGCCGCCGCATGTCGCAAAACACCCCGATCGAAACCACGCCCGCCGACGAGAACGGCAACAACTACGACTCCAGCCGGATCACCGTGCTGCGCGGCCTCGAGGCCGTGCGCAAGCGGCCGGGCATGTACATCGGCGACGTGCACGATGGCACCGGCCTGCACCACATGGTGTTCGAAGTCGTCGACAACTCGATCGACGAAGCGCTCGCCGGGCATGCGGACGACATCGTCGTCACCATCCACGAGGATGGTTCGGTGTCGTCGTTCGACAACGGCCGCGGCATTCCGGTCGACATCCACAAGGAAGAGCAGGTGTCGGCGGCGCAGGTGATCATGACCCAGCTGCACGCCGGCGGTAAGTTCGACGACAACAGCTACAAGGTATCCGGCGGCCTGCACGGCGTCGGCGTGTCGGTGGTCAATGCGCTGTCGCGCAAGCTCACCCTCGACATCTGGCGCGATGGCTACCACCACTTCCAGGAATACGCGATGGGCGAGCCGGTGGCGCCGCTGGAGCGCCTGGAGGCCTCGGACAAGCGCGGCACGCTGGTGCGCTTCTGGCCGTCGCAGGAAACCTTCAGCGACGTCGAATTCCACTACGACATCCTGGCCCGTCGCCTGCGCGAACTGTCGTTCCTCAACTCGGGCGTCAAGATCACCCTGATCGACGAGCGCGGCGAGCCGCGACGCGACGTGTTCCAGTACGAGGGTGGCATCCGCTCCTTCGTCGAGCACCTGGCGCAGCTGAAGACGCCGCTGCACCCGAACGTGATCTCGGTGACCGGCGAGCAGAACGGCATCACCGTCGACGTCGCCCTGCAGTGGACCGACGCCTACCAGGAAGCGATGTTCTGCTTCACCAACAACATCCCGCAAAAGGATGGCGGCACCCACCTGATTGGCTTCCGCGCCGCACTGACGCGCACGCTGAGCAACTACATCGAAAACAACGGCATCGCCAAGCAGGCCAAGATCACCCTGTCGGGCGACGACATGCGCGAAGGCATGATCGCGGTCCTGTCGGTCAAGGTGCCGGACCCGAGCTTCTCCAGCCAGACCAAGGAGAAGCTGGTCAGTTCCGAGGTGAGGCCGGTCGTTGAGAGCACGTTCGGTGCACGTTTGGAGGAGTTCCTCCAGGAGCACCCGGTCGAGGCCAAGGCCATCGCCGGCAAGATCGTCGACGCCGCCCGCGCCCGCGAGGCCGCGCGCAAGGCCCGCGACCTGACCCGGCGCAAGGGCGCGCTCGACATCGCCGGCCTGCCCGGCAAGCTCGCCGACTGCCAGGAGAAGGATCCGGCGCTGAGCGAACTGTTCATCGTCGAGGGCGACTCGGCCGGCGGCTCGGCCAAGCAGGGCCGTAACCGCAAGAACCAGGCGGTGCTGCCGCTTCGAGGAAAGATCCTCAACGTCGAGCGCGCGCGCTTCGACCGCATGCTCGCGTCCGACCAGGTCGGCACCCTGATCACCGCGCTGGGCACCGGCATCGGCCGCGACGAATACAACCCGGACAAGCTGCGCTACCACCGCATCATCATCATGACCGACGCCGACGTCGACGGCGCGCACATCCGCACGCTGCTGCTGACGTTCTTCTACCGGCAGATGCCCGAGCTGATCGAGCGTGGACACATCTATATCGGCCTGCCGCCGCTGTACAAGATCAAGCAGGGCAAGACCGAGCTGTACCTGAAGGACGATGCGGCGCTGGATGCCTACCTGGCCAGCAACGCGGTCGAGGGCGCGGCGCTGGTGCCGGCCGAAGGCGAGCCGCCGATCACCGGCGAAGCGCTGGAAAAGCTGCTGCTGGCCTACGCCGGCGCGCGCGAGGCGATCGGACGCAACGCGCATCGCTTCGACCCGCACGTGCTCGAGGCGCTGATCGACTTCACCCCGCTGGACGCCGAGCACTTCGGCCGCAACGTCGACGAAAGCCACGAGTTGCAGGCGCTGGAAGCGCGACTCAACCGCAGCGGGCTCGGCAAGCCGCGCTATCGCCTGGAATACCAGGCCGGCGATGAAACGCGACAGGCGGCGCTGGTCGCGCATCGCATGCACATGGGCGTGGAAACCATCCAGGTGCTGCCGCAGTCCGCGTTCGTCGGCGGCGACCTGCGCCCGCTGCGCGAAGCCGCGTTGCAGCTGCATGGCCTGATCCGCGACGGTGCCCACATCATCCGCGGCAACCGCAACCAGCCGGTCGCCAGCTTCGCCGAAGCCCAGGCCTGGCTGCTGGACGAAGCCAAGAAGGGCCGCCAGATCCAGCGCTTCAAGGGCCTGGGCGAAATGAACCCCGAGCAGCTGTGGGACACCACGGTCAATCCGGACACCCGGCGCCTGCTGCAAGTGAAGATCGAGGACGCGGTTGCGGCCGACCAGATCTTCAGCACCCTGATGGGCGACGTGGTCGAGCCGCGCCGCGAGTTCATCGAGGACAACGCGCTCAAGGTCGCCAACCTGGACGTGTAGCTTGACGCCCCCTTCAGGGCGGCCCCATTACAAGTGCCATGTCCCTGAATGGAGCCGGCCATGAAGCCCCTGCTGCTGTCACTCGCCATCACTGCGCTGGTGGCCGGTTGCGCCACCACCACATCGCCCACCGGACGCACCCAGTACGTCGGTGCGGTATCGGAGGCGCAACTCGACGCGCTCGGGGCGAAATCGTTCGCCGAGCTCAAGGCGCAGAAGCGCCAGACCAGCGACGCGCGACAGGCGGCCTACGTCCGCTGCATCGTCAACGACCTGGTGGCGGCACTGCCCGCGGACGATCGCCGCACCGGCTGGGAATCGGCGGTGTTCGCCGACGACGCGGCCAATGCATTCGCGCTGCCCGGCGGCAAGGTCGGTGTCTACACCGGCTTGTTCAAGGTCGCGCGCAACCAGGACCAGGTCGCCGCGGTGATCGCGCACGAAATCGGCCACGTCGTCGCCAAGCATCATGACGAACGCATTACCCGCCAGGCGGGCGCGCAAGGCGTGCTGCAACTGCTGGGCGCATTGCTCGGATCGCGCTACGGCGAAGGCGCGGCCAACGCGGCGGTCCAGGGCGGTGGCATCCTCGCCCAGACCGGCTTCCTGCTGCCGGGTTCGCGCGCGCAGGAATCCGAAGCCGACGTCGTCGGCCAGCAGTTGATGGCCAATGCCGGCTTCGATCCGCGCGAGGCGGTCAACCTGTGGCAGAACATGATTGCAGCGGGTGGAAGCAGGGCACCGGAATGGTTGTCGACGCATCCGGATCCGAGCAGCCGCATCAGTGAACTACGCGCGCGTGCCACGGGACTGGTGCCGGCGTATGAACGTGCGCGTAACGCGGGACACCGCCCAAACTGCGGATAGCGTCACGATCCCGGCAGGTGCGCAGTCGCGGGTTTTTCTGATAGCTTCTCCGGCTCGGTCCGGTGCCATCTGCCCGCCCCTGGCCGATTCCCAAGCTCGCAGAGGTTTCGGCAATGACCACCCCCACCCGCAAGTTCGCCCCCCGTCCCGCACTTCTCGCCTTGGCGCTGGCGATGACCCTACCGGTCGCTGCCCCCGCCTGGGCGCAGCAGGACTATGGCAACGTCGGCTCCCAGAGCATGCGCGCAAAGCGCGACGCCGCCCGCAAGGCGAAGGAGGCCGCAGGCAAGGGCGAGGAAGTTGCGGCGGCGCTTTTCCCCCAGGCCACCCGCGAGCAGCCCGAGACCAAGACCAGCCGCGCCGGCACCAAGCGCCTGCAGGACATGGTCGAGGCCTACCAGGACGGCGATACCGCCAAGGCGCGGGCCGAGGCGCTGGAAATCGCCAACGACGCCGAATCCAGCGCCTACGAGAAGGCCTTCGCTTACCAGATCGCAGGAACCGCGGCGTCCAATGACGGCGATGATGCCGCCGCCGCGGAGTACTTCGGCAAGGCGATCGCCACCAATGGCCTGGACAACAACGATCACTACACCTCGATGTTGAACCTGGCCGTGGTCCAGTTCGGCCTGGACCAGTATCCGGCGGCCCTCGAGACCGTGGACCGCTTCCTGGCTGAGACGAAGTCGAACAAGAAAGAGGCACAGAGCCTGCGCGGCGGCATCCTGATGCAGATGGAGCGCTACGCGGAGGCCGCGGCGATCTATTCCGCCCAGCTCGCCGCCGATCCCGAGGACCGTACCGCGCGCATGAACGCGGTCGCGGCCTACCAGCAGGCCGACCAGAACGACAAGGCGGTGGCGCTGCTCGCCGACGCCCATGCCAAGGGCCAGCTCACCGAAGCCAACGAGTATCGCGCCCTCTACGTGAGCTATCTCAACGCGGAACGGGACAAGGACGCGCTGGCGCTGATCGATGACGGCCTGGCCAATGGCGTGCTGAAGGCCGACCCGGAACTGTCCACGGTGTTCATGATCCTCGGCCAGAACGCTTACTACGACAGCGACCTGGCGACCGCCATCGAGATGTACAAGCGCGCCGTCCCCATGGCCGCAGATGGCGAAGCGGCACTGAACCTGGCCAAGATCTATGCCGAGGCCGGCCAGAAGGCGGACGCCAGCGCCGCCGCGAAGCAGGCCCTGGAGAAGGGCGTGAAAAACACGGACGAGGCCAGGCGACTGGCCGGCGGTCAGTAGTCGCTTCCATCCCGGGCGCGTGGTAACACCGTAACGGATTGGTATACGATTAGAGATTCCGCGGCCTGAAACGGCCGCGGTTCGACATTTCCCGCGGCGCCCAACGCCCGGCCACGAACGAGTTTCCCCCGCATGACGCAAGAGCAGCCGACGAGCGACCACCACGACGAGCGCGATGGCGAAGGCCTGAATTGGCCGCGCATCGCCGGCATGACCCTCGTGGTCGCCGTCCACGCGGCGGCCCTGCTGCTGTTGCTGGCGCCGGTAGCCCCCCCGGGCCAGGACAAGGCCGAGGAAGACGTGACCCGCGTGGTGATCATCGAGCCGCCGCCCCCGCCGCCGCCGCCGCCGCCGCCCCCGCCGGAGCCGCCGAAGCCGCAGGAGATCAAGCAGCTGGCACCGCCGCAGCCGAGCCCGATCCCGCCGCCGCCGGAAGAGCCGCCGGTGGTG
>JALYWW010000080.1 GCA_030852515.1 Pseudomonadota bacterium
AAGCGGCCGCTGCCGGCGTATCCGCGGCGACTGGGCATCATCACTTCGCCGTCGGGCGCGGCGGTGCGTGACGTGCTGAGCGTGCTGGCACGGCGCTTCCCGCTGGTCGAGGCCGAGGTGCTTCCGTTGCCGGTGCAAGGCGACGCGGCGGCGGCGAGGATCCGCGACATGCTCGAGCGCGCCGGGGCCGGCGGCCGCCATGACGTGCTGGTGCTGGCGCGCGGCGGCGGCTCGCTGGAAGACCTGTGGGCGTTCAACGACGAGGCGCTGGCGCGGGCGATCGCGGCTGCGGAAGTACCGGTGGTGTCGGCGATCGGCCACGAGACCGACTTCAGCCTGTCCGACTTCGCCGCCGACCTGCGCGCGCCGACGCCGTCGGCGGCCGCCGAACTGCTGGTCCCCCATGGTGACGATCTGGCGCGGCGCCTGCGCGCGCTCGACCAGCGCATGCGCAGCGTGCAGCGGCAGCGCCTGCGCCAGGCGATGCAGCGCGCGGACCGCGCATCGTTGCGCCTGCAGGCCTTGCGTCCGCGGGCTCGGCTGGAACTGCTGGGACGACGCCAGACCGAAGCGATGCGGCGCTTGCGCAACGCGATCCAGCGCCGGCTCGAGCAACGGCAGGCGCGACTACAGGGGTTGGCGCGGTCGCTGTCGGCGATCAGTCCGCTGGCGACGGTGGCGCGGGGGTACGCGATCCTGCAGCGCGAGGACGGGCGTGTCGTGCGCGTCGTCGCGGACGCGGCGCCGGGCGATGTGCTCGATGCGCGTGTCAGCGATGGGCAGATCAAGCTCCGGGTGATCGACTAGCGCAGCAGCAGGGTTGCGCCGTAGAAGAGGAGCGAGAGGGCTACGTAGGCGGCTTCCACCCAGCGGCGGCGGACGGGGTTGTCGCGCGAGCGGGTGAGGTCGAGGACGAGTTGGCGCAGCAGGAAGGTGTACAGGACGAAATAGGTCACCGGCACCGCGTGCACGTACCACGGATAGTCGTAGACGTTGCGGCCGAAGAAGCCGAGGATCCAGCCGATCTGGGTGTAGATGCCGACCAGGCCCAGCACGGCGTTGATGAACATCCACGTCACTGCGTCGACGCCGAAGATCACCAGGTAGAACACCGTGTACACCACGATGGCCATGCCACCGTGCAGGTACAGGAACACCACGTCGCCATCGGCGCCATAGGCGAGCACGAATCCGGACAGGCCGAACATCAGCATGTGCACGAGGAAGAACGGGTAGACGAACCTCTTCGGGAACGCCGGCTGCATGGCCTGGATCAAAGCGGGGCGGGCTTGCCGTAGAGGAAGCCCTGGCCGAACTGGCAGCCAAGCTCGCGCAGGATGTCGCGCTGGGCTTCGGTCTCGATGCCCTCGCCGATCGTGTCGATCCCGAGGGTGCCGGCCAAGGCCAGGATCGCGCGCACCAGGGCCAGGCTCTCGGCCTGGGTGTCGCCGTCCAGCCCGGCGACGAAGCTGCGGTCGATCTTCAGCGACTGGATCGGGAACCGGTGCAGGTAGGACAGCGCCGAGAAGCCGGTACCGAAGTCGTCCAGCAGCGCCTGCACGCCGCGCGCGCGCAGGGTGTTGAGCATGCGATGCGCGCGCGGCGCGTCGTCGAGCAGCGCCACCTCGGTGATCTCGATGCGCAGGCGGCGCGGGTCGGCGCCGGCCGAATCGAGCATGCGCAGCAGGCGCTCGGCGAAATCGTCGGAGCGGAAATGCCGTGGCGAAACATTGATCGACACGTAGGTGTCGCCGCGCTCGCGCAACCAGGCGATGACCCGCTCGTAGACCAGCCAGTCGACCTGCTCGATCAGGCCGCTGTCCTCGCCCACGCCGATGAACTCGCCCGGCGGCAACGGCCCGTGGATCTCGTGGTTCCAGCGCAGCAGCGCCTCGTGGCCGACCACGGTGCCGTCGGACAGGCGCACGATCGGCTGGAAGTGCGGCACGAACGCATCGCTCATGATCGCGCGGCGCAGGTCGGCCTCCAGGTCGAGCAGGCGGATCGCGTGCGCGCGCATGTCCTCGTCGAACAGTGCGCTGCGGTCGCGACCCTCGGCCTTGGCCCGGTACATCGCCGCGTCGGCGTCGCGCAGCAGCTCCTCGCCCAGGCGGTAGCGCGGCTGCCACTGGGCGATGCCGATGCTCGCCGAGGGGAACAGTTCGCGTCCGCCCAGCCACAGCGGCTTGCCCAGCGCGTCCAGGATGCGCCCGGCCATGGCCATGCTCGCGTCGGTGTCGCAGATGCCCTCGGCGAGGATGGTGAACTCGTCGCCACCGAAGCGGGCAACGATGCTGCCTTCGCCCAGCACGCCGGAAATGCGGCGGCCGATCTCCACCAGCATCTCGTCGCCGGCGGCGTGGCCGATGGAGTCGTTGATCAGCTTGAAGCGGTCCAGGTCCAGGAACAGCACCGCGAAGCCACACAGCTTGTCGCTGCGGGCACGGTCGATGGCCGCATCCAGGCGCTCGAGCAACTGCGGCCGGTTGGGCAAGCCGGTCAGGGCATCGTGGCGCGCCTGGTGGGTCAGACGCTGCTCGGCGCGCACGCGCTCGCCGATCTGCGCGCGCAACTCGCGGTTGGCGCCGGCCAGCTCCTGGGTGCGCGACTCGACCCGGAACTCAAGTTCGGCGTGCGCCGCCTTCAGGTGCTCCTGCGCGCGCTTGCGCGCCAGGCCGCCGCCGATGTGGTGGGCAACGAAGGTCAGCAGCTCCTGGTCGCGCTCGGTGAACGCGGTCTCGGCGCTGTAGCTCTGCACCGCGATCGCGCCGACCACGGTACTGTCGCGCATCAGCGGCACGCCCAGCCAGCTGTGCGCAAGCGCACCGTGGCTGCGCACGTCGCCCACTGCCTCCAGGTCGGCGATGCGGGCACGGTCGGCCAGCAACGGCTCGCCATGGACGATCACGTACTCGGTCAGGCCCTTGGTCAGCTTGCGGGTCACGCGCGCGGCATCGCGTTCGTCGACCGAATACGGGAACTCGATCTGGTCGCCTTCCGGCATCAGCAGGGCGATGTAGAAGTTGCGCGCGAACAGCAACTCGCCGACCACGCCATGCACGTCGGCGTAGAAACGCTCCAGGCTGCCGGCGACCACGGACATCTCGGTGATGCGATAGAGGGCGCGTTGCAGGCGCTCGGCGCGCTGGCGCTCGATGATCTCGGCCTGCAGCACCAGGTTGGCCTGCTGCAGTTCCAGGGTGCGCTCGTCGACGCGCTGTTCCAGCTCCACCTTGGCCTGCTTGCGGTCCAGCGCGGTGAGGATGTGCTGGGCCACATATTCAAGCAGCGCACGATCCTCGCTGCTGTAACTGGCCGGGTGATCGTAACTCTGGACCACGATTGCGCCGCAGACGCGGTCGTCGCGGCGCATTGGCACGCCGAGCCAGTCGGCGCTGTCGGGGCCGTGCTTGATGTCCAGGTGCACGCCCATCTCGTGGCGCAGCCGCGCCGACGGACCCAGCAGCGGCTTGCCGTGGCGCAACAGGGCCACGGTGAGGCTGTTGGGCATGTCGGCCAGCGGCGTCTCGACGTCGGGCTCGGCCACGTAGGGGTCGAGGCGGTCGGCGAAGTACAGGAAGCGCATGCTCTCGCGCACGTCGTCGTAGAGGACGATGTAGAAATTCTCGGCGTACATCAGCCCGGCCACCACCGCGTGGATGCGGCCGAGCATCTCTTCCATCTCCAGCGCGGAGCCGGCGAGGTCGGCGATCTCGTACAGCGCCTGCTGCAGGCGCTGCGACTTCTGCAAGGCCTCGATCCGGGCCTGGGCATGGGCGGAGGCCAGGGTCGCGGCGACGGTACGCCGGGCCAGCGCCACCCAGGCGATGCGCGATGCCGGCGGCAGCGATTCGCCCAGGCGCACGGCCAGGGCGACACGGGTTTCGCCGTCCTCCCAGGTCTCGTCGATCTCGTTGGCCGATGCCACCGGCGCATGCCCGTCGAGCGAGGACTCGGCACGCGAATGCAGGCGCGCGGGCGCGTGCGGCGCCTCGGAGACGCCATCGCCGGCCTGCGGGTCGCGCCAGCGCACGACCACGCTGGAGCCGGTCGGCAAAGTATCGGCAAGGGCGCCGGCAAGCCCGGCGAGCGTCGGTGCCGCAAACTGTGCCAACCGCGCCGCCGTGACCTCGGCCTGGATGTTCCCTATCCCCATGGCCGGAGCATAGCGCAGGGTTTAACCTTGTCGACGATGGACGAATGGCAGCCATGACCGACACCCTGGCCGGCACGGCCGCCTTCACCCTCGAGGTCAAGCACAGCCGTTTCCTCGCCCAGGCCGCGCCGGTGGACTCGCCCGGGGCGGCCCTGGCATTCATGGCCCGGGTTTCCGACCCGGGCGCGACCCACAACTGCTGGGCCTGGCGACTCGATGACCAGTACCGCTCCAGCGACGACGGCGAACCGGCCGGCACCGCCGGGCGCCCGATCCTGGCCGCGATCGACGGCCAGGGCTACGACCGGGTTGCGGTGGTGGTCACGCGCTGGTACGGCGGGATCAAGCTCGGCGCCGGCGGGCTGGTCCGCGCCTACGGCGGAGCCGCGGCCGAATGCCTGCGTCGCGCCGAACGACTGCCACTGGTGGCAATGCGCTTCCTGGAACTGCAGGCCGGCTTCGACGACATCGGCGCGGTGCATGCCGCGCTGGCCAGCTTCGGGGCCGAGAAACTCGACGAGCAGTTCAACGCCGACGGATTGCGACTGCGGTTGTCGCTGCCGGCCGATCGCGCCGATGCATTGCAGGCGCAATTGCGCGATGCCACCCGCGACCGGGTGAAGTTTGCTTCATCATAGGCAGCCATGAGCGCCTCCCCTACCCCCGACAAGGCCCCCGTCGGCACCCTGCGTGCCCTGTGGCCGTTCGTGCGCGCGCACCGCGGCCTGTTCGTGGCGTGGCTGGTCGCGCTGGCCTGCTCTTCCACCGCGACCCTGAGCCTGCCGGTCGCCTTCCGGCAGATGATCGACCAAGGCTTCTCCAGCGGCGCCAACATCGACCGCGCGTTCGTGTTCCTGTTCCTGGTCGCGCTGGCGCTGGGGCTGGCGACCGCGGCGCGGTTCTTTTTCGTGACCCTGCTGGGCGAACGCGTGGTCGCGGACATGCGCGAGCGCCTGTACACCCACCTGCTCGGGCTGGACGCGGCCTTCTACGACCGGACCCGCAGCGGCGAACTGGTGTCGCGATTGACCGCCGACGCCGAGCTGCTGCGCAGCGTGGTCGGCTCGAGCATGTCGGTGGCATTGCGCAGCCTGGTCACGGTGGTCGGCTCGATCGCGATGCTGTTCGTGACCAGCCCGCACCTGGCCCTGTACGCGCTGGTCGGGATCCCGCTGGCGGTGCTGCCGATCGTGATCGGCGGGCGCCGGCTGCAGAAGATGTCGCGGGCCAGCCAGGACCGGATCGCCGACGCCAACATGCTCGCCACCGAGACCCTGGGCGCGGTGCGCACGGTGCAGGCGCATGCGCGCGAACCGTACGAACGCGGCCGTTTCGGCGAGGCGCTGTCGGTTGCCGTCGCGACCGCCAGGCGCCGGATCGGCGCGCAGGCGATCGTGACCGCGGTGGCCATCGTACTGATCTTCGGCGCCATCACCCTGGTGCTGTGGTCCGGCGCGCACGACGTCGCCGAAGGCAGCATGAGCGCCGGCACCCTCGGCCAGTTCGTGCTGTACGCGCTGATCGGCGGCGGCTCGGTCGGCGCGCTGGCCGAAGTCTGGAACGAACTGCAGCGCGCCGCGGGCGGCATGGGCCGGATCGCCGAGCTGCTGCACCAAGCCCCGGCGATCACCGCGCCCGACTCGCCGACGGCATTGCCGTTGCCGGTGCGCGGCGAGATCGTGTTCGACGACGTCACCTTCCACTACCCGATGCGCCCGGACCTGCCGGCGCTGGAGCACTTCAACCTGCACGTGCGCCCGGGCGAAACCGTGGCCCTGGTCGGCCCGTCGGGCGCCGGGAAGAGCACCGTGTTCACCCTGTTGCTGCGCTTCCACGATCCCGCCGCCGGCCGGATCGCGGTCGATGGCCTGGACGTGCGCGAACTCGACCCTGCCGCGCTGCGTGAAGCGATCGCGCTGGTGCCGCAGGCGCCGACGATCTTCGCCGCCACCGCCAGCGACAACATCCGCTACGGCCGGCTCGGCGCCAGCGACGAGGAGGTCCGCGCCGCTGCACGCTCGGCCGAAGCCGACGGCTTCCTCGACGCCCTGCCCGAGGGCTTCGCCAGCGAACTGGGCGAGCGCGGCGCGCGCCTGTCCGGCGGCCAGCAGCAGCGCATTGCCATCGCCCGCGCCCTGCTCAAGGATGCGCCGCTGCTGCTGCTGGACGAAGCCACCAGCGCCCTGGACGCGCAAAGCGAGCGCGCCGTGCAGCAGGCGCTGGAGAACCTGATGGCCGGCCGCACCACCGTGGTGATCGCGCATCGACTGGCGACCGTACTCAAGGCCGACCGGATCGTGGTGATGGACCGCGGCCGCATCGTCGCCGAGGGCACGCACGACGCGCTGATGGCGCAGGGCGGGTTGTATTCGGAACTGGCGAAGCTGCAGTTCCTGGATTAAAGCGCGCGGGCGATGATGTCTTCGCAGGGCGTGTCGGTCGGCAAGGCACCGAACGCCGATGCATGCGGGGTGCTGAGGCGGGTACGACGGAACGTGTCGGCGAGCGGGCTGCCGGCGCGCAGCAGCGCACTGCCCTGCAGGGCCAGCGCCAGCGACTCGACGAATGCGCGCGCGCCGGCTTCAGGAATCGTGGCCTCGCCGTGCAACGGTGCGCGCAGGCGCTCCAATGCAGCAGCCTCCATGCCTTCGACCTGCAACTCGCGCCACAACGCCGCACCGGTTCCGGGCTCCCGTGCCAGCGCACGCAACACGTCCAGGCACTGGATGTTGCCGCTGCCTTCCCAGATCGAGTTCAGGGGCGCCTGCCGATACAGCCGCGGCAGCAGCGACTCCTCGACGTAACCGTTGCCGCCCAGACATTCCTGCGCCTCGTTGACGAAGGCCGGTGCGCGCTTGCAGATCCAGAACTTGCCGATCGCGGTCGCCACGCGCGCGTACGCGGCTTCCGCGGGATCGCGCGGCGCCGCATCGACCGCCCGCGCCACCCGCATCGACAGCACCAGTGCCGCCTCGGCCTCGATCGCGAGGTCCGCGAGCACGTTGCGCATCAAGGGCTGCTCGAGCAAGGATTTGCCGAACGCGCGGCGATGGCGACAGTGGTGAATCGCCTGGGCCAGCGCCATGCGCATCAATCCGGCTGAACCGAGCATGCAGTCCAGGCGGGTAAGCATCACCATCTCGAGGATGGTCGCGACGCCGCGCCCCTCCCCGCCCACACGCCAGGCGCGCGCGCCGCGGAACTCGACCTCCGACGAGGCGTTCGACCAGTCACCGAGCTTGTCCTTGAGCCGCTGCAGCGCGAATGCGTTCTTCACGCCTGCCTGGAGCCGACCGCCCGGCAAGCACCGCGGCATCAGGAAGCAGGTCAGCCCGCCCGGCGCCTGCGCCAGCACCAGGAAACCGTCGGACATCGGCGCCGACATGAACCACTTGTGGCCGACCAGCGCGTACGGCTCGCCCGGATCGTCGTCGCCGGCAGGCAATGGCGTCGCGACCGTGGTGTTGGCGCGCACATCGCTGCCACCCTGCTTTTCGGTCATGCCCATGCCCAGGGTGACGCCGGCCTTGGCGGCGATGGGCAACTCGCGCCGATCGTAATGCGGTGCCGCGGCCTTCGCCGCCCACTCGCGCAAGCCGGGCTCGCGCTGCAGCACCGGCACCGCCGCGTGGGTCATGGTCAGCGGGCAACTGCTGCCGGGCTCGGCCTGGTAATGCAGGTAGCTCAGCGCCGCGCGTGCCACGTGCGCGCCCGGTCCCGGCTCCGTCCACGACAACCCGGCGATGCCGTGCTCGATCGCCGCCGCCATTACCGCGTGGTAGTTCGGGTGGTACTCCACCCGGTCGATGCGACGGCCGTTGGCATCGTGCATGCGCAGCCGCGGGCGGTCGCGATGGGCGTCGAAAGACAAGGCGTAAAGCTCGCTGCCAGCCAGGGCGCCGTAGGCCGCGACCCTGCCGGCGAACCCGGACGCACCCTCGCGCGCCACCGCTTCGCGGAGCGCGGTGTCGTCAAGCCACAGGTCGCGCGGCGCGAATGCCGGCGGCTGATTGTCGACCTGGTGGGTTTCGAAGGGCGGCAAGTCCATGCTCGGTTCCGCAGGAACAGCAGGGTCAATCTACTCCACCGGCGCGCCTACCGGTCCAACGGGCTGCGGACCCCATGGCCGCCGCGGTTGAGGACATGGGTGTAGATCTGCGTGGTTGCCACGTCCTTGTGGCCGAGCAGCTCCTGGATCGTGCGGATGTCGTAACCGTCCTCGAGCAGGTGGGTAGCGAAGGAATGACGCAGCGTGTGGCAAGTCGCCGGCTTGTCGATGCCCGCGCGGCGCACCGCCGACTTGACCGCACGCTGCAGCACGCTCTCGTCGACGTGGTGGCGGCGCACCACGCCGCTACGTGGATCGCAGCTGCGGCGCCGGGCCGGGAACACGTATTGCCAACCGAACTCGCGCGCCGCGCCGATGTACTTGCGCGCGAGCGCGTCGGGCATCCAGACCTCGCCGAGACCGGCCGCAAGGTCGCGCTGGTGCACGCGCCGCACCTCCCGCAACTGCGCCTGCAGGGGATCGCGCAAGCGAGACGGCAACATCGTGCGCCGGTCCTTGCCGCCCTTGCCCTGGCGCACCGTGAGCTCGCCGCGGACGAAGTCCAGATCCTTGACCCGCAGGCGCACGCATTCCATCAATCGCAGCCCGCTGCCATAGAGCACGCTGGCCATGAGCCAGTCCAGCCCATCCAGCTCGGCCAACAGCGCCTGCACCTCCTCGCGCACCAGCACCACCGGCAGCCGCTGCGGTCGCTTGGCCCTGCGGATGTCCTCCATCCAGGGCAACTCGATTCCCAGCACCTCCCGGTACATGAACAACAACCCCGACAGCGCCTGGTTCTGCGTGGACGGCGCCACCTCGCCTTCCATCGCCAAACGAGTCAGGAAGGCCTCCAGCTCCCGCGCACCCAGGTCCCGCGGATGACGCTTGCCATTGGCGACGATGAATCGACGGATCCAGCCCAGGTAGGCCTCCTCCGTACGCCGCGACATGCCGAGCCGGCGCATGCGTGCCTGGACGTCAGCCAGGAGCTTGCCGGGGCGATCGACCCGGGCGGGGTCGATCGGTTCGCTTGCGGCGGCGGAACCCGGGTGCGACGATCCCATGGAAG
The DNA here is from genome assembly GCA_030852515.1 of Pseudomonadota bacterium. GTDB lineage: Bacteria > Pseudomonadota > Gammaproteobacteria > Xanthomonadales > Xanthomonadaceae > Cognatiluteimonas. The sequence goes on from JALYWW010000080.1 coordinate 9,277, forward strand.
CGGCTTTCCCCATCTCCGGAAACACCGCAAGACTAGGCCGCAGAACTAGGCTGCGCCGTCAGGGATAACCCAATGATGATGTGGGACTTTTCCGAATCGAGGCGCATGGCGCAAGCGGGCTATCCCGCCCGTCTACGCTCCATTTTTCAACCGATTAGTTGTTAGGCCGCTATGAAGTACATCGCACGACCTCGAGAGTTTAGGCGCCCTGAAATGCACACCATAGGACACATCTCCGATGGCAAGCTGGTAAGAGGCGACGCAATGTCGCTTCCCGATATCGTAGAGATCGAGCCTGAGCCGGGAAAGGAGTGCTGCATGATGTACCGGTACACCAAAGCCGGAGAGTTCTGCGGCGATACCTGGCATGAAGATCTGGAGGCCGCGTTTGCCCAGGCCGAACGAGAGTACGGACTGAGCGCCTCTGATTTTCTTCTGGCCCATGATGGACACATAGACAACGATCCCGACGGAGCGGCCTAACATTGCGTTCAAGCCGAAAAGGAGCTTCCCCCGGTTGAGTGGACACCCTGAACTAACTTCAGGAGTGTCCCAATGCCAAAGCCAGGACCCAGAAC
>JALYWW010000025.1 GCA_030852515.1 Pseudomonadota bacterium
GCGGAAGCCGAGCGCGAGGATGCCGAGGTCGACGCGGAGTAATCGCGGGTGGGGCGACCACGGCGCGAGACCACGCCGGCGCAGAAGGCGCTCGCGCTGCTGGTGCGGCGGGAGCACTCGAAGCCGGAGTTGACCCGCAAGCTGCTGGCCCGTGGCGTTCCCGCCGAGGAGGCGGACGCCGCGGTGGCGAAGATGAGCGAGTCGGGCTGGCAGGACGATGTGCGCTTTGCGTGCAGCCTGGCGCGGTCAAGGGCAGTCGCGGGCCAGGGCCCGGTCCGGATCCGCGCGGAACTGGCCAGCCACGGCCTTGGCGAGGCGGCGATCGCCGCAGCGTTCGACGCCCTGGCCGAAGCCGGTGACGACGACTGGCAAGGCCGCGCCCGCGAGCTTGCCCGCCGGCGCTTCGGCCCCGAGCTCGAACTGCTGCCGATCCGGCGCAAGGCCGCCGACTTCCTGCTGCGCAGGGGCTTCGACGGAGACTGCGTCCGGCTTGCGATCCGTTTCGATCCCGGCGAGGTCTGATAACCTTTTCCGGATGAAAACCACCTCCGGAATCCGCAGCGATTTCCTTGAGTTCTTCGCTGCCCGCGGCCATGCCGTCGTGCCCTCGGCATCGCTGGTGCCCGCCAATGATCCAACCCTGCTCTTTACCAATTCCGGAATGGTCCAGTTCAAGGACGTGTTCCTGGGCGCGGAGAAGCCGCGCCACCTGCGGGTGGTCGACGTCCAGCGTTGCCTGCGCGCCGGCGGCAAGCACAACGACCTCGACCAGGTCGGCTACACCGCGCGCCACCACACCTTCTTCGAGATGCTGGGCAACTGGTCGTTCGGCGACTATTTCAAGCGCGACGCGATCCTGTGGGCGTGGGAGCTGCTGACCACCGTCTGGGGCCTGGCGCCGGAACGACTGCTGGTCACGGTGTACCAGGACGACGACGAGGCCTACGCGATCTGGCGCGACGAGGTCGGCGTCCCCACCGACCGCATCGTGCGCATCGGCGACAACAAGGGCGCCCCGTACGCCAGCGACAACTTCTGGCAGATGGCCGACACCGGTCCGTGCGGTCCGTGCTCGGAGATCTTCTACGACCATGGGGCGCACATCGCCGGCGGCCCGCCGGGTTCGCCCGACGAGGACGGCGACCGTTTCATCGAGGTCTGGAACCTGGTGTTCATGCAGTTCGACCGCCAGCCGGACGGCAGCCTGTCGCCCTTGCCCGCGCCGTGCGTGGATACCGGCATGGGCCTGGAACGCATCGCCGCGGTGCTGCAGGGCGTGCACGGCAACTACGAGATCGACCTGTTCCGGCAACTGATCGCGGCGGCCGGCAAGTTCACCGGCACCAGCGACCTGGACAACAAGTCGCTGCGGGTCATCGCCGACCACATCCGCGCCTGCAGCTTCCTGATCGTCGACGGCGTGCTGCCATCCAACGAGGGCCGTGGCTACGTGCTGCGCCGGATCATCCGCCGCGCCCTGCGCCATGGCTGGATGCTCGGCGTGCGCGGGGACTTCTTCTGGAAGATGGTCGAGCCGCTGGTCGGGGCCATGGGCGACGCCTATCCGGAGCTGCTGGCCAAGCGCGCGCTGGTCGAATCCGCGCTGCGCGCCGAGGAGGAGCGCTTCGGCGAGACCCTGGAGCACGGCATGCGCATCTTCGACGAGGTCGCCGCGCGCGACAGCGTCAAGTCGACGCAGGTGATCCCCGGCGTCGACGCGTTCCGCCTCTACGACACCTACGGCTTCCCGGTCGACCTGACCGCCGACATCGCCCGCGAGCGCGGATTGTCGGTGGACATGGCCGGGTTCGACGCGGCCATGGAACAGCAGCGCGAAACCGCGCGCGCCGCGGGCAAGTTCGGCGGCGGGGCCACGCTGCCGGCCGAGCTCGCCTCGCAGTTGCCGCCCAGCCAGTTCCTGGGTTACGACGCGCTGAATTCCGGCGGTCTCGAGGTGCTCGCGCTGCTGAAGGACGGGCGCCCCGTCGACGCGATCAACGCTGGCGACGAGGCCATCGTCCTGCTCGACCGCACCCCGTTCTACGCCGAGTCCGGCGGCCAGGTCGGCGACACCGGCGAACTCGACGCCCAGGGCGTGCGTTTCGCGGTCGACGACACGGTGAAGCTGGCTGGCCAGTTCCATGGCCATTTCGGCCGGCTGGTCGCGGGCACCTTGCGCCGCGGCGAACACGTGGTCGGCGCGGTCGACGAACAGCGCCGTGCTTCCACGGTGCTCAACCACAGCGCGACCCACCTGCTGCATGCTGCGCTGCGCGAAGTGCTGGGCGACCACGTGGTGCAGAAGGGCTCGCTGGTCGCGCCCGACCGCCTGCGCTTCGACTTCTCGCACTTCCAGCCGATGACGCCGGCCGAACTTGCCGAGATCGAGCGCCGGGTCAATGCCGAGGTCCGTGCCAACCACGAGGCGGAAGTCCGGCACATGGACATGCAGGAGGCGCTGGACTTCGGCGCGATGGCGCTGTTCGGCGAAAAATACGGCGACCGCGTGCGCGTGCTGCGCATGGGCGCCGGCTCCATCGAGCTGTGCGGCGGCACCCACGTGGGTCGCACCGGCGACATCGGCCTGTTCAAGATCCTGTCCGAAGGCGGCGTCTCGGCGGGCGTGCGCCGCATCGAGGCCGTCACCGGCCAGGGCGCGCTGGCCCACGTCGCCGGCGAAGAGCAGCGCCTGCATGAGGCCGCACACCTGCTGGGCGGCAACGTTGCCGATATCGGCGACAAGCTGCGCGCCTTGCTCGACAAGGCCAGGAAGCTCGAGCGCGAGCTCGAATCGATCAAGGCCAAGGCCGCCAGCGGTGCCACCGCCGATCTCGCGTCGCAGGCGCAGGACGTGGCTGGCGTGCGCGTGCTCGCCGCTCGCCTGGAAGGGTTCGACAGCAAGGCATTGCGTGACGCGGTCGACCGCCTCAAGCAGCAGCTCGGCGATGCGGTGGTGATCCTGGCCGGCGCCAGCGACGGCAAGGCCGCGCTGGTCGCAGGCGTCAGTGGCGCTGCGTTGGGCAAGGTCAAGGCCGGTGACCTGCTGTCGCATGTCGCCGGCCTCACCAACGGCAAGGGCGGTGGTCGCCCGGACCTGGCGCAGGGCGGCGGCGAGGATGGACCTGCACTCGTGGCCGCATTGGCCGGAATCGGCGAATGGGTTTCACGAAGGATGAACTGATCCCCACCAATATGGGCAAGGCGTGACTTCCGGCGGGTCGCTACGGTGGTGTCCCCGGTAGTATCCTCGGCGGTTTACGGAAACGGTTGCAGCCGGCGCCCAATTTGCCGGCCCATGGAGATGTTCAAATGCTGATTCTGACCCGCCGTGTCGGCGAGACCCTGATGATCGGTGATTCGGTCACGGTCACCGTGCTCGGCGTCAAGGGCAACCAGGTGCGTATCGGCATCACCGCGCCCAAGGACGTGGCCGTCCACCGCGAGGAAATCTACCAGCGCATCCAGCGCGGCGACGAGGCCGGTGAGCCAGGCTCCGACACGGAAGATTTGCCGCGCGGGGAGTGACCCGGTATCCTTTCGCGCTCGCCGGAGACTTGCCCGAGAGGCCGAAGGGGCTCCCCTGCTAAGGGAGTATGGGGTCAAAAGCTCCATCGAGGGTTCGAATCCCTCAGTCTCCGCCAGTTTTTACCTGTTCCACACCTGCAATACATTGACGGGACCGCCCCCGGTTCCGCACAATTCCGCTTCTGCGCCCGTAGCTCAGCTGGATAGAGCACCAGGCTACGAACTTGGGGGTCGGGAGTTCGAATCTCTCCGGGCGCGCCAACAGAAACGAAAAGGGTCGACCGGTATTGCCGGCCGGCCCTTTTTGTTATGCCCACTCGGGGGCCGGACGCCTACAGGGCCCCGGTCGCGCGCTGCTGCTGCAGGTCGTCGACCTGGATCTGGTTGCGCACGTCGCGAACGCCGCTGCAGGCCACGGCGATGTCCTCGGCGCGATGCTTCATCCGCCGCTGCGGCACTGTGCCGCCGAGGATGGCAACGCCATCGGTGACTTCCATGGTGATGTCGCTGGCGTCGAGGTCGTCGGCATCGGCCAGCCGTTCGTTGAGTTCCTCGCTGATGCGCTCGTCCGGACGCACGTAGTTGCGCGGACCCACGCCGCGATATCCGGTCGCGGGGGCCGAGCGCGCGGCGTCGAAGGCGGAATCGTAGGAAGCGTCTCCCTGCAGGTTCCACTGGCGCTGGTCGAGCCAGCCCTGCGCCGAGGCGGCCCAGTGCTTGCCCATGCGCAGCATGTCCTGGGCGACGGTCTTCAGGTCTTCGGTGGTGGTGTTGGTACTACTGCTATGGTTTCGCACGATGTTTTCTCCCGCGACAACATGGGTACACACGGTCATGTATAGCCGTGCAGGCATTGATTGCCGGTGAAGGGAGCTAGCTGAATGCGTTACTGCAAGAAAGGGGTGGCCATGCTCGCCGCCTCGCTGTTGCTGGTGGCCGGGCCGGGCCGGGCGCAATCGGCGGTGACGTTGCCGGGGGTGGTCGCGGTGGGCGAGCGACCGGCGACTTCGGTACCCGCGTCCATCGACGTGGTCGATGCCGGAGACGTGCCGGCGCCAGTGGGCGTCGGCGTCGCCGAGTACCTGCGGCGGATGCCGGGCGTGGCGGCGCGCGAACGCCAGAACCTGGCCCAGGACGTGCAGGTCACCATCCGCGGCTTCGGCGCGCGCACCACCTTCGGCGTGCGCGGGCTACGGATCTATGTCGACGGGATTCCGGCGACGATGCCCGACGGCCAGGGCCAGGTGTCGCACGTGCCGTTGCGCGCGTTGTCCGAAGTGGTGGTGCTGCGCGGGCCGTTCTCGGCGCTGTACGGCAACGCTTCCGGCGGCGTGCTGCAGTTCTTCAGCAAGGATCCGGCCGCCCGGCACGGGTTCTCGCTGGATACCGTTGCCGGGCCCGACGACCTGCGGCGCACAGGCGTCGGCGTGTCCGGGCCTTGGGGCGAAAGCGGCGGGGAGGGCGAGGGCGGCTACAGGATCGACGCCGAACACCTGGACAGCGGCGGCTACCGCGACCACAGCCGCACGCGTCGCGACGTCGCCCAGGCGCGCCTGACCGGCCGCACTGGCGGCGGCACCGGGTTGGCGCTGACCGCGAACAGCTTCGACATCCAGGCGCAGGACCCGCAGGGCCTGACCGCCGCGCAGGTGCGCGCCGACCCGCGCAGTTCCAGTGCCGGTGCGCTCGCTTTCAACACCCGCAAGACGGTGCGCCAGCGCCAGGCGGGCCTGCGCATCGAGCAGCCGCTGGACGGGCACGGTCGCCTGGAAGTGGGCTTGCACGCCGGGAGCCGCGATACCTGGCAGATGCTGTCGATTCCGGTCTTCGTCCAGGAGGCGCCTGGCAGCGGCGGCGGCGTCATCGACCTGGCGCGCGAATACGGTGGCATCGATGCCCGCTGGGAACTGGACGGCAGCCTTGCCGGCAAGCCCGCGGGCATCACCGTCGGCGTGGAATGGCAGCGCTCGTCCGAGCGGCGTCGCGGCTACGAGAACTTCATCGGCGACCGGCAGGGCGTCGCCGGCCGCTTGCGCCGCGACCAGCGCGACAGCGTGCGCAGCCGCGACGCCTACGCCGAGGCACGCTGGCGCTTCCTGCCGCAGTGGCAGGCGACGCTGGGCGTGCGCCGCAGCGAAGTCTCCTTCCGCTCCGACGACGATTACATTGCAGCCGGCAATCCGGACGACAGTGGCGCGCTGGATTTCGGGTTCACGACGCCGGCCATCGGCCTGCTGTACCGGCCCGCCGAAGGCGTCGAGTGGTACGCCAATGCGGGTCGCGGCTACGAGACGCCATCAGCTTCGGAGCTGGCGTATCGAGCCGACGGCGCCAGCGGTCTGAACACCGCGCTGCGCCCCTCGCGCAGCCGCAGCCATGAACTGGGCTTGCGCGTGCAGCGTGGCGACCACGCCTGGGCCGTGGCCCTGTTCGACAGCCGCACCGAGGACGAACTGGTCGTGGCGGCCAGCGGCGGTGGCCGCAGCATCTACGCAAATGCCGCCGACACGCGCCGGCGCGGCTTCGAACTCTCCGCCTCGGGCTGGCTCGGCGCCCGCTGGCACTACGCGCTCGCCGCGACCGCACTGGATGCGCGCTTTGCCGACGACACGCACATTCCGGGCACCACCGAACGCAGCGCTTGGGCGGAGTTGCGCTGGCATCCCACCGCTTCGCTGCAGTTGTTCCTCGCGGGCAACGGCTCCAGCCGGCTTTACGCCAACGACGACAACGATGCCTGGGCCCCGGGCCAAGCCACGTTCGACATCGGCGTCGAGCGCGAATGGCAGGCCGGGCAGGTGGCGCTGGTCGGGTTCGCGCGAGTGGACAACGTGTTCGATCGCCAGGTGATCGGTTCGGTGATCGTCAACGACGGCAACGGCCGCTACTTCGAGCCGGCACCCGGGCGTGGTGTCACGGTTGGCCTGAGGATCGACGCCCCGCAGTGATCGCGTCGAAGTGGCCCAGCACCACCACGTTGCCGAGGCCCGGCCGGTAGCCCTGGGCCAGCGCCGCGGCAACGTAGTCGGTGGCAGCGGCACAGGCATCGCGCGGCGACATGCCCAGGCACAGGTTGGCGGCGATCGCCGAGGCCAGCGTGCATCCGGTGCCGTGGCCTTCCAGCGGTGCGCGGGCATGCGCATGGCGCGCATCGCCACCGGGGCCGCGATAGCGGTCGACGACTTCGTCGCCTTCGTCCAGGTGGCCGCCCTTGAGCAGCACCGCGGCCGGACCCATCGCGGACAGCCGTTCGAGGGCGCGCACGGCTGCTGCGCCGTCGCCGATGGTTTCGCCCAGCAGCAGCTCGGCTTCCGGGATGTTCGGAGTCAGCACGGTCGCCAGCGGCAACAGGCGCGTGCGCATTGCTTCCAGCGCGTCCTCGGCAAGCAGCCTGGCGCCGGAGGTGGCGACCATCACCGGGTCGACCACGACCGCTACGCCCGGGCGGGCTTCCAGCGCCTCGGCGACCACCTCGATCACTTCGGCCGTGGCCAGCATGCCGAGTTTGACCGCACCGATGCGGAAGTCGTCGAAGCAGGCATCGATCTGCGCACGCAGGAACGCCACCGGTGGCACGTGCACTGCGATCACGCCGCGGGTGTGCTGCGCGGTCAATGCGGCGATCGCGCTGAGCCCATGCACGCCATGCGCGGCGAAGGCCTTGAGATCGGCCTGGATGCCGGCACCGCCGCCGGAGTCGGACCCGGCGATGGTCAGCGCGCTGCATGGACGACGGTCGTCGTTTTTCATCGCCGGACGCCTTCGCGCATCAGTGCGCGCTGGCGGTAAGCCGTGTAGGCGACGCCGGTAATGCCGGTCAGCGCCGCCGGCAGGTACAGCGCGTCGTAGCCGATCGCCGCGAACAGCCCTGCGCCGGCGACGCCGCCGATGAAGAAGAACGCGATCACCAGCATGCACATCTGCAGGCGGCGCAGCGCCAGCGGCATGCCGCGCGCGGCATGGCCGAGCATGATGCCAAGGTCGGTGAACATTCCGCTCAGGTGCGAGGTGCGCACGATGGCGCCGCTGTAGGTCGTTGCCATCGCGTTCTGCAGGCCGCAGGCGACCGCGGCGCACAGGACGCCGCCGATATACCCGCGCTGGAACAGTGGTACCGCCGCCAGCAGCAGGATCGCCTCCAGCGACAACACCACGCCATAACGCCGACCCAGCCGCAGGGTGCTGTCCTGGATGATCAGCCCGCTCAGCGCCGCACCGACGACGAAGGCCGCGATCGCGCCGAACAGGTGCCAGGCACCGCGCAGGTCGCCGGAGACGATCGCGGCCCCGAGCAGGCTGGTATTGCCGGTGAGATGGGTGATGGCCTGGTGCTGGAAGCCCAGGAACCCGACCACATTGACGATGCCGGCAACGCAGGCCAGCGCGGCGGCGCCGACCCACACCCAGGGTGCGAGCCGCTCGGCCATGGTTACAGGACTTCGGAGGCGTGGTCGGCCAGTCGCGAACGCTCGCCGCGGCGCAGGGTCACGTGCGCGCTGTGCGCCCAGTCCTTGAAACGGTCGACGGCGTAGGTGAGGCCCGACGTGGTTTCGGTGAGGTAGGGCGTGTCGATCTGCTCGACGTTGCCCAGGCACACGATCTTGGTGCCGGGGCCGGCGCGGGTGATCAGCGTCTTCATCTGTTTCGGCGTCAGGTTCTGCGCCTCGTCCAGGATCAGGTAGCGCGACAGGAAGGTGCGCCCGCGCATGAAGTTGAGCGAGCGGATCTTGATCCGCGAGGCGAGCAGGTCGTTGGTCGCCGCGCGACCCCAGCTGCCGCCTTCCTGGTTGTGGGTCAGCACTTCCAGGTTGTCGGTGAGCGCGCCCATCCACGGGGTCATCTTTTCTTCCTCGGTGCCCGGCAGGAAGCCGATGTCCTCGCCGACGCTGACCGTGGCGCGGGTCATGATGATCTCGCGGTAACGCTGTGCATCCATCGTCTGGGCCAAGCCCGCGGCCAGCGCCAGCAAGGTCTTGCCGGTGCCCGCGGTGCCGAGCAGGGTGACGAAATCGATCTCGGGGTCCATCAGCGCGTTGAGCGCGAAGTTCTGTTCGCGGTTGCGCGCGTTGATGCCCCACACCGCGTGCTGCGCGTGGCGGAAGTCGTCGACGATCTGCAGGGTGACGCTGGTTTCGGTGACACGGGCCACCTTGAGTTCGGCTTCCTCGTCGCCGGGCAGGTACAGGAACTGGTTCGGGTACCAGCTGTCGTCCTCGGGTTCGGCGCCGGGAATGCGCGCGATCTCGTAGAAGGTGCGGCCCTTCTCGGTCCAGGAACGCAGGTCCTTGCCGTGGCGCTGCCAGAAATCGTCGGGCAGGGCGGTGGCGCCGGTGTACAGCAGGCTGAAATCGTCGAGGGCGCGATCGTTCTCGTAGTCCTCGTTGTCGATGCCCGCGATCGACGCCTTGATCCGCAGGTTGATGTCCTTGGACACGAACACCACGTCGAGCGCAGGTTCGGCTTCCTTCAATGCCAGGATCGCGCCGAGGATGTGGTTGTCCGGGATCACCGCGCCGAAGCGCTTGCCCGAGTCGAAGTTGCCGGTCTGGAAGCGCAGCCGGCCCTTGCTCTGCGCGCCGCGCAGCTGCAGGCCCTGCGGCCGCTGCAGCGGGATGCCGTCGGTGATGTCGCGGTTGGGGTCGGCCTGGATCAGCTCGTTGAGGAAGCGGCTGACCTGGCGCGCATTGCGGCTGGCTTCCGAGGTGCCCTTCTTGGCGTTGTCCAGTTCCTCCATCACCTGCATCGGCAGGTAGACGTCGTGTTCCTCGAACTTGAACAGCGCCGTCGGGTCGTGCATCAGCACGTTGGTGTCGAGGACATGGATCCGCTTGCCGTGCGTCATTGTTGCTCCAGTGTGTCCAGGACGTCCTGCGCATGGCCGGGGACCTTGACCTTGCGCCATTCGGCGCGAAGCACGCCATCCGGATCGATGAGGAAGGTGCTGCGCTCCACGCCGATGAACTCGCGGCCGTAGAGCTTCTTGGGCTTGATCACGTCGAAGGCCTTGCACAGGCGTTCGTCGGGGTCGCTCGCCAGCGGGAAGGCAAAAGCCTGTTTGGCACGGAAGTTGTCGTGCGACTTCACCGAATCGCGCGACACCCCGAGCACTTCGGCGCCGTGCTTGCGGAACTCCGGCAGCAGCGCATTGAAGTCCAGGCCCTCGTTGGTGCAGCCGGGCGTGGAATCCTTCGGGTAGAAATACAGCACCAGCCACTTGCCCGAATAACCGTCGAGCGTGGCGACATCGCCACCCGACAACGCCAATGGCAACGACAGGACCGGTTTGGTGAGCTTCTTGCCGGTCGCGACCATGCTCAGAACTTCATCGGGTCCATGATGGCGTCGAGGTTCAGGTGGTCGCAGAACTCGAGGAAGTCGTCGCGCAGCGCGGCGATGTGCATGTCGGCGGGGATCCCGATGGTCACCTGTGCGGTGAACATCTCGGCACCTGTCTGCATCGCGCGGTAGCGCGCGCAGTGCAGGCTCTCGATGGTGATCGACTGGCGGTCGAAGAAGTCGGCGAGCTGGAACAGGATGCCGGGCTTGTCCGCGGCCACGACCTCGATCACGTAGGGCAGCAGGTTGGACTGGATGGGTTTGGGCCCGGTGCGGTACCAGACCAGCTTCAGGCCTTCCTCGCGCTCGAGCTTGCCCAGCATGGTCTCGAGCTTGGCCACCGAATCCCAGGAGCCCGTCGCCAGCGCGGTCACCGAAACATCGCGCCCGACCGTGGACAGGCGGGTGTCGACCAGGTTGCAGCCGCTGTCGGAGATACGCCGGGTCACCGCCAGCAACGGGGACCGCGGATGCGTCGTATAGGCGTTGATCAGCAGGTGGTTCTCGTTGGGCGACGGACGACTGGCGGAATCGCGGGTGGCACTGTCACTCTTGGTGGAATCGGGATCGGTCAAGGCGGCATCCGCTGCTGGGGGAACGGCCCCGGCACGCGGGCCGGGAACCCGAAGCCAGCATACTTGCCCGCGCTTCGGCGCCGCAAGTAACATCGCGCTGGCACCGCCGTCCCCTCCAGAGCGCCCATTTGCGACTTTCCGGCAGCATTACCGCGCTGGCGACGCCTTTCACGGCCGCCGGCGAGATCGACCTCGACGCCTGGCGCCGCCTGCTGCAGCTGCAGCTCGACGGCGGAACCCAGGGCCTGGTCGTGGCCGGTTCCACCGGCGAGGCGGCGGCGCTCCTGGACGTCGAGTACGACGCGCTGCTGCGGGTCGCCGTTGAAGCCGTCGGCGGAAGGGTCCCGGTGCTCGCCGGAACAGGGCTGTCCAATACCGCGAAAACCATCGAGCAGACGCGCCGGGTCGCCGCGCTCGGTGTCGATGCCGCGCTGGTGGTGACGCCGCCGTACGTGCGTCCGACCCAGCAAGGCTTGCTGGCGCATTTCCGCGCGGTCGCCGACGACGGCGCGTTGCCCATCGTCCTGTACAACGTCCCCGGGCGCACCGGTTGCGATCTGTTGCCGGAAACGGCCGCCGCGCTGCATGCGCACGAGCGTATCGCCGGCATCAAGGAAGCGCGCGCCGACGAGGCACGCATGCAGGCGTTGTTGCCGCTGCGCGGGGAAGGGTTCGCGGTGTTGAGCGGCGACGACCCGACCGCGATGCGGGCAATGCTCGCCGGCGCCGATGGCGTCGTGTCGGTGGCGTCGAACGTCTTGCCGCGATCGATGCGCCGCCTGTGCGACCTTGCACGCGGCGGGCGGGCCGGCGAAGCCGGCGAACTCGATGCGCGGCTGCAGCCGGTATTCGACTTCCTCGGCGTCGAATCCAACCCCATTCCGCTCAAGGCGCTGCTCGCGCGCATGCAGCTGGGCCATGGCCTGCGCCTGCCGCTGACCACGTTGTCGCCCACCCATGACGCCCGGGCAGGCATGATTGCCACCTGCATCCAGCATCTCGAACAAGACCAGGAGTAACACCACCATGCGCCATTCCATCATCCTGCCCGCGGCCGCCCTGGTCCTGACGGCCGCCACTTCCGGCTGCAGCTGGTTCAAGACCGAATCGGGCTATGAACAGCCGGTCGCGGTACGGCCGCTCGAGGTGCCGCCGGACCTGGACCGCCCGAGCACCGACAGCGCGATGCAACTGCCGGGCCAGGCCACCGGTTCGGTCACCCGTTCGTCGCTGGGGGCACCCCAGGCGGCACCGGCCGCGGCACCCGTGGCCGCCAGCAACGGCTTCGTCGTCGCCGGCAGCCGCGACGAGGTCTTCGAGAAGGTGGGCACCGCGCTTGCCGCCACCGAGGGGCTGACCATCGCCAGCAAAGCGCAGTTGCTGGGCGTTTACGACATCAGCTTCGAAGGCGCCAACTTCCTGGTGCGGGTGAGCCAGGCCGAGGCGGGCAGCTACGTTTCCGCGGTCGATCCGCGTGGCCTGCCGGCCAGCGGCGAAGCCCCGCAGAAGCTCCTTGCTGCGCTCAAGGCCGCCCTCGGCGGCTGAGCCCGGTTCCCGCGTCGCTGGAGCTCAGCGCTCCAGCAGCGGGAGCTTGCCGGGCTTGCCATCCCACTCGCCGGCATCCGGCGGGGCGTCCTTGCGGGTAGTGATCACCGGCCATTCCTTCGACAGCTCGGCGTTCAGGGCCAGGAACTGCTCCTGGCCGCCGGGCACGTCGTCCTCGGGGTAGATCGCGTTGACCGGGCACTCGGGCTCGCACAGGGTGCAGTCGATGCACTCGTCCGGGTCGATCACCAGGAAGTTCGGGCCTTCGTGGAAACAGTCGACCGGGCACACCTCGACGCAGTCGGTGTACTTGCACTTGATGCAGTTCTCGGTGACGACGAAGGGCATGTCCTGGTTCCGGGTTGCGTCGGCGATATTCTACGGCCGCCGGCCGCAAACGAAAAAACCCGGCCGAAGCCGGGTTTTCCGTAGATGGCGCTCCCTACGAGATTCGAACTCGTGTTTTAGCCTTGAGAGGGCCACGTCCTAGGCCTCTAGACGAAGGGAGCGGGGATGGTCCGCGGGGACCCCGGCTGGACGGCCGGCCCTCGCTGGCAGCCGGGCTGCGCACGAGGCTTGTTAGTATATGGGGCGCGCTTGCCGCAGGCAACGCGATTTTGCACCCGTCCCGCCATCCGGCGCTTGCCCGCGGCCATGCCGCTACCGATGCCCACACACGAACCTTCCAATACTGCCGGCGCGCCCCTGTCGTTGCGCGTCATCCCGCGCGACGGGCACAACATTTCGCGCAAGGACATCAGCCCGAATGCGCTGCGGGTGCTGTATCGCCTGCGCGATGGCGGCTTCGACGCCTACCTGGTCGGGGGCGCGGTCCGCGACCTGCTGGTCGGCGGCCATCCCAAGGACTTCGACGTCGCCACCAGTGCCACGCCGGAAGAGGTCAAGGCGTTGTTCCGCAACTGCCGGCTGATCGGCCGCCGCTTCCGCCTGGCGCACGTGGTGTTCGGCCGGGAAGTCATCGAGGTCGCCACCTTCCGCGCCAACGTCGACGACGGCAGCGGCGACCGCCAGCTGCACGAGGGCGGGCGCCTGCTGCGCGACAACGTCTACGGCAGCATCGAGGACGACGCGATCCGCCGCGACTTCACCGCCAACGCGCTGTATTACGCGATCGAGGATTTCTCGGTGCGCGACTACGCCGGCGGTTTCGAGGACGTGCAGAACCGGGTGATGAAGCTGATCGGCGACCCGGAAACGCGCTACCGCGAGGATCCGGTGCGGATGCTGCGCGCGGTGCGCCTTGCCGCCAAGCTCGGTTTTCACATCGACGAGGCCAGCGCCACGCCGCTGCCGGTGCTGGCGCCGCTGCTGCGCGAGGCCGCGCCGGCGCGGCTGTTCGAGGAATGCCTGAAGCTGTTCCTGTCCGGGCACGCGGAACAGGGTTTCCTCGGGCTTGAACGCCACGGCTTGCTTGCGGTGTTGCTGCCCGAGAGTGCGGCGGCGCTGAAATCCAACCGCAGCGGCGCGCTGCGCAACATGCTGCTGGAAGGCATGCGCAGCACCGACGCGCGGGTCGCGGCGGGCGAGCCGGTGTCGCCGGCGTTCCTGTTCGCGGTGCTGCTGTGGCCGGCCTATTGCCGCGCGCTGATGGCGCTGCAGGCGCAGGGCATGCACGCGGCCGAGGCGCAACGCCGCGCCGCCGACCGGGTGACCGTGCACCAGCTGGAAATGATCGCGTTGCCGCGCCGGTTCTCGCTGCCGATGCAGGAGATCTGGTTGCTGCAGGCGCGCTTCTCCCAGCGCAAGCGGGTGGGGCGGCTGCTCGCGCACCCGCGTTTCCGCGCCGCCTACGATTTCCTGGTGCTGCGCCAGGCCGCCTCGAACGAGCATGCGGAAGAAGCGGAGTTCTGGCGCGAGGCCCAGGCGTCCGCGGCCGAAGCAGGCACGGACGACGACATCGGGATGGACGAGCCGGGCGATGGCGACACGTTGGGCGATGGCGAGCCGCGTCGACGCCGTCGCCGCCGGCGTCGCAGCAGCACTACCGGGGCAGCGTGAGCGTGGCCACCATTGCCGCCGTGGGACTGGGCGGCAACCTCGGGGACGCCGCCGCGACCCTGCGCGAGGCCCTGCGCGAACTCGACCGGTTGCCGTCGACACGCCTGTTGCGTGCATCCAGCCTGTATCGCACCGCTGCGTGGGGCAACACCGCGCAACCCGACTTCGTCAACGCCGCCGCCTTGCTGGAGACGGACCTGGATGCGCGCGCCCTCCTCGATGGCCTGCTGGCGATCGAGCGCCATTTCGGCCGCGAGCGCGACGCCGGCGTGCAATGGGGTCCGCGGGTCCTCGACCTCGACCTGCTGCTGCACGGCGACGAGGTGATCGACGAGCCGGGCCTGCGGGTGCCGCATCCCTACCTGCACGAGCGCGCATTCGCGCTGTTGCCGCTCGCGGAGATCGGGCCCGCGCTGGCGGTGCCCGGGAAGGGCATGGTGGCCGCGCTGTTGCGCGGTATCGACACCGGAGGCTGCGCGCCGCTGCCGGCGGACGCATAATCGGCGCATGTACACGCAACCTGCCGACGCGCCCGACCGCAAGCCCTGGACCGTGCCGATGCTGGCCGACGCCAAGCGTGACGGGCGCAAGCTGGCGATGCTGACCGCCTACGACGCGGGTTTCGCGCGGGCCATGGATGCCGCCGGCATCGACCTGGTGCTGGTGGGCGACTCGCTGGGCATGGTGGTGCAGGGCCGCGACAGCACCCTGCCGGTCACGGTCGACGACATCGCCTACCACACCGGCTGCGTCGCCCGCGGGTTGTCGTCGGCATTGCTGCTGTCGGACCTGCCGTTCCAGGCCGATGCTTCGCCGGTGCGCGCGCTCGACGCGGCGACGCGCTGCCTCCAGGCAGGCGCGGCGATGGCCAAGATCGAAGGCGCCGGCCACAAGCTCGAGGTGATCCGGCACCTGGTCGAGCGCGAAGTGCCGGTCTGCGGCCACCTTGGCCTGACCCCGCAATCGGTGCTGCGCCTGGGCGGTTACAAGGTGCAGGGTCGCGACGAGCGCGCGGCCGAACAGCTGCGCAACGATGCGAAGGCGGTGCAGGACGCCGGCGCCACCCTGCTGGTGCTCGAATGCGTGCCTTCGGCGGTGGCCGCGGCGATCACCGCCGACCTGGCGATCCCGACCATCGGCATCGGTGCCGGCCCGCAATGCGACGGCCAGGTGCTGGTGCTGCACGACGTGCTCGGCCTTGCCAGCGGCCACCGGCGTCCGAAATTCGTCAAGGATTTCCTGGCCGAAGGCGGCTCGGTCGAGGGTGCATTCCGCGCCTATGCCGATGCCGTGCGCAGCGGCGCGTTTCCCGACGCCGCCCATTCCTACGCGTAGGACGCGAGCGTGCCGATCGAAGTCGCAAAGGAACTTGCCGACTTGCGCACCCGCGTCGAAGCCTGGAAGCGCGACGGATTGCGTGTCGCCTTCGTGCCGACCATGGGCAACCTGCATGCGGGCCACCACTCGCTGGTGCGCCTGGCGCGCGAACACGCGGACCGGGTGGTGGCCAGCGTGTTCGTCAATCCCACGCAGTTCGGCCCGAACGAGGACTTCGCGCGCTACCCGCGTACGCCCGAGGCCGACGTCGACGGCTTGCGCGATGCCGGTTGCGACCTGGCCTGGATGCCTTCGGTCGAAACCATGTATCCCCATGGCGTCGAAGCGACGGTACGGATCCGCGTGCCGGTGGTGACCGAGGTGCTGGAAGGGGCGCATCGACCGGGCCATTTCGATGGCGTCGCCACGGTGGTCGCGCGCCTGTTCAACCAGGTGCTGCCTGACGTCGCCGTGTTCGGGCGCAAGGATTACCAGCAGCTGGCGGTGATCCGTTACCTTGTCCGCGACCTGGCTTTCCCGGTCGAGGTGCTCGCGGGCGAAACCCGGCGTGAGGACGATGGCCTGGCGATGAGTTCGCGCAACCAGTACCTGTCGCTGCAGGAGCGCGCGACGGCGCCGCTGCTGCACCAGGTGTTGCGCGCGATGGACGATGCGATGGCCGCCGGTGCGACGCGGGAGCAGGCCGAAGCCGGCGCGCGCGCCCGGTTGCAGCAGGCCGGTTTCGACGTCGACTACGTGGTGGTGCGGCGGCCGGACCTGTCCGAACCGGCGTCAGGCACCGGGCCGCTGGTGGCGCTGGTCGCGGCGCGGCTGGGCCGGACCCGGCTGATCGACAACATCGAGTTCGAAGTCCCGGCCTTCGCGCCAGCGTGATGCTGCACTGCCGCAAATCGCGGTAAACTTGGGTGGAAGGAGTCCCCCATGCAACTCACCCTGCTGAAAGCCAAGATCCACCGCGCCACCGTCACCCACGCCGAACTGCATTACGAAGGTTCATGCGCGATCGACGGCAGGCTGCTCGACATCTCCGGCATCCGCGAGTACGAGCAGGTGCACATCTTCAACGTCAACAACGGCCAGCGCTTCGTGACCTATGCGATCCGCGCCGAGGAAGGCAGCGGCATCATCTCGGTCAACGGCGCCGCCGCGCACCGCGCCCAGCCCGGCGACCTGGTGATCATCTGCGCCTACGCGGAGCTCGATGAAGCCGAGGTCGCGAAGTTCAAGCCGACCCTGGTCTATGTCGACCGCGACAACGCGCTGACCCACACCAATACCTCGATCCCCTCGCAGGCGGCCTAGAGTCGGTGGCGGGCGAGCGCCCATTCGACATGTTCGCGCACGACGGGATCGTCGATACCGCGACGTGATTCCAGCGCCGCGATGACTTCGGGCGTGGCCGGCGCATTGCCCAGCGCCACCGCGATGTTGCGCAACCAGCGCTGGTAGCCGCTGCGGCGGATTGCCGATCCCTCGCTGCGCTGCAGGAATTCTTCTTCGCTCCATGCGAACAGCTGCGCGAGCGTCGCCTTGTCGAGGTCGTTGCGCACGCGGAAATCGGGTTCGTCGCTGCGAACCGCGAACTTGTTCCAGGGACACACCAGCTGGCAATCGTCGCAACCGAAGATGCGGTTGCCGATCAGCGGCCGCAACGTTTCGTCGATCGAGCCTTCGTGCTCGATCGTGAGGTAGGAAATGCAGCGGCGCGCATCGAGCCGGTAGGGCGCGGTGATCGCCTGGGTCGGGCAGACATCGATGCAGCGCCGGCAGGTGCCGCAATGGTTGCCGGCGGGCGCATCCACGGGCAGCGGCAGGTCGAGGTAGATCTCGCCGAGGAAGAACCAGCTGCCGCCGTCCTTGTCGACCAGGCAGGTGTGCTTGCCGATCCAGCCCAGGCCGGCGTTGCGTGCCAGCGCGCGTTCCAGCACCGGCGCCGAGTCGACGAAGACGCGATGGCCGAACGGACCGATCTCTTCGGCGATGCGGTCGGCAAGGCGTTGCAGCCGCTGCCGCATCAGCTTGTGGTAATCGCGACCCAGCGCGTAGCGCGCGACATAGGCGCGCTCGCCGTCGCGCAGGTTGGCCCAAGCCTCGTCGCCGTCGCGCCCGTAGTCCATGCCCACCGACAGCACCCGCAACGTCCCCGGCACAAGTTCCGGCGGCCGCGAACGCTTGTCGCCATGGCGCGCCATCCATTCCATCGAGCCGTACAGGCCCTGCGCCAGCCAGTCGCGCAGGTGCGCTTCGTCCTCGCCCAGTTCGACGCCGGAGATGCCGCAGCGCTGGAATCCGGCGTCCGCGGCGAGCGCCTTCAGGCGCGCGGCAAGCGCGATGGCGTCAGGGCGGGCAGGGCGTTCGCTGGCGGCGGGGAGCGGCATGGCGCAAGTATAGAATCGCCCGATGAACCACCTACGGGCCCCGGCCCTGGCCGGCATGCTGCGGCCGCGCGCGCCGGACAGCCACAAGGGCGACCACGGCCACGTCCTGTGCATTGGCGGCGACCACGGCAGCGGCGGCGCGATCCTCCTGTGCGCGCAGGCGGCGTTGCGCAGCGGCGCGGGCCTGGCCAGTGTCGCCACCCGTCGCGAACACGTGGCTGCGTTGCTCGCGCGGCAACCCGAGGCGATGGCGCAGGCGGTCGAGTCCGCCGACGAGCTGGCGCCGTTGCTCCTGCGAACCGATGTCGTCGCGATCGGCCCGGGCCTGGGTACCGGCAGCTGGGGCAGGGCATTGCTCGATGCCGTGCTCGCCAGCGACAAACCGCTGTTGCTGGACGCCGATGCGCTCAACCTGCTCGCGCGGTCGCCGCATGCGCTGCAACCGGATTCGATACTGACACCGCATCCCGGTGAAGCGGGGCGCCTGCTGGGCACCGACGCGGCGAGCGTGCAGGCCGATCGCCCCGGGTCCGCGCGCGAACTCGCCGCGCGCCACCAATGCGTCGTGGTGCTCAAGGGCGCCGGCACGATAGTGGCAGCCCCCGCGCGGGAATCAGTGCAGGTCGACGCCGGAAATCCGGGCATGGCCGTCGGCGGCATGGGCGACCTGCTCAGCGGCGTCATCGCGGCGCTGCGCGCGCAGGGCATGGCTGCATTCGAAGCGGCATCCTGCGGCGCGCTCCTGCATGCGGTGGCCGGCGATGCAGCTTCCGCCGACGGCATGCGTGGCATGCTTCCATCGGACCTGTTGCCGCACTTGCGTCGTTGCGCGAATCCCGCAACATGAGAAGCATGCGCCTGCTGCTCGAAAACACCGAAGCCACCGAAGCGCTCGCCGCGCTGCTCGCCGCGAGCCAGCCGACGCCCGCCGTGGTGTTCCTGCGCGGCGACCTGGGCGCCGGCAAGTCGACCCTTGCGCGTGCCTGGTTGCGCGCGCTGGGCGTCACCGGTGCGATCCGCAGCCCGACCTACACCCTGGTCGAGAACTACGCACTGCCCGCGGGCGGAATGGGCCTGCACCTGGACCTGTACCGGATCGGCGATGCAGGCGAACTGGAATTCCTGGCGCTGGATGACGCCGATGCCAGCCTGTGGCTGGTGGAATGGCCCGAGCGCGGGGTCCGCTCGCTGCCGGCCCCCGACCTGGAGGTTTCGCTGTCGATCCCGCCGGGCAGCGCGGGAGCCGGGCGCGAGGCAGGGCTGGTCGCCGGCACGCCGTCAGGCCGCGACTGGCTGGCCAGGCTGGCCAAAAATGGCCAGTTGCAGTGCCTACCTGACTCCAGCCCGGAGGAAAGTGCGGCAGCTCGCGGATAAATAAGGGAAAAGTGTTGCAAATTCCCTCGGCTGGTGGTTGAATCCGGCCATGCGCGCGAAGGGGGCCTCCATCCAGCAGTTGCTGCTCGCCCTGGCCTTGCTGGCCGGGGTGTGCTGGAACCTGGCCCGTGCCGACGAATTACGCGCCGTAAGCCTGGACGCCGGTGCCACCGGCACCCGCGCCGAGCTCCAGCTCGACCGCGAGGTCGAGTACCGCCTGATCACCCTGTCCAGCCCCGAGCGGCTGGTGGTCGACCTGCCCGGGGTCAGCCTGACCAAGGGCCTGTCCCTGCCGGAAGGCAGCGGCCTGGTGCGGGATGTCCGCAGCGGCCATCCGGTGCCGGGCACGACCCGGATCGTGTTCGACCTGTCGGAAAAGGTCGCCGCGCTGCGCCCGCGCTTCGAGCCGGGCACGAATGGCCCGCGCCTGGTGCTGGAGTGGCCGGGCGACCTCGCTGCCGGCGACGGAGTTTCCGATCAGAGCATTTCCGATGACAGCAGGCGCGACCCGCTGGCGATCCTGACCCAGGGGTCCGCGACCCGGCCTGCCCCGACGCCCGCGCCGGCAACGGCTGCCGCCGTCGTTCCGCCGCCGCCCGCCCCGGCGCCGCCGGCCGTACCGCAGCAGGTCATCCGCCCGCTGGTCATTGCCATCGACGCCGGCCACGGTGGCCAGGACCCGGGTTCGCGCGGCCCGAGCGGCACCCGCGAGAAGGACATCGCCCTGGCCATCGCCAGGGAACTGGCGCGGCAGGTCGATGCCACGCCGGGCATGAAGGCCTACCTGACCCGGGATTCGGACCAGTTCATCCCGCTCAACCAGCGTGCGCGCAAGGCCAGCGCGGCCAAGGCCGACATCTTCCTGTCGATCCATGCCGATGCCTGGACCAGCCCGTCCGCGAAGGGCGCGGGCGTGTTCGTGCTGTCCACGCGCGGCGCGTCCTCGCAGCGCGCGCGCTGGTTGGCGGACAAGGAAAACGCCTCCGACATCATCGGTGGCGCAGTCCCCGCCGGGACCGGCGACGCGGTGCTGACCAGCGTCCTGCTGGACCTCACCCAGAGCGGCAACCTCAAGGCCTCCGAGGACGCGGCGTCGCACATCCTGGGCAAGCTCGCCACCGTCGGCAACATGCACAAGAACCACATCGAACGCGCCAACCTGGCGGTGCTGCGCACCTCCGACAAGATGCCGGCGATGCTTGTGGAAACCGGATTCATCTCCAATCCGGCCGAGGAAAAGAAGCTGCGCGACCCGGCCTTCCAGCGCCGCCTGGCCGCGGCGATCCTGGACGGCGTCGACCGTTATTTCTCGCGCCAGTCGCCGCCGGGAACGCTGTACGCGCTGCGCGCCGAAGCCGCGCGTAGTGGTCGACAGGGCGGCAGCCCGTAGTCCATCCGATGGAGCGGGGCCGGGTCGGTCCCGTATCATCAGGGCGTGGCCATTCGACCGCTTCCCGACGTCCTCATCAACCAGATCGCAGCCGGTGAGGTGGTCGAGCGGCCGGCGTCCGTGGTCAAGGAACTGGTCGAGAACGCGCTGGACGCGGGTGCGCGCCGGATCGATATCGATCTCGAGGAAGGCGGCGTCCGCCTGATCCGGATCCGCGACGATGGCAACGGCATCGATCCCGGCGATCTGGCGCTGGCGGTGGCGCGGCATGCCACCAGCAAGATCGCCTCGCTCGACGACCTGGAATCCGTGGCGACCCTGGGCTTCCGCGGCGAGGCGTTGCCTTCGATCGCGTCGGTGAGCCGCTTCGTCCTGGCTTCGCGCCGCGATGGTGCGGAGCATGGCGCCGCGTTGCAGGTGGATGGCGGGCGCGTCGGCGATGTCGCACCGCGGGCGCATCCGCGCGGCACCACCGTGGAAGTCCGCGACCTGTTCTACAACGTGCCGGCGCGGCGCCGCTTCCTGCGTGCGGAGCGCACCGAGCTGTCGCACATCGAGGAATGGCTGCGCTCGCTCGCGCTGGCGCGGCCGGACGTGGAGTTGCGCGTTTCGCACAACGGCAAGCCATCGCGCCGGTATCGCGCGCTGGACCTGCTCGATGCCGACGCCACGCCGGAATCCTCGCCCGAACGCCTGCTGGAAACCCTCGGCGACGGCTTCGCCGGCAATGCGCTGCGCATCGACCACGCCGGCGCCGGCCTGCGCCTGCATGGCTGGATCGCGCGCCCGGTGTACAACCGGGCCAGCACCGACCAGCAGTACCTCTACGTCAATGGCCGTAGCGTGCGCGACCGCAGCGTCGCCCACGCCGTGCGCCAGGCTTACAACGACGTCCTGTTCCACGGCCGCCATCCGGCATACGTCCTGTTCCTTGAACTGGATCCGCGCGGCGTCGACGTCAACGTGCACCCGGCCAAGCACGAGGTGCGCTTCCGCGAATCGCGCCTGGTCCACGACTTCGTCTACCGCAGCCTGCAGGAAGCGCTGGCGGACACGCGCGCCGGCACCGTTGCGTCGCCGCATCCCGCGCGAGCGGCGGATGTGGGAGCGACGGAAGCCGCGATGGCCATGCCGTTCGCCATGCCCCAATCACACCTTCCCCTGCAGGTCGACGAAACCCGTGCCGGCTACGCCATGCTCTACGCCGCGCAATCGTTGCCCGCCAGCGACGATGCGACGTTGCCGCCGCTGGGCAATGCCGTCGCCCAGCTGCACGGCATCTACATCCTGGCCGAGAGCGCCGGCGGCATGGTGGTGGTGGACATGCATGCCGCGCACGAGCGCATCGGTTACGAGAAGCTGAAGGCCGCCCATGACAGCACCGGCATGCGCAGCCAGCCCTTGCTCGTGCCGGCGCAGGTGGCGGTGTCCGAACGCGAGGCCGATACCGCCGAGCGCGAGTCGCCAACCCTAGCCGCGCTCGGTTTCGAAGTGTCGCGCGCGGGCCCGCAGGCATTGCTGCTGCGCGCGGTGCCGGCCCTGCTTGCCGACGGCGATACGGTCGCGCTGCTGCGCGACGTGCTTGCCGACCTGCGCGAACATGGCGAGAGCCGGCGCGTGGCCGACCAGCGCGACGAACTGCTTTCCACCATGGCCTGCCATGGCGCGGTGCGCGCGAACCGCCGGCTCACGATTCCCGAGATGAACGCGCTGCTGCGCGAGATGGAAGCCACCGAGCGCTCCGGACAATGCAATCATGGTCGCCCCACCTGGGCCCGGTTCGACCTGGCCGAGATGGACCGCTGGTTCCTGCGAGGACGTTGAGAATGCCGAAACTCCACATCATGCTGGCGCTTGCCGCCGTCGTTGTCGCCATTGCGGCCTGCCACCGCGAAGACGACGCCGACCAGCCAGACGCCGCGCAGGTGGCGGCTGCCGCCGTCTTCGCCAAGGCCGAGCAGGCCTGGCGCGATCGCCGCCGCGAGCGCCTGCTGGCGCCGGACGGCTGGACCAGCCTGATCGGCCTGCACTGGATCGAGCCGGGCGCCCACTACCTGGGCAGTGATGTCGACAACGGCATCCGCCTGGCCAAGGGGCCGGCGCACATCGGCATGATCGAGCTGCGCAAGGGCGGCGTCGTGCGCTTCGTGCCGGACGAATCCGCTGCGCTGACCCTGGACGGGCAGCCGTTCCTGGACGAAGCAACGTTGCGCACCGACGGCGCCCAGACCGGCCCGAGCGTGATCGGTTTCGACGGCGGCAAGGGCACGGCCACGGTGATCGAACGGGCCGGGCGCATGGCGTTGCGGGTCAAGCATGCCGATGCGCCCGCGCGGGTGGATTTCGCCGGTCTCGACTACTGGCCTGCCGATGCGGACTGGAAGATCGAGGGCAGGTTCATCGCCCATCCGCCGGGCAAGACGCTCGGCATCGCCAACATCATCGGCAGCGTCGACGAGGTCGCGAATCCGGGCGTGATCGAGTTCAGCCGCGACGGCAGGACGTTCCGGATCGAGGCCCTGGACGAGGGCGGCGACGAGCTGTTCCTGGTGTTCGCCGACCGCACCAATGGCCATGGCAGTTATCCGGCCGGGCGTTTCCTGTACACGCCGATGCCCGATGCCCGCGGCCGGGTGACCCTGGACTTCAACCAGGCCTACAGCCCGCCGTGCGCCTTCACCGATTTCGCGACCTGCCCGCTGCCGCCGCAGGAGAACCGGCTCGACCTGGCGATCGAGGCGGGCGAGAAGGCCTACCGCAAGCCGCACGGTTGAGCATGCGCATTCGAGCGCTCCTGCTGGCCGCACTGGTCGCGTTGCCCGGCGTTTCGACTGCCGCCGAGCCTCCCGTTCCGCTGTTGTGGAAGGCCAGCAATGGCGAACGCAGCGTGTACCTGCTGGGTTCGTTCCATCTGCTCAAGGCCAGCGACTATCCGCTGTCGCCCGACGTCGATGCGGCCTTCGAGGATGCCGAGTCGCTGCTGTTCGAGATGCCGCCTGCGGAGATGGGCTCGATTGCGGTTGCGCTGAAGATGGGCCAGGCCGCCTTGCGCACCGACGGCACCACGCTCGACAGCGAGCTGCCGCCGGCGACCGAGGCCCGCTTGCACGCCTGGATCCAGGCCAACGACGCGCGACTGCAGGCGCAGGGCCTTGCGCCAGGAATGCTGCAGATGTTCGACGCCTGGTTCGTCGGCCTCAACGTCGCGCTGCTGGGCATGGGCGACGCGGGGCTCGATCCGGCACTGGGCATCGACCGCCACTTCGCTGAGGCCGCGGCTGCCGCCGGCAAGCCGGCCGGCGGCTTCGAAACCGGTGAGGAACAGATCGCCTTCCTCGACGGGATGGATGCGGTGGAGCAGGTACAGATGCTCGACGAAGCCCTGGCTACCGCACAGCCGGGCAACGACGAGATCGCAACCCTGCATGCGCTGTGGCGCGCCGGCGACGCGGCTGCCCTGTGGGACCGCATGGCGAGCGACATGCGGCGCAAGTACCCGAAGCTTTACCAGCGCATCAACGTCGATCGCAACGATGCCTGGCTGCCGGAGGTCGAAGCCCGCCTGCAGGGGCTCGGCGGCGACGACACCCTGGTCGTGGTCGGCGCGCTGCACCTGCTCGGCGACGATGGCCTGGCCGGAAAGCTGCGCGCGCGCGGCTACGAGGTCGAGCGCATCTGCAGCGCCTGCGAAACGCCCTAGGGCGCTGCCGGCTCCACCATGACGATGCAGTCCACCGGGCATGCGGGCACGCACAGCTCGCAGCCGGTGCACAGTGGCTCGATCACGGTGTGCATGTGCTTGGCCGCACCGATGATGGCGTCGACGGGACAGGCCTGGATGCACTTGGTGCAGCCGATGCAATCGGCTTCGACCACCAGCGCGAGCAGCGGCGGCTTGTGTTCGCCGCGGCTGCGGTCGTAGGGCAGGGCGGGAACGCCGAGTACGCGCGCCAATGCGCGGGCGCCGGCGTCGCCACCGGGCGGACAGCGGTCGACGCCGGCATCGCCGCGCGCCATCGCTTCGGCATACGGCCTGCAACCGTCATGGCCGCACTGGCCGCACTGCGTCTGCGGCAGGATGCGGTCCAGGCGTTCGACGAGCGCGATCACCGCGGTGCGGTCACTTCACCGGCATGCCAGGTTGCGCGCCGGCATCGGCATCGAGCAGGCTCAACGCGCCGCCGTCGAAACCGGCGGACAGGATCATCCCCTCGCTCACGCCGAAGCGCATCTTGCGCGGAGCCAGGTTGGCGATGAAAACGACGTTGCGGCCGACCAGCGTTTCCGGTTCGCCGTAACTGGCGCGGATGCCGGAGAAGATCTGGCGCTTGCCCAGGTCGCCGGCATCGAGTTCGAAGCGCAACAGCTTGTCCGAGCCTTCGACGAACCCGCACGCGAGCACCTTGCCGATGCGCAGGTCGAGCCTGGCGAAATCGTCGATCGAGATCGTGGGAGCGGCGGCAGCCGCGACCGGCTGTCCCATCGTGTCCTTGCTTGCTTCGGTCATGGCTTCGATCTGCTTCGGGTCGATGCGGGTGAACAACGGCTGGTAGGTGTTGATGGCGTGGTCGAGCAACGGCGCGTCGGCGTCGTTCCAGTATTGCAGCGGCGCAGCCATGAACTCCGACACCTGGCGCGCCATCACCGGCAGCACGGGTGCCAGCGCCAGCGCGAGCACCCGGAACAGGTTCAGGCCCTGGCTGCAGACCGCCTGCAGTTCGGCATCGGCACCGTCTTGCTTCGCGATCACCCAGGGCTTGCGTTCGTCGATATAGCGGTTGGCTTCGTCGGCCAGCCCCATCGCCTGGCGCAGAACGCTGGCGGCTTCGTTGCGCTCGTAGGCCTCGCGGATCGGTGCCAGCGCGGCAACGAAGCGCGCATACATGTCCGGTTCGGGCAGCGCCGGCGCCAGGCGGCCGTCGAAGCGCTTGCCGATGAAGCCCGCGCAACGGCTGGCGAGGTTGACGAACTTGCCGACCACGTCGGAGTTCACCCGGGCGACGAAGTCGGCCAGGTTGAGGTCGAGGTCGTCGACGCCGCCGGAGGACTTCGCGGCGAAGTAATAGCGCAGCGCCTCGGGCGGCAGGCCACAGTCCAGGTAGGTGCGCGCCATCACGAAGGTGCCGCGCGACTTGGACATCTTGGCGCCGTCGACGGTGAGGTAGCCGTTGACGTGCAGGCGGGTGGGCGCGCGCATGCCGGCGCCGTGCAGCATCGCCGGCCAGAACAGGCCGTGGAAGTTGACGATGTCCTTGCCGATGAAGTGGTGCAGCTCGGCGTCGCTGGCGGGCGCGGTGTAGTCGTGGAAGTTGATGCCGCGGAGGTCGCACAGGGCCTTGAAACTGGCCAGATAGCCGATCGGGGCGTCGATCCAGACGTACAGGTACTTGCCCGGATGCCCGGGAATCTCGAAGCCGAAGTAGGGCGCGTCGCGGGAGATGTCCCAGGCGCGTAGCCCGCCTTCGCCGTCCAGCCATTCCTGCAGCTTGGCCTTGACCCCCGGCACGGCGACGTCGCCAGCCAGCCACTCGCGCAGGAACCCTTCGAAATGCCCCAGTTCGAAGAAGAAATGCTCGGACTCGCGCAGTTCGGGCGTGGCCCCGCTGACCACCGAGTACGGCGCCTTGAGCTCGGTCGGCGAATAGGTCGCGCCGCAGTGCTCGCAGTTGTCGCCGTACTGGTCCGGCGTGCCGCAGTTCGGGCAGATGCCCTTGACGTAGCGGTCGGGCAGGAACATGCCCTTGACCGGGTCGTAGAGCTGGGCGACCGAACGGCGCGCGATGTGGCCGCTGCCGTCGAGTTTGGCGTAGATCGCTTCGGTCAGGACGCGGTTGCCGGCCGAATTGGTCGAGTCGTAGTGGTCGAAGGCCACGCCGAAGTCGGCGAAGTCGCGCTCGTGCGAGGCCTGGATGCCGGCGATGAAGGCTTCCGGCGTGGTCCCGGCCTTCTCGGCGGCGAGCATGATCGGGGTGCCGTGGGTGTCGTCGGCGCAGACGTAGTGCACGGTTTCGCCGGCCATGCGCCGGGCGCGCACCCAGATGTCGGCCTGGACGTAGCCGACCAGGTGGCCCAGGTGCAACGGGCCGTTGGCGTAGGGGAGCGCGTTGGTGACGAGGGAGGTGCGGGGCATGCGTGAATTATCGCATGTGCCACCGCGGCTTCCGCCGCTCCCACGCCGGGCTATTCGCGGACCCAGACCTGCTGGCGGCAGATGAAGGCGATGCAGCCGGACATGCCGAGCTTGCTGCCGCCCTCGAGCAGTTCGAGCTTGGCCTTGTAGGTCTTGCCCTTGGCCGGGTCGAGCACGGTGCCACCGGTCCACTCGCCGTCGTCGGCTTGCAGGCCCCAGAGGATGGTCATGCCCTTGATCGGCTTGTCCTTGTTCGCGCCCTTGCACTTGTCGCAGGTGGCATCGGGGCCACGGTCGGACGAGAGCAGCTCGACGACCTTGCCTTGCAGGGTGCCGTTGGAGGCCTTGGTGATCTCCACGATCGATTTCACCTTGCCGGTCTCGTCGTCGATGGTCTTCCAGCGTCCTTCGGGCGAGTTGCTCTGGGCAAAGGCCGCGAGCGGCAGGGCGAGCAGGAGCAGGGCAATGAACTTGGTACGCATGGTGTCCCTCCGCAGGGTGCTGGATGGTCGTTTATACCGCATCCGCCAGCGTATGGAAGCGGGCGCCCCGGTACAATGGACGGACAATGAACGAGACAGCCAAGGATCCATCCCCCGAGCGCATCGTCGCGCTGCCCGACCCGCTCACCGGCCTGCCACTGGCTGCCAGCGGTGCCAGGGCGCGGATCGCGACCGCCGCCGGCGGCGCCGCGGTGTCGCTGAACCTGGGTTACCCGCTTGCAGACGACGGCGTGGCCGCGCTGCGCGATACGGTGGCCAACCTGCTCGCACCGACGCCGCTCGCATCGTTCGAAATATCCCAGCGGATCGCCGCGCACGCGACCCAACCCAACGTCGCGCTGTCGCCGCGGGTGCGCAACATCATCGCGATCGGTTCGGGCAAGGGCGGGGTCGGCAAGTCCACCACCGCGGTCAATCTTGCGCTGGCGCTGGCGGCCGATGGCGCCCGCGTCGGCGTGCTCGACGCGGACGTCTACGGCCCGAGCATCCCGACCATGCTCGGCCTGTCCGGGCGTCCCGACAGTCCCGACGGCAAGTCGATCGTGCCGATGCGCGCGCACGGCATCGAGGCGATGTCGATCGGGCTGCTGGTGGAGCAGGACACGCCGATGATCTGGCGCGGGCCGATGGCCACTTCGGCGCTGACCCAGTTGCTGGAGCAGACCCTGTGGGGCGGCGAAGCGGGCCTGGACTACCTCATCGTCGACCTGCCGCCCGGCACCGGCGACATCCAGCTGACCCTGGCGCAGAAGATCCCTGTCGCCGGCGCGGTGATCGTGACCACGCCGCAGGACGTGGCCACGCTGGATGCGCGCAAGGCGCTGAAGATGTTCGAGAAGGTGCAGGTGCCGGTGCTGGGCCTGGTGGAGAACATGGCAGTGCACACCTGCGGCAACTGCGGCCACGTCGAGCACGTGTTCGGCGAGGGCGGCGCTGCGCGCATGTCGGCGCAGTACGGCTTGCCGTTGCTGGGCAGCCTGCCGCTGGAACTGTCGATCCGCGAACAGGGCGACGCTGGCGTACCGGTGGTGGCGTCGGCTCCCGGCTCGGCGGCCGCGCGGGCGTACCGGGCGGCTGCACGTTCGCTGGCCATGCACCTGGCGGCGCGGCCGCGGGCGGCGATGCCGATCGCGGCCTCGATGGTCTGAGCGCCGCTTACAATCACCCTCTTTTCGGGCCTGGGACACACGAATGAGCATCAAGAGCGACCGCTGGATCCGCGAAATGGCCGGCAAGGGCATGATCGAACCGTTCGAGGCCGGCCAGTGCAAGGTCGGCGGCGACGGCAACCGCATCGTCAGCTACGGCACCTCCAGCTACGGCTACGACGTGCGCTGCTCGCGCGAGTTCAAGGTCTTCACCAACATCAATTCGACCATCGTCGATCCGAAAGCCTTCGACCCGAAGAGCTTCGTCGACGTCGAATCCGACGTCTGCATCATCCCGCCCAATTCGTTCGCGCTGGCGCGCACCGTCGAGTTCTTCCGCATCCCGCGCGACACCCTGGTGGTGTGCCTGGGCAAGAGCACCTATGCGCGCTGCGGGATCATCGTCAACGTCACGCCGCTGGAGCCCGAGTGGGAGGGCCACGTGACCCTGGAGTTCAGCAACACCACGCCGCTGCCGGCCAAGATCTATGCCGGCGAGGGCGTCGCGCAGATGCTGTTCTTCCAGTCCGACGAGGTCTGCGAGACGTCCTACCGCGATCGCGGCGGCAAGTACCAGGGGCAGACGGGGGTGACGCTGCCGAGGACGTGACAGCCCTCATCCGCCC
>JALYWW010000081.1 GCA_030852515.1 Pseudomonadota bacterium
GTTCTGGGGCGCTGCGTTCTCGCTCGGTTCGATGGTGGCGGCGTTCGCGCAGGGCGTGATCCTGGGTGCGATCGTGCAAGGCATCCCGCTCGCCGATGGCGCCGGCCCGGGCGGGAGTTTCAGCTGGTTCAGTCCATTCTCGATGCTCACCGGGATCGCGGTGATGTTCGGCTACGCCCTGCTCGGCGCGGGCTGGCTGGTACTCAAGACGACCGGGCCGCTGCAGCAGATGGCGCGCGGGTTGACCCGGCCGCTGGTGCTGGTGGTCGTCGCCTTCATGGGCCTGGTCAGCGCCTGGCTGCCATTCCTGGCGTCGCGGGTGATGGGGCGCTGGTTCGACGACGGCAACTTCTGGTGGCTGGCGCCGGTGCCGTTGCTGGCCCTGGCCAATGCCGTGGCGCTATGGCGCACGGCCATGGACGAAGGCCGCGATGCGCGCCCGTTCATCCTCACCCTGAGCTTCTTCGTGCTCGGCTTCATCGGCCTGGTGCTCGGCATCTGGCCGAACATCGTGCCGCCGGACCTGGGCATCCATGCGGCCGCGTCGTCGCAGTCTTCGCAACTGTTCCTGGGTGTCGGCCTGCTGTTCCTGCTGCCGGCGATCCTCGGCTACACGGTTTGGTCGTATCGCGTGTTCCGCGGCAAGGTGGAAGCCGGTGACGGATATCACTGAAGCAGGCACAATCCGTGGCGATGCACGCCTATGTCTACAAGAGCCTGAAAAAGGCCGATACCTACGTCTACCTGGCGGCGCGCGACGACTTCATGCGCTTGCCCGAGCCGCTGCGGACCCAACTGGGCAAGCTCGAGTTCGTACTCGATGTCGCGCTGACGCCGGAACGCAAACTGGGGCGTGAAGACGCCGCCGTGGTGCGCGAGAACCTGGCCGTGCGTGGATTCCACCTGCAGTTCCCGCCGGCGACGGAAATCGATCCGATGACCGAAGACTGGGGCACCGATGCCTGAGGCGACACCCCGGCCGACACCGAAGGCGGCGCGGCGACCCTTCCCGGTGGTGGCAGGCGCCGCGCTGGGCGCCGGGGCGTTGCTGGCTGCGCTCGCCGGCCTCGGCGGCGCTGCCGCCGCATTCGGTGCGACCCTCGCCCAACCCGCTTTCGCCCTGGCCGTGTCCGGCTGGCGGCGCGGCGCCGCGGGCGCCACGGTCAGGCGCGATGCGGTCTCGCTGGCAGTGCTGTGGGCCGCTACGGTCGCGCTTTTCGCCGCGTTGCTGGCCTGGCCGTTTTCGGTCCTGCTCGCCAGCGGTTCCCTGGGCGCGACCCTGGCCACCAGCCTGGCGTTCGGGCTTGCCCTGCTCGCTGCCTGGCGGCTCTGGCCGCTATGGCACGGCGTGGAGCGTGATGGCGGCGGCGTGGAGTCGCACTGGCAGGCACTGGCGCGCTTCGAATCCGGTGCGTGGCGCGGGCTGGCGGCGGCGGCGATGGTGATCGCGCTGGCTGCGCTGCCGCTCCTGCTCGCATGGCCGGGCCTGCTGGATTCGCGCGGGCGCTGGATCCTGGCGCTTGGGTCGATCGCGGTCGCGCCGCTGCTGCACGCCTTGCTGCAGGGCGTACGCGCGCCCGAAGCGCTGCCGGAGCGCTGGCTCGAGGATGCCTTCGACGAGGCCGACGCCGACGACACGACAGCCGCGGGCGCGCCCTTGCTTGCGCCCGGACAGTCGCCCGAGGCGGCGCTGTATGCGGCCGCGCGCAGCGGCCGGGTCGACCGCGCACTGGCCCTGCTGGAGGCCGGCGCCGATCCGCATGCGCCGCCGCCAGGCGAGGAACGCGACCAGCGTTCCCTGCCGGTCCTCGCCGCGGTGCTGCCGGACCTGCGCCTGTTGCGCGCGCTGATCGGCCGCGGCATCGATCTCAATGCCGAACACGCCGGGATGACGCCGCTGCTGGCCGCGACCCGCGACAGCTGGCATGGGCGCCCGGAAGCGGTGATGACCCTGCTGGCCAACGGTGCCGATCCGCGCGCCCGCGACAGCGAGGGCAATACGCCCCTGCACCATGCCGCGCGCAGTTCCGATCCCGGCGTCGCCGCCTTGCTGCGTGATGCCGCCGCCGAACTCGAGGAACGCAACGACGACGGCCTGACGCCGCTGGGCATCGCCTGCGCCAGCGGCAACTGGCGGCTGGCGCGCTTCATGCTCGAGCGCGGCGCGAAGGCGCAGTCGGACGAGGGCACGCCCGCGCTCATCGCCGCGGCCAGCGTCGAGGAGGACGATGCCGCCGGCGTGCAACTGCTGCTCAAGCACAAGGCGCGGGTGGACGCCCGCGATGCGGCGGGTCGCAGCGCGCTGCACGAAGCTGCGTTCGCCGGCCATGTCGAAATCATCCAGGCGCTGCTGGCCGCGCATGCCGAACTGGACGCGCGCGATGGCGAGGGGCGCACGCCGCTGATCGCCGCGGTCGCAGGTGGCCGGCTTGCCGCGGTCGAGGCGCTGGCCGAAGCCGGTGCCGACACCGCCGCCGTCGACAACGAAGGCCAGGGCGCGCTCGATCATGCGGTGGCAGCCGGGCGCTGGTCGCTGGTCACCGCGCTGGATCCGGACTATCCCCTGCCTGCGGCGGTTGCCGTGGACGCCGTCGATCCCGATGCGGCGGACGAAGCCCTTGTAGAAGTCGAAGTGGAGATCGACCCCGAAGTCCGCGCGGGAATGGGGGACAACCGGGTGTTCGGGTTGCTGGCGCGCGGCGCCGACGGCGTCGCGGAATTGCAGGGACTGCTGCACCGCGGGCATGCGCCCGCGGGCGCGGGCGGCCTGGCCCGCTTCCTCGAGGCCTGCGTCGCCGAGGACCAGGCCGGCGGAGCGCTGGAACGGTTCGCGCTGGAACTGCTCGAGCGCGGCGCCGACCCGTTCACGGCTTCGGCGAGCGGCGATCCGCCGCTCTCGCTGGCCGTACGCCTGGGCTGGCCGCGCCTGGTCGAGCGGCTGCTCACGCATGGCGTCGACCCGGCCACCCGCGACAGCCGCGGCATGACCGCGCTGCACCTGGCCGCGGCGCTGGGCCGCGAGCAGCCACTGAAGCTGCTGGTCCTGCACGGCGCCTCGCCGGAACTGCGCGCCGCCGACGGGCAGACCCCGCTGGGCGTGGCCTTGTCCAGTGGCCGTCGCGACCTGGTCGACTGGCTGGACTGGAAGGGCTGGCCGCTGCCGCGGCGCGCACTGCGCCCCGGCGACCTGCCCGCCGCGGCGATCGTCGGCGATGCCGATGCGGTCCGCCGCCTGCTCGATCTCGGCTTCCCGATCGACGCCGTGGACAACCAGGGCTGTACTGCGTTGCTGCGCGCGTCCGGCGGCGGCCACCGGCCCTGCGTCGAACTCCTGCTGGAACGCGGCGCCGATCCGCAGGCCGCCGCGCGCACCGGTGCCACCCCGCTGTCGGCGGCCGTGAGCATGCGCCACGGCGAGATCGTCGACCGCCTGCTCGCGGCCCATGCCGGCCTGGAACAACGCCTGCCGGGCGAAGTCACGGTGCTGATGCTGGCCGCTGCGCTGGGCCTGCCGGACCTGTGCGCGCGCCTGCTGCAGGCTGGCGCCAACGTCCACGCGGGCGACGCGCAGGGGCTGACACCCTTGCATTGCGCAGTGCTGTTCGCCTTCACCGCGCGCGAGAAGCCGCGCGTGCTTGCCCTGCTCGACACGCTGTTGCTGGCCGGCGCGGAGCCGGACATGGCCGCGGCCGGCAATGTCACCCCGCTGCTGCTGTTGCTCGGCGCGCGCGCCGAGCCGGGCACCGCCTGCGACGAAGAAGTGCTGCTGACCGCGCTCGAGCGCCTGCTCGACGAGGAAGTCGCGCTCGACGTGCAGGATCCGCGCGGCTTCGGCCCGCTGCACCTGGCCGCCCTGCATGGCCTGTTGCGCATCACCCAGCGGCTGCTGCGCGCCGGCTGCGACCCCAACCTGCGCGATGGACTCAATCGCAGCCCGCGCGAGATCGCGGTCATGCGCGGATTCGTCGACGTGGCCGCTGAATACGCCCCGGCGACGCCTGGTGTTTCGATGGCGCGTTTCCTGCGCGAACCATAGCGTTGTAAACGGATACACCGCATCGTCGGCCGTGTGCCGGCAGCGGCATCGGGTTGACACCCCTTGGCCATCGGTGGATAAGTCAGGGGTTCACGAGGGAGCGCCGACCGGCGGCTGGCTGGCATGGTCGCGCGGCGGATCTGTCAAAAAATCGGGGAAGACATGAACGGAAGCAGGCAGGTGGTCGGGACCGTGGCAACGGGGATCGGGACCAACGGCGCAAAGCGCTCGCGGGCCCCGAAAATTGCTCCGGTCACGCGTGCAGTTCGCGCCGCACTTGCCGTTTCGGCAGCTGCCATTGCCCTCGCGGGTAGCGGGGTTGCCTTCGCCGGCGACTGCACCGCCCCGGTCGACAACGTCGTGCACTGCAACGGCGATTTCACCGACACCATCAGCTTCGCCGTCGAGGACCTGACCCTGGTGGTCGGCGACGAATCGCCCAGCACCGTGATGCCGGGCCCCGGCGAGTTCGGCATCCTCGCCGACTGGGCCGGCAGCATCGGCGTCTCCAACCTGGCCGACATCAGTGTCTACGGATCGGGCGACGTCATCGGCGTCTACGCCTACTCCGACGGCGGCGATGTCACGATCGACAACGGGGGCAGCATCGAGGCCTACTCGTCCGGCGCGCTTGCGGACGGCATCTTCGCCTCCGGCGGCAACGTCGACGTTGCCAACAGCGAGACCGGCAGCATCTACGCCGCCGGCGCCACCTGGGCCGCCGGCATCGAAGCCCAGGGCGACGACCTGACCACCGTGGTCAATGATGGCGCGATCGATGCCATCGCGTTCGCCGGAGGTTATGCGTTCGGCATCTATGCCACTGCGGGCGATGGCGGCAGCGCCAGCGTGTCCAACTCGGGCGACATCACCGCAAACGGCTTTTATTCCAGCGGCATCTACGTGCAGTCCGGCGGCGACGCGCATGCGGACAACAGCGGATCGATCACCGCCGGCAGTCTCAACTACGCCATCTCGGGCACAGGCATCCATGTGTCGACCAGCGCCCTCGATGGCGTGGCCGTGGGCGAGAACAACGGCGACATCGTGGCCCAAGGCTACTATGGCGCCGCTGGCGTCGAAGCGCTTGCAACGAGCCCGGGCGGCAGCGCCAGCGCCAGCAACAGTGGAACGATCTACGCCGGCCAGTACGCGAAGTACTACGGTTCCGGTGCCGTGGGCCTGGTGGCTTCTGCCGATGGCGATGCCAGCGTCGACAATTCCGGCGGAATCGAGACCTACTCTGGCGGCATGGCTTACGGCGCCATGGCATTGGCATTCAACGGCAGCGCGAGCGCCACCAATTCCGGCGACATCGCGGTGGAATCGGCCGCGTTGGGGACCTACGGCGCCTATGGCCTCGTGGCAGCATCGCAGAATGGCGTCGTTACCGCGGGCAACGACGGCTCCATCGTCGTCCAGGCAGCGCTGAACAGCGGCATGGGAATCCAGGCCAGCAGCATGGCCGGGACAAGCGTCGCGAACAACGGCTCCATCGACGTGAACGCGAAGTACGGCTATGGCGTATTCGCAACCGCCGGAGAAGGGGACGCGGCTGTCTCCAACTCGGCGGACGGTGTGATCGGGGTGTATTCCGGGCTGGGCTATGCGACGGGCATTTTCGTGGCCTCCAGCCTGGGCGACGTGGCGGTCGACAATGCCGGATCGATCTCGACCAACGGCTATTCGCAGTCTGTCGGCATCTTCGCGCGGCCGGACCAGGGTAGCGTCTCGATCGACAACAGCGGTGTCATCTACGCTTACGCATATGCCGGCGTGGCCGCGGGAATCTACGCCAACTCCGCTTATGCCAGCATCGATGTCACCAGTGATGGCGCAATCGACGTCATCGCCAGCAACGCCGCATTCGGCATCCTCGGGTCGGCCGTGGAAGCCACGATTTCGAACGGCGGCGAGATCAATGCCACCGGCTACGCCGCGGCGACCGGAATCGACGCCTTCGGCGAAGACCTGGTGACGGTCGACAATTCCGGCTCGATCACCGCCATCGCCTATGGCGACGCGCGCGGCATCAATGCCACCAGCGTCGACGGCGACGTGCATGTCGACAACAGCGGGTCGATCCTGGCGGGCAGCCTGCTGCTCGACGCGATCGGCGTCTACGGCTATTCGACTACCGGCGACGTTTCCATCCACAACGATGGCGCCATCGTCGCGGTTTCGCCCGACGGCCTGGCCGACGGCATCTTTGCTTCGGGCGTGGGCGTGGAAGTGAGCAATGGCGCCGAGGGCGACATCTCCGCCTACGGCTACAGCTGGACGGCGGGCATCGAAGCCCAGGGCAGCGATTCGGTCGTCGTCTCGAACGACGGCAGCATCTACACGCGCACCTACGGTGTCAGCGAAGCCTTCGGCATCTATGCCGGCGGTGGCGCCGGCGGCGCCAGCGTGGACAATTCCGGCTCGATCTCCGTGCACGGCTACGACTCCGCGGTCGGCATTTATGCGCAGGCAGGCGGACCGATCGACA
Source organism: Pseudomonadota bacterium (assembly GCA_030852515.1). Taxonomy (GTDB): domain Bacteria; phylum Pseudomonadota; class Gammaproteobacteria; order Xanthomonadales; family Xanthomonadaceae; genus Cognatiluteimonas. The sequence goes on from JALYWW010000081.1 coordinate 6,528, forward strand.
TCGCCAATTCCGGCGACGTGCTGGCCGGATACATCACGGTAGTCGATGGCGGCGGCGTCTATTCCAGCAGCTACGCTTCGGCCATCCTGGCGCTGAGCGGCACCGATGGCGCCGCGATCAGCATAGAGAACTCCGGGTCGGCCACCGCGGCCAGCTTCTCCGGCAGCAACGGCATCGAGGCCCGTTCGCTGGGTGTCGGCGGCACGGTCGGCATCACCAACAGCGGCGAAGTCAACGCGTACGCGTTGTCGCAGTTCGGCGGTGTCGCCACGGGCATCGCGGCCTCGGCGGCCGGCGATGCGTGGATCGACAACGCCGGCATGGTCTATGCATATTCGGCCAGCACCGCGTACGGTGCCGTGGCGCTGTCGTTCAACGGCGACGCCAGCGTCGTCAATTCCGGCGACATCGGGACCGTCAGCACTGCCTTCGACGGCTACAGCGCATTCGGCGCGGTGGCGGCCTCGACCAACGGATCGGCATCCGTGGACAACAGCGGCACGATCGAGGTGTACACCCCCTACATCGGCGCCGGCATCGAGGTCGGCGGCATGCAGGGGGCGAGCATCGTCAACTCCGGCGACGTGGCCGTGGATGCCTGGGTTGCCTACGGCGTTCGCGCGAGTTCCGGCCTGGGCGACGTGGCCGTCGACAACAGCGGCTCGATTGCCGCGAGCTACTCCGGGACCTTCCCGGGCTATTCGTGGGGCATCCATACCGGGACTGTCGGCGGCGATATCGCAATCGACAACAGCGGCGAGGTAAGCAGCGATGGCGGCCGTCAGTCGCTCGCCATCTTCGCCAGCACCACCTCCGGCGACATCTCGGTCGACAGCAGCGGTTCCATCGCGTCGAACAGCTACACCGGCTTGTCGGCGGCCATCTTTGCCACCAATACCGGCGGCGACGTTTCCGTCCACAGCAGCGGCAGCCTGGAGGCGTCGACGTACATCGGAACCTCCGCCGGCGCGTTCGCGCGGGCATCGCAAGGCATCGCGTCGATTGCCAACAGCGGCGACATCGCGAGCACATCCACCTACGGCACCGCGTACGGCGCCCTGGCCCGCGGCATGTACGTGAATGCCACGAACTCCGGCGACATTGCCGCCGAAGGTTACGGTTCGGCGTATGGCGTCTATCTCGATGGCGTGTACGACGCCTCGCTGGCCAGCAGCGGCGGCATCGAGGCGGTTGCGGTGGGCAACGCCTTTGGCGCGTACGTGTCTTCGTTCTACGGCGAAGCCGGCGTCACCAACAGTGGCGACATTACCGTCAACGCCACCTATGGCCTCGCGGTTGGCGTGCTCGCGAACGGCTATCACGGTGCGGTCGTGGGCAACAGCGGCACGATCGGCGCCGAGGCCGGCCCGTCCGGCACCGCAGTCGGCGTTTATGCGCGCGCCTACGGCGACGTGGTGGTGCAGAACTCCGGCACGATCTCCGCGACCCACGACGTCGCGGCGATCGCGGTACAGCTGGAGTCGCTGTACGGCACCGCGACGCTGGAGAACAGCGGCACGATCGAGACCCACACGTCAGTGGCCGGCTCCATCGCCCTGGTCGGCAGCAACGGCGCCAACGAAATCCACAACACTGGCGACATCCACGGAGCGATCGTTACCTTCGACGCCGACGACAGCTTCGCCAACGGCAGCGGCGGCACCTGGCTGGTCGGGAATGGCACCACCTACTTCGGCGGTGGCGACGACAGCATCGACAACGATGCCGGCGGAACCATCCACCTGGCGGGTGGCGCCATCTACCTGGGCGCGAGCGGCGCCGCGGGCAACGCATTCCACAACGCCGGCACCATCCGCGCCAGCGGCTACGGCCTGATCGACATGGGGGCCGGCGCGATGGCGCTGGACAACGGCGGCGTCATCAGCTTCGTCGACGGCGCGACCGACGACCTTCTGGTGATCAATGGCGATCTCGGCGGCGACGGCGCGATCAACCTCGACATCAGCCTGCTCAACGGCACGGCGGACCTGCTCTATGTCGACGGCGACGTCGTGGATGGCACCACGCAGGCGGTCAACCTGGCAATCGACAGCCTGGACGGCGTCCTCGCCGGCGGCTCGGCGCAGGTGGTCGCTGTTTCCGGCACCGTGGCCGCCAACACCTTCACCGGCGGGCAGGTGCTCAATGTCGACCCCAGCAACTTCCTCGACCTGGCGGTCGTGGTCAGCAGCGACGGCGCGGGCCTGTTCAGTGCCAGCGTAGGCGTTGCCGGCCTCAATGATGCAGGCGTGCTCGCCGGCTCGGTCGCCAACGGTGCGCACAGCCTGATCAACAGCTCGATCGGCACGCGCAACCAGCGCCTGGGCCTGGCCCCGGTTCTGGCCGACGGTGATGTCGGCCTCGGCCCCTGGATCCGCGTGTTCTCGGACGACGGCGACGTCGCACCGGATGCCAGTGGCTTCGGCAGCGACAGGGACTTCGGCTTCTCCCAGGAGAACCGCGGCACGGAGTTCGGCATGAATCTCAGCCTCGGCAACGGCATCAGCCTCGGCGTCATGGGCGGCAACGCCGAAGGCACGCAGAAGCTCACCGGCGCCCAGGGTGGCGACGAGATCGACCTGAATACCTCGGGCCTGTACGCCAGCTGGGCCGGCGCGCACTTCTACGCGGACGCGTCGATGCGCTGGATGGACTTCGATGCCCGGTTGATGTCGATCGGCGGCGAGCAGCGCACCAGCGGCAATGCCACCGCCTTCAACCTCGAAGGCGGCTACACCGGCTGGACGTTCGGCGGATTCAACATCGTGCCGCAGGCGCAGTACACCCGTTCGGTGATCGACAACGTCGACGTGGTCGAGGGCACCCAGACCGGATTGGCGATCTACGGCGGCGTGTCCGAGCGTGCACGCGTCGGTGTCGCGGTCGACCGCAGCTTCGTCGGCGGCATGGGCATCACCTGGACGCCGTTCGGCGCCCTGAGCGCCGTGCGCGAGATGGATGGCAACACCGGCTTCACTGTCGCCGACAGCTTCGACGGGCGCGCCAGTACCTCCGGCAACAGCACGTTGGCCGAGATCGGCGTCGGCCTGCAGCGCGGCCGCGTCTCGGCGACCGTGGGCGCCAACTGGGCCGACGGCGGCGCGCTCGACGGCTTCACCGGCGGCCAGCTGGTGCTGCGCTACACCTGGTAAAAACGGAATAGATGACGTTGAACGACAGCAATACCGACGTGCCGGAGCTCGATCCGGGCCTGGATACGGTGTCGCCGGAGGCCAAGGCCCCGGCGCCCCC
>JALYWW010000082.1 GCA_030852515.1 Pseudomonadota bacterium
GCCTCGGCGCGTGCCTGCATGGCGGCGCCATGAACGGCGCGGTTGCGCGCCCGTGGCGCCATCGGCACAATATGCGGCCCCGCCCGAATAGCTCAGCTGGTTAGAGCACTTGACTGTTAATCAGGGGGTCGCTGGTTCGAGTCCAGCTTCGGGCGCCAAAATCGGAACTGATGAAAAGCTCGCAGCGATGCGGGCTTTTTTCATGCCCGGGCCTCGCCCGGCGTGACCTTCGACACCCGCCGCCCGCGTACGCGCGGCGCTATTGTCGGCGGACGCCCCCGCGCAGGGGCTGCCGCACCTCCGGTGCCGCCCCTTTCCAACGGAGCTTCACGTGAGCATGAAACCCAAGATCCTGCTGTTGTCCCTGGCCGTCACCGCCGCCCTTGCCGGCTGCCAGAAGGACGCCCCGGCGCCTGCCGCCGACGCCGATGCCGCCAAGGCCGCCGCGCCGGCGATGGAACTGCCGCCTACCTCCGCGTTCGCCATCGCCGACCTCGACACCAGCGCCGATGCCTGCGTCGACCTGAATGCGTTCGTGAACGGCAAGTGGCTTGCCGCCAACCCGGTGCCAGACGACCGCACCACCTGGGGCAGCTTCGAAATGCTCGACGAGCGCTCGGAAGCCGCCAGCCGCAACATTGCCGAAGCTTCGGCCGCCGATGCCAACGCGTCCGGCGTGGCCAAGCTGGTCGGCGACTTCTACGCCACCGGCATGGATGAAGCGGCGATCAACGCCGCCGGCCTGGCGCCGATCCAGCCGATCCTCGACCGCATCGATGCGATCGCCTCGCAGGAGGACCTGGTCCGGCACCTGCGCGAGGAGTTCGCCGCCGGCCGCGGCGAGGTGTTCCACTTCTTCGGCGAGGCCGATTACAAGGATTCCTCGACCGTCATCGGCTTCGTCTACCAGGGCGGCCTCTCGCTCCCGGAAAAGGCCTACTACCTGGAAGACGGCAAGGACGGCGCGTACAAGAAAATCCGCGACGCATACGTCGCCCACGTCAGCCGCCAGCTGCAGAACGCAGGCGTCGCCAAGGAAGATGCCGACAAGCAGGCTGCCGACGTCCTCGCGTTCGAGACCCGCCTGGCCAAGGCTTCGATCTCGCGCGTCGACATGCGCGACCCGAACAACCAGTACCACTACGTCACCGTCGCCGATGCCGACAAGAACGCGAAGAACTTCCCGTGGTCGGAGTTCTTCGCTTCGCAGGGCGTGACGACCGAAGGCTTCTCGCTGTCGCAGCCGAAGTTCTTCGCCGAGTTCGACAGGATGATCGCCGACGTCCCGGTCGAGCAGTGGCAGTCCTACCTGCGCGTCCAGGCCATCGACGGCATGGCGCCGTACCTGGCTGACACTTTCGCCAACGAGCGCTTCGACTTCTTCAGCAAGGAACTGCGTGGCCAGAAGGAACAGAAGCCGCGCTGGAAGCGCGTGCTCGATGCCACCGAGGGCAACGTCGGCGAGGCGCTGGGCCAGATCTACGTCAAGCAGTACTTCCCGGCCGAGTCCAAGGCGGCGATGGAGAAGCTGGTCGACAACCTGCGCGAATCGCTGAAGGCGCGCCTGGAGCAGCTCGAGTGGATGGGCGACGAGACCAAGGCCAAGGCGGTCGAGAAGTGGAACAGCTTCATGCCCAAGATCGGCTACCCGGACAAGTGGCGTAGCTGGGACGGCCTGGCGACCAGCCGCGAGGGCTATGCGCAGAATGTCCTGGCCGCGGCCAAGTTCAACCGCGACTTCGCGATCGGCAAGATTGGCAAGCCGGTCGACCGGACCGAGTGGGGCATGAGCCCGCAGACGGTCAACGCCTACTACAACCCGTCGCAGAACGAGATCGTGTTCCCGGCCGCGATCCTGCAGCCGCCGTTCTTCGATCCGAAGGCGGACCCGGCGCTCAACTACGGCGGCATCGGCGCGGTCATCGGCCACGAGATGCTGCATGGCTACGACGACCAGGGCAGCCAGTTCGATGCCAAGGGCAACTTCGCCAACTGGTGGCAGGACGCCGACCGCAAGGGCTTCGAGGCGCGCACCGCCAAGCTGGTGCAGCAGTTCGACGACTACGAGTCCATCGACGGCCTGCACGTGAAGGGCCAGCTGACCCTGGGCGAGAACATCGCCGACCTGGGCGGCCTGACCGTCGCCCATGACGCGCTGCTCAAGGCGCTGGCCGACGCCGGGGCCAACGCACCCGGCGAGATCGACGGCTACACCCAGGACCAGCGCTTCTTCATCAACTGGGCCACGGTGTGGCGCCGCAACTTCAACCCGGAAGAGCTGAAGGTGCGCCTGAACACCGATTCGCACGCCCCGGCGAAGTTCCGCGCGATCGGCGCGCCTTCGAACATGCCGGTGTTCGCGCAGGCGTTCCAGTGCGAACCCGGCAAGGCGATGGTGCGTGCCGACGACAAGCGCGTGGTGATCTGGTAAGTCGCCCGCACCACCCGGTTTGAACCAGAAGGCCCGGCATTGCCGGGCCTTCTTTTTGTTCACGGACATGGCGCGCCCCGTTGCTACACTCGCAACAACCCCACCGGATGCCCGCGATGCCGAACCTGCGAGTGTTGGCGCTTTCCCTCGGAATGGTCGCGACAGCGGCGGTGTTCTCGTTGCCCGGCAATGCCGACGCACAACGCAGGAAGGCGCCGAAGAAACCCGCATTCAGCCCGCAGTGCACGGACTTCCACGCGCACGCCAATGCCGAGTGGCTCGGGGCCAACCTGATCGTCGCCGGCAGCGGTGCCGAGTCGGCGCTCGGCCAGCTTGCCGACAACGCCCACCGGCAGCAGGTCGCACTGCTCGACGAATACATGCAGAACGCACAGGGCGGCATCGCCAAGCTGCTCGGCGATTTCTGGGCCAGCGGCCTCGACGAAGCCGCGATCGAACGCGACGGCGCCAATCCGGTCGCCCCGCTGCTGTCGCGCATCGATTCGATCCGGCGCAGCAAGGATGTCCCGGCAGCAGTCGCCGCGTTGCACCAGGTCGGCATCCCGGTGCTGTTCAACTTCGGCGCCGACGTCGACCTGGCCGACCTGGGTCGCCACATCGGCTATTTCAGCCAGGGCGGGCTGGGGCTGCCCGACCCGGCCTACTACACCCGCGACGACGCCGACACCCATGCGCTGATGGAGCGCTATCGCGACTACGTCGGCAAGGTCCTGGTGCTCACCGGCAGCAAGCCGGACCGGCTACAGGCGGACATCCAGGCGGTCCTCGACCTGGAAACCCGGATCGCGCGCGCTTCGAAGCCCTTGAGCCTGATGCGCGACCCGCGCGACAACTACGCGCTGGTCGCGATCGCCGGCCTCGACAAGCAGTTCCGCCACCTGCAGTTGCAGCCGTTCCTGCAGGCGCAGGGCGTCACCGACGACAGCGTGTCGCTGGCCAACCCGCAGTTGTTCGCCCAGCTCGACACCCTGGTCGACGAGCTCGAGCCGGCGCAATGGAAGACCTACCTGCGCTACCAGGTCGGCGCGTCGATGGCGCCCTACCTGTCGAAGGCCTGGCGCGACGTCGACTTCGACTTCCGCGGCGTGGTCCTGCGCGGCGACGCGGCACTGCCACCGCGTCGCCAGCAGGTGCTCGACGCGATGAACCACGCCGCCGGGCCGATGCTCGGCCGCGAGTACGTCGGCCGTTACCTGCCGCCGGCCACGCGCGCGCGCGCCGCCGAGATCGCGGTGGAAGTACGCGATGCGCTCGGACGCGGCATCGACCGCAATACCTGGATGGGCACGACAGCGCGCGCCGAGGCCAGGGCGAAGCTGGACAAGCTCAAGATCGAGGTCGGCGCCCCCGTGCGCGACCTGGACTTCAGCGTGCAACCGATGGGCCGCGGCAGCTTCGGCGGCAACATGCTGATCGCGTCGACCTGGCGCCACCGGGAGGAAATGAAAAGGATCGGTCGCGACAATGCCGGCCGGCGCTGGAACGTGTTGCCGCAGCAACCGGCACTGGCTTACGACCCGGCGCAGAACCGCCTGATCGTGACCGCCGCAGTGCTGCAACCGCCGGTGCTGCAGATGGCCAGGCCCGAGGCCGCCAACTACGGCGCCTATGGCGCGCTGGTCGGGCATGAACTCACCCATGGTTTCGATGCCGTCGGCCGCCACATCGATGCCACCGGCGCGCTGCGCGACTGGTGGTCGCCGGCGGATGCCACCGCCTGGGGCACGCTGCTGTCGTCGCTGGCCTCGCAATACGGCGGCGGGCCGCGCGCCGAGGACGCCGCCGACCTGGCCGGCGTGGAGCTGGCCCTGGATGCCCTGGTCACCGCCCAGCCGCAACTGGACCTGGCCGGCAAGCAGGCCTTCTACCAGGGCTGGGCCGGCTTGTGGCCGCGGCAGATGTCAGCCGATGTCGCCGCCCGCGCATCGGTCGTCGAGCCGCACGCACCGGGCCGCTGGCGCAGCAACGGTCCGCTGATGAACATCCCGGGGTTCGCCGAAGCGTTCTCGTGCAAGCCCGGCGCGCCGATGCAACGCCCTGCCGAGCAACAAGTGAAGATCTGGCGTTAACGCACGATGCGCGGTCGCGGCGGGCCGCGCCTGCCGAATGGCGGCTGCCCGCGCCAGTAGCGGATCAGCAGCCAGCCGAACAGCATGCCGCCCAGGTGCGCGAAGTGGGCCACGCCCGGCTGCAGGCCGGTGGCGCCAAGGAACAGTTCGATCGCGCCGTACACGATCACCAGCGTGCGCGCCTTCATCGGGATCGGCGGAATCAGCAACATCACGCGCTGGTGCGGGAACAGCATGCCGTAGGCCAGCAGCAATCCGAACACGCCGCCCGACGCGCCGATCGTGGGATACGCAGGACCACCCTGCGACATGGTCCATGCACCCACCGCCAGCTGGCACAAGCCCGCGCCGGCGATGCAGACGAGGAAGTAGGTCAGGAAGCGCTTGTTGCCCCAGGTGTATTCCAGCGGCGCGCCGAACATCAGCAGCGCCAGCATGTTGAACGCGACGTGGGGGAAGCTGCCGTGCAGGAAACCGTAGGTCAGCAGCTGCCACGGCAGGAACGTGGTCGAGACCGCGAACGGATTGGCGTCGCCCGCACCCAGCGGCCACAGCATGAACGCGGCGAAGAACACGTCGCCGAGGAACTGCTGCAACAGGAACGCCACGCCGTTGGCGATCAGCAACGCCTTGGTGATCGGGGGGATGTTGGAGAACATGCGCCCATGATACCGGCTAGCCCCAGATCTCCGCGTCCAGGTCCGGTGTCGCCCTGGTCATCCGCACCCGGCCACGCTCGACCTTGACGCCCTCTGCGCGCAGGCGCTGCGATTGCTCGCGGTAGCCCCGGGAGCCTTCCGGGAACGCGATCCGGCCATCCGAGCGCAGGACGCGATGCCAGGGCAGCGACGGGTCGGTGTTGTCGCTGAGCACGCGCGCCGCCAGCCGCGCCCTCCCGGGCAGGCCGGCACGACGCGCGACCTCGCCATAACCGGCGACCTGCCCGCGCGGGATCGCGCGGACCGCGGCCAGGATGCGCTCGCTTGCAGGCAGTTCGTCCACGCGGGCGTTTACGCCCAGCCGAGGAACTCGAACAACCGCAGCATCAGGTAGGCGATGCCGCCGGCCGCCGGGATCGTCAGGATCCAGGCCCAGATGATGCGCTCGATCACGGTGAACTTCAGCGCGCGCGGATTCTTCGCGAACCCCACGCCCATGATCGCGGTGGAAATGCTGTGCGTGGTCGAAACCGGCATGCCGAAGTGGGCCGCCGTGACCAGGATCGTGGCCGAGGCCGACTCGGCGGCGAAGCCGTCGATCGGATGCAGCTTGACCATCTTGTGGCCCAGGGTCTTGATGATGCGCCAGCCGCCGGCGGCGGTACCGGCCGCCATCACCAGCGCGCAGGTGGTGATGATCCAGGGGTCGATTCCGGACTCGTCGCCGTTGGGATGCAGGAACGACAGCCATCCGGGCACGTCGTCCAGCGCTCCGTTGGCCTGCGCCGCAAAGATGGTCAGGGCGATGATGCCCATGGTTTTCTGCGCGTCGTTGGTGCCGTGGGCATACCCCATGTAACCGGCGGACACCAGCTGCGCCTTGCCGAAGAACGCGTTGACCCAGCGCGGCCGCGATAGCTGCGACAGGAACCGGCCACCGAAGCGCCGCAGCCCTGCGATCATCGAATAGAGCAGCACCATGATCAGTACGCCGAGGCCGAAACCGGCGATCGGAGAACTGATCATCGGCACCATGACCTTCCACAGCAGGCCCTTGTTCTGGGCCCAGCCGCCAAGGTCCTGCGACCAGATCAGCGCATTCCAGTCATTGTGCGCGGCTGCCAGCGCCGCACCGCACAATCCGCCGATCAGCGCATGCGAGGATGACGACGGCAGGCCCAGCCACCAGGTGATCAGGTTCCAGGTGATGCCGCCACCCAGGGCGCACAGCAGCACCTGCGCGGTGACGTTCACCACCTCGGTGTCGATCAGGCCCGACGAGATGGTCTTGGCGACCGCCGTGCCCATGAACGCGCCGATCAGGTTCATGGTCGCCGCCAGGATCACCGCCTGGCCGGGCGACAGCACCTTGGTGGCGACGACGGTGGCGATGGAGTTGGCGGTGTCATGGAAGCCGTTGATGAACTCGAACACGAGCGCCGCGAGCACCACGAGCAGGACCAGGGCCAGCATCGAATCCATCCGGGCGCGGCCTAGCTGTTCTTCAGCGCGATTTCGTAGGCGACCACGCCGGCACCGCGGCAACGGTCGATCGCCTTCTCGAGGATTTCGAAGAACTCCTTGAGCAGGAACATCTCGGTGGCCTCCAGGCGGCCGGAATAGATGTCCCGATGCAGTTCCAGGATCAGCCGGTCGGCTTCGTTTTCCAGCACCCGCAACTTGTCGCTGAGCTGCTTCATCCGGTCCAGGCGCAGGTGCGGCAGCTCCTTGACCATCTCCACCACCACCGCCGAGGCCTTCTCCAGCATCGCCGCGCGCGGGGCGAAGTCGATGCCTTCCAGGCGATGCCGGGCCAGCGCATAGCGGTCGGCGAAGCGCTCGACCTGCTTGGGGATCTTGTACAGGGCCGACGCCAGGGCCTCGATGTCCTCGCGCTCGATCGGGGTGATGAAGCTGTCGACCAGGGCCTGGCTGATCTTGTCCGAGGCGTCGCGCTCGCGCTGGCGGGCCAGCTTGAAGGCGTCCAGGGCGTGCACCCGGCCCGGCTCGCGCAGCATCGCGTGCAGGGCCCTGGTGCTGTCGTAGGCGGCAGCGGCCGCCTCGTCCAGCAGGGCGTAGAACTGCTTGCCCTGCCCGAAAATGGTCTGGAGGGAGAACATGAGCGGACTGGCCCCTTGGCGCGAATGCTGTCGAAGGCGTGGATTATGACGGCTAAGTGCCCGATTCGCGTAGTCCGGGCGGCCACGGGCCGGCTGCTATGATCCGGGCGCGAGCCCCTCGCCCCCTTGGAACCGTGCGTGCTGGAACTGCTGATCGTCGCTGCCCTGATCGTCCTCAACGCCTTTTTCGCCTTGTCGGAAATGGCCTTGATGACCTCCCGCAAGTCGCGGCTGCGGCAGATGGCCGACCACAGCCGTGGGGCCAGGACCGCGCTTGCGCTGGCCGAACATCCCGACAACCTGCTGTCCACGGTCCAGGTCGGCATCACCGGGATCGGGGTCCTGACCGGCGTGCTCGGCGGCGATGCGATCGGCGCGCAGATCGCCGGCCTGATCGACGGCTGGTGGCCGAACGCGGGTGAATACGCCGCCGGCATCGGCATCGGCACCGCCGTGGGCCTGATCACCGCCGGCCAGGTCATCTTCGGCGAGCTCATTCCCAAGCGGCTGGCGCTGACCAATGCCGAGGGCATCGCCAGCGTGATCGCGATTCCGCTGCACTGGTTGTCCCGGATCGCGCGGCCGGTCGTGTTCCTGCTGGGCGCGATCAACCGCCTGGTCCTGCGCCTGCTCGGGATCCGCGACGACGCCCGCAACGCCATCACCGAGGAGGAGATCCGCGCCCTGGTGAGCGAGAGCCACGAGCAGGGCGTGATCGACGCCGACGAACGCAACATGATGCAGCGGGTGATGCGCCTGGGCGACCGCACCGCCGACAGCCTGATGACGCCGCGGGTGCGGATCACCTGGCTCAACGCCGGCGCCAGCGTCGAGGACAACCTCGAGGCGATGCGCGAGACGCCGTATTCGCGCTATCCCGTCTACCGCGACAGCGACTCGGACGTGCTCGGCGTGCTCGAGGTGAAGGCGCTGATCGACGATCTTGCCCAGGGCGTGCCCGACCTGTTCGCGGCCCTGCGCCCGGCGGTGTTCGTGTCCGAATCCACCCATGCGCTGAAGCTGCTGGAGATCTTCCGCGAGGAGCAGCAGTCGCTGGCGCTGGTGGTCGACGAATACGGCGACGTGGCCGGCATGGTCACGCTCAACGACCTGATGGGCGCGGTGCTGGGCCGGGTCCAGTCCGGCGAATCGGCGGCCGCCGAAGCCCTGGTGGTGACCCGCGACGACGGCTCGCTGCTGGTGGACGGCTCGCTGCCCGTCGACGACCTGCGCGAGCTGCTCGGTGGAGGCGCCCTGCCCGGCCAGGCCGAATACGACTACCACACGGCCGCGGGCATGGTGATCGCCAACTTCGGCCGCATCCCCAATGCCGGCGAGCATTTCCCGTTCGGCGCCTGGCGGATCGAGGTGGTCGACCTGGACGGTCCGCGGATCGACAAGCTGCTGCTGCAGCGCACTGCCGTCGAGGACCGCGACCACGATGCCTGAGCGCGGCCTCAGGTCGCTGCTCGACGGCTACACGGTTGGCGACCCCGAAGAAATCCTGACCCTCCGGGTCCTGCTCGCCGGCCTGGGGCGGCGCGCCTACGGCATGCTGCTGTTCGTCGCCACCCTGCCCGCCTTCATCCCGATCCCGATCGGCGGGGCCATCAGCGGCCCGCTGGTGGTGCTGATCGGCGCCCAGTTGCTGTGGGGCCGGCGACGGCCCTGGTTGCCGCGCTGGATCGCGACGCGGGGCCCGCACCGCCACGCGCTTGCGCGCTTCTACCGGCTGATCTCGCCATGGCTGGCCCGGCTCGAGCGCCTGGTGCGTCCGCGCATGCCGATGCTGCTGCATTGCCGCGCTGCGCGGCTGTTCACCGGCCTGCTGCTGGTCCTGCTGGGGCTGCTGCTGTCGCTGCCGATCCCGCTGACCAACTACCTGTTCGGCGTGTTGCTGCTGCTGTTCGCGCTGGCGATGCTCGAGCGCGATGGCACCCTGATGCTGGTGGCGTGGATCGGGGGCACCGCTGCCGTGGCCACCTTCGGCGTCCTGTCCGGCAAGTTCGGCGCCATGGCCGCCCAGGCCCTCGACCTTTTGATGTAGGAGCGGCGGAAGCCGCGAATCCAGCCAAAGAAAAACCCGGCCCCCTCGCGAGGACCGGGCGTTTCCGAACACCGGAAAGTCTGTTGGCATCCCTGCCGGTGGCTTCCTGCCGATGGGCTTCCTGCCCGGCTTTCGCTAATGGAGTGCTACCCCGATCTGGCTGCGACAACGCGGCCTGGCATCCTGCCTTGTGCTGCGGCGCTCTCTCCGGACGCCTGGTTATCCGGGGGCCGTCCCACGGGCCCGCCGGCTACTCCCGCAAGCGTCCGAAGGGGCGGAGCGATGCGACGGCGGTCACATTACCGGGGAGGTTTTGACCGTGTCAAACCCGCAAACGGTTCCAGTGCTCCGGAACCG
>JALYWW010000148.1 GCA_030852515.1 Pseudomonadota bacterium
GCCCTGGTCGAAGCGCGTTCCGGCCAGCACGCCGCCACCGCGCAGGCGGCGCTCGACGCCGCGTACGCGCGCGGCGAGAACGACGAGTTCGTCGCTCCGACGGTCATCGGCGAAGGCGCGGCCTTCGCCGACGGCGATGCGGTGGTGTTCATGAATTTCCGCGCCGATCGCGCGCGCCAGCTCACGGCCGCGTTCGTGTCGCCGGGTTTCGACGGCTTCGATGCACGCCGTCCGCGGTTGTCGCGCTTCGTGTGCCTCACCGAGTACGACGCCACCCTGCCCGCGCCCGTGGCGTTCGCGCCCGACGACCTCACCCACACCTTCGGCGAACTGATGGCCGAACACGGCCTCACCCAGTTGCGCATCGCCGAGACCGAGAAGTACGCGCACGTCACCTTCTTCTTCAGCGGCGGCCGCGAGGCGCCGTATCCGGGCGAAGACCGCATCCTGGTGCCCAGCCCCAGGGTCGCGACCTACGACCAGCAGCCGGAGATGAGCTGCCCGGAAGTGACCGCGCGCCTGGTCGATGCGATCCGCGCGCAGCGCTACGACGCGATCGTGTGCAACATCGCCAACCCCGACATGGTCGGCCACACCGGCGACCTGCAGGCCGCGATCCAGGCCGCGCAGGCGGTGGACATCGCGATCGGCGCGGTGGCCGGCGCGGTACGCGCGGTCGACGGCGCGCTGGTCATCACCGCCGACCACGGCAACCTGGAAATGATGCGCGACCCGGCCACCGGCCAGGCCCACACCGCGCACACCGTCGGCCCGGTGCCGCTGGTGTACGTCGGCGCGCGCGCGGATGCGCGTTTGCGCACAGGTGGCGCCCTGCGCGACGTGGCGCCGACCCTGCTCGACCTCCTCGGCCTGCCGCAACCAGCGGAGATGACCGGGCACAGCCTGTTCGCGCATGGCGATGGCTGAGGTGTTGCGCCCGTGCCTGCTCGCGTTGTTGCTCCTGCTCGTCCCGGGCGCGCAGGCGCAGGACAGCAGCGATGCGCAACGCAAGCTCGAACAGGCCCAGCGCGAGCTGAAGGCGGTCGCCGCCGAACGCCGCAGGATCGAGGGCCAGCGCGGCAGCGCCTCGAAAGAGTTGCGCGCGCTGGACGAGAAGCTCGGCCGCGCCAGCCGCGCGCTGCACGACACCGAAGTCGAACTCGGGAAGCAACAGCGGGCGCTCGCGGATCTGGAGAAGCAGCGCGATGCGCTGGAAGCCGGCCTGGACCGGCAGCGCCGCGACCTGCAAGCGCTGCTGCGATCGGCCTACACCATCGGCCAGGCGGCGCCGCTCAAGTTGCTGCTGTCGCAGGATAGCGTCGCTTCGGCCTCGCGCCTGCTCACATGGCACCGCTACCTGCAACAGGACCGCACCCGCCGCCTGGCCGCGCTGACCACGCAGTTGCAGGCGCTGGAAGCCGTCGAGCAGCGCATCGCCGCCGAGCAGCAGGCGCTCGATGCCACGCGCGAAAAGCAGCGCGCCCAGCTCGCCGCCTTGCAAGGCGAACGCAAGTCGCATGCGAAGTCGGTGGCCAAGCTCGATGCCCGCTACCAGGACAAGCGCAGCCGCGAGAAGGCGCTGGGCAGCGACGTCGCCGGTTTGAAGAAGCTGCTCACGCGCCTGCGCGAGGCGGCCAAGCGGGCAGAGGCCGCGCGCCGCGCCGAAGCCGCGCGCCGTGCCGCGCCGCCCAAGGCCGGCAAACCCGCGCCAGTGGTCGCCAAGGGCGCGCCATTGCGTGTCGGCGGCCTCGGCTGGCCGCTGTCGGGCAGCCTGCTGGCCGGTTATGGCGGCAAGCTGCCCGACGGTGGCAAGAGCGACGGCCTGCTGATCGGCGCGAATGCGGGTTCACGGGTACAGGCAGTGGCGGACGGTACCGTGGTGTTCTCGGACTGGATGAACGGATACGGGCTGATCCTGATCGTCGACCACGGCAACGGCTACATGAGCCTGTACGCGCACAACGAGTCCCTGCTGCGCGACGTCGGCGACCGGGTCAAGCGTGGCGACGTGGTGTCCAGCGTCGGTAGTTCCGGCAGTTCCGGGACCACCGCGCTGTACTTCGAGTTGCGTCGCAATGGCGATCCGGTGAATCCGAATACGTGGTTGAAGAAATAGGAATGCAGATGATGCGATTGATCGGGATTTCATTGGCACTGACCGGAGTGTTGCTGGGCGGGATAGTCCATGCGCAGGAGCTGGAGGCGCCGGTGGCCGTGGACGAAGCGGACGCAGTGGAGCGCGCGTCGGGCACGGTGCCGCTGGCGGAGATCAAGCGCTTCGTGGGCGTATTCAATGCGGTGCGCGAGGCCTACGTGGAGCCGGTCGGCGACGATGCGCTGATGCAGGCCGCGATCAAGGGGCTGCTGCTCGACCTGGACCCGCACAGCGTCTACTTCGACAAGGACGATGCGGTGGCGTTCGACGAAGAGACCAGCGGCGCCTACGACGGTATCGGTGTGGAAGTGCAACCGCAGGCCGACGGCAGCATCCTGGTGATCGCGCCGATCGACGACACCCCGGCCGCGCGCGCCGGGCTCAAGTCCGGCGATACGATCGTCGCGGTGGACGGCAAGCCGCTGCAGCCGGGCGACAACAACGAGGGTCCGCTGCGCGGCAAGGCCGGCACCAAGGTGGTGCTGACCGTGATCCGCGAGGGCATGGCCAAGCCGAAGGACATCAGCATCACCCGCGAGACGATTCGCGTGCAGAGCGTGCGCAGCAAGCTGCTGGAACCGGGCTACGGCTACATCCGCATCGCCGCGTTCCAGGCCGACACCGCCGCCGAGTTCTCGCGCAAGCTCGATGCGCTGCAGAAGCAAGCCGGAAAGAGTGGCCTGCGCGGGCTGGTGCTCGACGTGCGCAGCAACCCCGGCGGCCTGCTGGTCTCGGCGGTGCAGATCGCCGACGACCTGCTGCAGAAGGGCGTCATCGTCAGCACCCGCGGGCGCCTGCCGATCAGCGACAGCGAGTTCGACGCCACCCCGGGCGACAAGCTCAAGGGCGCACCGCTGGTGGTGCTGGTGGACGCCGGTTCGGCCAGCGCCGCCGAAGTGCTGGCTGGCGCGCTGCGCGACAACGAC
>JALYWW010000149.1 GCA_030852515.1 Pseudomonadota bacterium
ATGCAGGTTCACGGCATGCAGGTTGCGATCGGCGGGGGCTCTATCGGGGCTGGACATGGGCTTTTTGCTGCGCTGCAACGAATCCCCATCATCCCCTCGCCTTCCAGACGCTGCAACGGTTGCAGCGATAACCATCGGGCATCAGCGCCTGAACGCGGCGACCAGCGTCCACAGCGCGAGCACCACGAACCAGAGCAGGCTCCATGCCGGCATCGACAGGCCCAGGAACGTCCAGTCGACCTTCGCGCACTCGCCCGAACCGGTCAGCACCTGCCGGATCACGTCGGTCAGCGGGTTGGCTTCCATCATGAAGGACAGTGGCGGACCGCAGGCAGGCACCTGGTCGGCGGGCAGATGGGTCAGCCACACATGGCGCGTGGCGATCCCGATACCTGCAAGCACGGGCACGAGGGCAAGCACGCCATACACGCGCCTCCCGCCGGCGCCACGCGGCGCGTGCAGCCCCGCCACCAGCAACACCATGGCGAGCGCCGCGAAAGCGATGCGCTGGAAGATGCACAGCGGACATGGCGCAAGGCCCCACTGGAACTGCGAGAAGATCGCGAACCCGACCAATGCCACGCACACCAGGAAACCGGCGAGGCACTGGCTGCGGAAGGTCCAGCGGGAAGGATTGAAGGTCACGGCCGGTCGCCTTGTTCTTCGGATCGATTGCGGTGGTCATCCGCCGCGGCGGCGCCACGATAGCAAAAACCCCGGCGCGGAGACCGGGGTTTCTGGTGGCACTCGGTGTCCCGCCGACTTACTCGGCGGCCTGCGGCCGGTCGACCAGTTCGACGTACGCCATCGGCGCATTGTCGCCGTCGCGGAAGCCGCACTTGAGGATCCGCAGGTAGCCGCCCGGGCGGGCCTGGTAGCGCGGGCCGAGCTCGACGAACAGCTTGCCGACCGCTTCCTTGTCACGCAGGCGCGAAAACGCCAGGCGACGATTGGCGACGCCGTCGATCTTCGACATCGTGATCAGCGGTTCGGCCACGCGGCGCAGTTCCTTCGCCTTCGGCAACGTGGTCTTGATCAGCCCGTGCTTGAACAGCGAAGCGGCCATGTTGGTGAACATCGCATCGCGGTGCGCGCTGGTACGGCTGAATTTGCGTCCGGATTTCTGGTGGCGCATGGTCTTGGTTCCTGTTGATTCTTGGCTTAGCCGAGCATGCCGTGGGCGGAGACGCCGGCCGGCGGCCAGTTTTCGAGCTTCATGCCGAGCGAAAGGCCACGCTGGGCGAGCACTTCCTTGATCTCGGTGAGCGACTTCTTGCCCAGGTTCGGGGTCTTGAGCAGCTCGACCTCGGTCTTCTGGATCAGGTCGCCGATGTAGTAGATGCTCTCGGCCTTGAGGCAGTTGGCCGAACGCACGGTCAGCTCGAGGTCGTCGATCGGGCGCAGCAGGATCGGATCGACGCCGGTCGGCGCGGTCTTCGGCGCGCTGCGGTCGCGGTGGGTGAAGTCGCCGAACACGCTCAGCTGGTCGGTGAGGATGTCGGCGGCGGTGCGCACCGCTTCCTCGGCGTCGATCGTGCCGTTGGTCTCGATGTCGATGACCAGCTTGTCCAGGTCGGTGCGCTGTTCGACGCGGGCGGCTTCCACTTCATACGCCACGCGGCGCACGGGCGAGAACGAAGCGTCCAGCATCAGGCGGCCGATCGCACGGGTTTCCTCGTCCGGGCGGCGGCGCGACGCGGCCGACTGGTAGCCGAAGCCGCGCTCGATCTTCAGGCGCATGTTGATCGATGCGTCCTTGGTCAGGTGGCAGATCACGTGGTCGCCGTTGAGGATCTCGACGTTGTGGTCGGTCTTGATGTCGGCGGCGGTGACGACGCCGGGGCCCGACTTGGCGAGCGTGAGCGTGGAGCTCTCGCCGGTGCCCATGCGGATGGCGACGTCCTTGAGGTTGAGCAGGACTTCGAGCACGTCCTCCTGCAGTCCCTCGATCGTGCTGTACTCGTGCAGCACGCCGTCCATCTCGACTTCGGTGATCGCGAAGCCGGGGATGGACGACAGCAGCACGCGGCGCAGCGCGTTGCCGAGGGTGTGGCCGTAGCCGCGCTCCAGTGGTTCGATCACGACCTTCGCGCGGTTGCCGGCGAGGCGTTCGATCTGGGGACCACGCGGGCGCAAGACCTGGTTGGCGTTAGCCGTCATGTTCTGGTGTCTCCTGGGGCTCGCCGGTGGGGTCGGCGATGCCATGCAAATGCTTCGGAATGCTGAAGCGGGCGCTTGCTTACTTCGAATACAACTCGACGATCAGCGCTTCGTTGATGTCGGCGGGCAGGTCGCCGCGGTCCGGGACCGCCTTGAACACGCCGCTGAACTTGTTCGAGTCGACCTCGACCCACGACGGGGACAGGTCCATCGTCGAAGACACGGTCAGCGCTTCCTTCACGCGGAGCTGCTTCTGCGCACGCTCGGACAGCGCGATCGCGTCGCCCGCCTTGACCTGGTACGAAGGCAGGTTGACCGGCTTGCCGTTGACCGTGATGCCGCGATGCGACACCAGCTGGCGCGCGGCCGGGCGGGTCACCGCGAAGCCCATGCGGTAGACGACGTTGTCCAGGCGGGTTTCGAGCAACTGCAGCAGGTTCTCGCCGGTGTTGCCCTTCTTGGTCGAGGCCTTCTTGTAGTAGTTGCGGAACTGGCGTTCCAGCAGGCCGTAGATGCGCTTGACCTTCTGCTTTTCGCGCAGCTGGGTGGCGTAGTCGGACAGCTTGCCGCGACGGGTGTTCGTCGCGCCATGCTGGCCGGGCTTCTGCTCCAGCTTGCACTTGGAGTCCAACGCACGCGTCGGGCTCTTGAGTGAGAGGTCGGCGCCTTCGCGACGGGCGAGCTTGCAGGTGGGACCGATATAACGAGCCATCTTTTCTCAGCTCCTCAGACGCGACGCTTTTTCGGCGGACGGCACCCGTTGTGCGGGATCGGCGTCACGTCGATGATGTTGGTGATCTTGTAGCCGACGTTGTTGAGCGAACGTACGGCCGACTCGCGGCCCGGACCCGGACCCTTGATGCGCACTTCCAGCGACTTCACGCCGTAGTCGAGCGCG
>JALYWW010000026.1 GCA_030852515.1 Pseudomonadota bacterium
CCCGCTAACGTTTCCCACCATGGACAAGCGCACACACACCTCCCGTCCCGCCGCCGGCGATGCCGCGGTCGAGCGCGCACGCGCGCTGCTCGATGGCGGCGAACCCACGCTGGCCGAACTCGCCGCCGCAGTCGGACTCGGGCCCACCGCCCTGCAGCGCCGCTTCACTGCACACTTCGGCCTGAGTCCGGCGCAGTACCTGGCCCAGCGCAAGCTTGGCGCGCTCAAGGCCGGCCTGCGCGAAGGCCGCGATGTCAGCGCCGCGCTGTACGACGCCGGCTACGGATCGCCGTCGCGGGTGTACGAAGCTGGCGCGGCACGCCTGGGCATGACGCCGGCCAGCTATCGCGCCGGTGGCGCCGGTGAACAGGTGCGCTGGAGCCTGGTCGACACCGTGCTCGGCACCGCCCTGGTCGCGACCACGCAACGCGGCATCTGCATGGTCGAGCTCGGTGACGATGCTGCGGCGCTGGAAGCGAAGCTGCGCGATGAGTTCCCGCGCGCGCAACTGCAACGCGTCGATGCCGGCCGCGACGAGTTCCTGGCCCCGCGCCTGCGGGCCGTGGCCGCGCGCCTGGCCGGCAAGCGCAGCGACGCCCGCCTCGATGAAGTCCAGCTCGATTTGCTCGGCACCGCATTCCAGAAGAAGGTTTGGGACGCACTGATGAAGATTCCGGCGGGCGAAACCCGCAGCTACGCGCAACTGGCCGCCGAGCTCGGACAACCGAACGCCGCGCGCGCGGTCGCCAGCGCCTGCGCGCGCAACAAGGTCGCGGTACTGGTGCCCTGCCACCGAGTGGTCCGCGGCGACGGCAGCCCGGGCGGCTACCGCTGGGGCCTGCCGCTGAAGCGCAAGCTGCTGCAGCGCGAGGCCGCACGCGCATGAGCTTCGACAAGACGAAGGCCGCAGTTCCGCTCGCGCTGGCTGCGGTCTACCTCATCTGGGGTTCCACCTATCTCGCGATCCGCTTTGCCCTGGAGGGCGGCTTCCCGCCGTTCCTGCTCGGCGGCATCCGCTTCATCATCGCCGGCGGCCTGATGTACGCCGTGCTGCGCTGGCGCGGCACGGCCGCGCCGACCCGCGCGCAATGGGGCAACGCCGCGGCGATGGGCGTGATGCTGCTGTTGCTCGGCAACGGCATGGTCAACTACGCCGAGCAGACCGTGTCCTCGGGCATGGCCGCGGTCGCGGTGGCATCGGCGCCGCTGTGGATGGCGATGTTCGCCGCGATGCGCGGCCAGCATCCCAACCGTACCGAGTGGATCGGCCTGGGCATCGGCTTCGTCGGCGTGGTCTGGCTCAACATCGACAGCAGCTTGAGCGCATCGAAGGCCGGCATGATCGCGTTGCTGGTGGCGACCATCGCCTGGTCCTTCGGTTCGATCTGGAGCAAGGGCCGCGACATGCCGCCGCCATTCATGGGCGCGGCCGCGCAGATGCTCTGTGGTGGCGTGGCGATGTGCATTGTTGCCGCCGTCACCGGCGAGCGCCTGCACGGCGTGCCCACTGCCGCCGGCCTCGCCGCGTTCTTCTATCTCATCGTGTTCGGATCGATCGTCGGTTTCAGCGCCTACATCTGGCTGCTGCACCACGTGCGTCCCGCGCTGGCCGGCAGCTATGCCTACATCAATCCGGCGATCGCGGTCATGCTCGGTGCCTGGCTCGCGGCCGAGCATTTCGCGGCACAGGAGCTGGCGGCGATGGGCGTTATCCTGCTCGGCGTGGTTGCGATCACCATGGCCAAGGCGAAGAAGACGACAGCATGAGCGACACCCGCATCACCGAATCAGGGCTCGACCGCCGCGGCCTGTGGATGGCCGTTGGCGCCTTCGTGATCTGGGGCGTGATGCCCCTGTACTGGCATTTGCTCAAGGCGGTGCCGTCGCTGCAGATCATCGCCCACCGCATCGTCTGGAGCGCCGTGCTCGTCGCCGGCTGGCTGTTCTGGAAGTACGGCCGCGGCTGGCTGCGCGAAACCCTGGCGCTGCCGCGCGCGGCGTGGATGCTCGCGATCAGCGGCCTCCTCATCTCCTTCAACTGGGGCCTCTACATCTGGGCGGTCAACGCCGGCCACGTGGTCGAGACCAGCCTCGGCTACTTCATCAACCCGCTGCTCAACGTGGTGCTCGGCGTGTTCGTGCTGCGCGAGCGGCTCAATCCGGTGCAGTGGTTGTCCGTGGCCATCGCCACCGGCGGCGTGCTGTGGCTGACCTTCAACTACGGCGACTTCCCGTGGATCGCGATCACCCTGGCCTGCTCGTTCGCCGGATACGGGCTGGTCCGCAAACTGGTCGGCGTGCCGCCGGTGCGCGGGCTGGGTATCGAGAGCCTGTACCTCGTCCTGCCCGCGCTGGCGCTGCTGCTCTGGGGCGAGTTCCACGGCGACGGCGGCTTCATCGCCCACGGCGACATCGCATCCTGGGGCTGGATCGCGGCTGCGTTGCTGGTGTTCGGGGGCGTGCTGACCGCGCTGCCGTTGATCGGCTTCGCCGACGCGGTGAAGCGGATTCCCTACTCGATGGTCGGCGTGCTGCAGTACATCGCGCCGACGTTGCAGTTGTTGTGCGGCGTGCTGGTGCTGGGCGAATCCTTCGACGCGAACCGGGCGATCGGGTTCGGGTTCATCTGGGTCGCATTGGCGGTGTATGCGGCCGATGGGCTGCTCCGCCCGCGCAGGACGCTACCCGCCGATTGACAACCGTTCCTTGCCGGTGTACCAATATTTGGTACTACATGAGGAGCCGGCAATGGCCAGGAACACGAGCATCAGTCTGGGCGACCACTTCGAGCAGTTCATCGCCGATCAACTGGATAGCGGCCGCTACGGCTCCGCCAGCGAAATTGTCCGTGCAGGACTGCGTCTGCTCGAAACAACCGAGGGCAGGGTGGAAGTGCTTCGGAACGCGCTCATCGCGGGGGAGCGAAGTGGCCGCGCCGGTTACAGCTATGAATCGCTTGTTTCCGAGTTGGACTCGGAACAAAAGTGAGGCATTTCGATCTGACGCAGTCGGCACGAGCCGATCTGCTTTCAATTGCGCGGTATACACAAGAGCGTTGGGGAGCCACTCAACGGAATGCGTACCTGAAGGAAATCGACAAGCGATTCCGTGAGCTGGCAATGAATCCGTTGATGGGGCGGACGTGTGACGATATCCGCGATGGATACAGGAAATTCCCGCATGGCGTCCACATGATCTACTACAAGCTGCCAGGCGACGAAGAGCTCCTGATCGTCCGCATTCTCCACATGACGATGGACGTCGAATCCCGCATCGACACCTGACGCGTTTAGAACAACCGGCAGATGATCTGGATGTCGGCCGCGAACAGGCCCCCGATCCAGGTCGCGACACCGAGCGCGCCGAGCCCAAGCGTGGCAAGGATCCGCTTCCAGGGCCGCAGCTCGCGAAGCAGGCAGGCGGGGATTGCCGCAAGCGCAAGGGTGACCGCCCCGCCCGACCAGGAGTAGACCGTCAGGCCCCACTCGCAGGCATGCGGTGCGATGATGAACGCGACGATCAGTAGCGTGGCGCAGAGGCCGGCCGCCAGCGCGAATGCCAAGGTTCGTTTGCTCATGACAGGAGAAACGGCGTATAGGCTCATGAGCGGCCTTGGCCCGGAGTCAGGCGTCGCACGATCTCGGGATGATGCCAAGCTTCTCGAGCAAGCCGCCCTCGTCCCAGGTCTCCCACAACTCGACGTCGTGGCCGCAGCCCAAAGGGCGCCATGGCCCGTGTAGACCTCGGTCACGGCGGTCAGGTCGGGGAACAGTCCGCGAAAGTTGCGCAGCGCCTCGCGGTGCTCTCGAAATCACTCGGGACCACGATCCCGTTGTAGTCGGATTGAGCTTCCGCTACGGTCATTGTCATCTCTCCGCCCGCGATCAGCGCCAGGGCGCGCTCCCCGGATTACGCGGCGGCAGCCATGGCCGCGAACATGAGCAACAGGAACACGATGACGGGAACAGGATGGAAACGCATGCGGACGTCGCTGGTCATTGTTTCAGGTCCCGTTCCGGCGCCAGCACGTGGATCACCTTGCCCGACGCGTCCAGGAACTCGATGGCGCCATAGCCTTCGGGCGTAACGGTCAGTCGCACCCGTGCCTGGTCGGCCGCATCAGCGAGCGAGACCGCAGGCGTGCCGTCCGCGGCGACGCTCAGTCGGATGCGGGTGGACGTCCCGACGCCCGGAACGAGTCGGTTGTCCAGTGCCGGTTCGCGCAGCAGTGGCGGCGCCTGGTTGATCGAGAAGCTCACGGCGCCATCCGGCATCACTCGCCAGCCGATGGCATCCATGGCCGGATGGTCAAGGGCCAGCACAGCCACGGTGCCGCCCGGCGCGTCCGCCACACCAAAGCCACCGCGTTCGCTGCCCTCGGCGTCGTAGAGGATCAAGCCGGAAACGCCGAAGGCCCGCTTGTACTGGATGCCATCGATGATCGGCGGCGGCGTGTTCGCCGACAGGGTCATGCGGATCACTCCGTCGTCCCCGACGATGTCGATGCGCTTGGCGGAGATGCGTTCGTGGTCGACGGCGTCCACCCGGGTTTCCGGTGCTTTGTCGAGGATGATGCGCTCCAGCGTCTCCACCGACGGGCGAGTGGGCTCCGGCCTTGTTTGCGCGGTTGCCACGGATGAGATGGACAATACGAGGAGGCCGAGGCCGGCCGTTGCGATGCGGCGAATCATGCGACAGTCCTCGCCATCAGGCCGCCCGCAACGCATCAGTCACCGGCAACCTCGCCGCCCGCACCGCGGGGAACAACCCGCCGATGAAGCCGATCGCCAGGGCCCACTTCAATCCCGTCCACAGCACCGGCAGCGAGACCTGGAACTGGAAGGTCAGCTGGCCGACGCCACCGGCGATGGTGGATGCGGTGTAGCCGTTGAAGATGATCCAGGCGAGCAGGCCGCCGAGGATGCCGCCGAGCAGGGCGAGCAGCATGGTCTCCAGCATCACCGCGACGACCACGGGCAGGCCGCGGAAGCCGATCGCGCGCAGGGTGGCGATCTCGCGCACGCGGCTGGTGACGGTGGCGAACATGGTGTTGAGCGCGCCGAATACGGCGCCGATACCCATGATCGCGCCGACCACCATGCCGACGATGCGGATCACCTTGGTCATGCCTTCGGACTGCTTGTTGAAGTAGGCCAGGGTGGTGTCGGCGTCGACATCCAGGCGCGGGTCGCCGGCCAGTGCGGCCTTGAAGCCCTTGAACGCGGACGCGTTCTCGAGCTTGGCGGTGACCGAGGTGCGGGTGCTGCCGCGCTCGTAGATCGGGGCGACGACGGCGGCGTCGGCCCAGATCTCCGATTCCATCGCGTCGCCGCTCTCGAAGATGCCGGCGACGAGCCAGTCGCTGCTGCCGATGTGGATGGTCTTGCCCGGTTCCAGGCCGGCGAACTGGCGTGCCGCACCGGCACCGGCGACGAGTTCGCGCCGTCCGGGCTCGAACTTGCGGCCCTCGACGATCTGCACGTTCGGACGCACGGCCCAGGCCTGCGGGCCGACGCCGCGCAGCTGCACGCTGCCGTCCTCGTCGGGCAGGCCGCCCTTGATCGGCAGGTTGGCGGCAACCACGGTGTCGGCGGTCACCAGCGGCTTGCCTTCGGCGTCGCGGGCGATGCCGGGCGCTTGCTGGATCACCAGCACGCTGGCGTTGTCCAGGGTCGACATCACCTCGGACGCGGACGCGCCGCGCATGACGATGGCGCTGTCCTCGCTGCCGGACTTGGCCAGCGTCGCGCGATAACCCTCGGCCATCGCCAGCATCGCCACCAGCACCGCGACCACGCCGGCGATGCCGATCACCACCACCGAGGAGGCGCCGATGCGCTGGCGCAGGGTGCTCAGCCCGACCTGGGTGACCGAGCCGGCCTGGCGGCCGCGCCGGGTCACCAGCATCCAGATGCCGAACAGCACCGCCAGCGCCAGCAGCACGAACCACGGCAGCGCGAGCCAGCAGACCACGCCGATGACGACCACCAGCCCGAGGCCGAGGCCGCGCAGGAATCCCTTGATCTTGTTCATGCGTCAGTCTCCCTATCGGCCAGCCAGTGCATCGACGATGTTCAGGCGCATGGCGCGCAGCGCCGGCAGTGCCCCGACCAGCAGGCCGATCACCACCATCAATCCGATCGCGGTGGCCCAGCCGTCCCAGCCCATCGGCGGGATGTTGATCATGCCGCCGCTGCCGGTGCTCACGATCGGGCCGAGCGCGGCCGACAGGCCGACCCCGAGCAGGCCGCCGATCATCACCAGCAGCACCGACTCGGCCAGCACCATCAGCAGCACGCTGACGCTGGAGAAGCCGATCGTCTTCAGGATCGCCAGCTCCGAGGTGCGCTCGCGCACGGCCTGGGCCATGGTGTTGCCGGTCAGCAGCAGCAGGGTGAAGAACACCGCGCCCATGATCGAACCGACGATCAGGCCGATGTCGGCCATCTGCTTCATCCACGAGGCGGTGGCCGCCTGCTCGGTCATGGTCTTGGTTTCGTGGTCGGAGTTGCGCGACAGCGCGTCGATCGCCTTGGCGATGCGGTCGGCCTGGTTGACGTCGGTGACGCGGCTCACGTACCAGCCCACATCGCCGTCGACGTAGGGCGTGGACTCCTCGAAGTACTTGTAGTGCAGCAACAGCAGCTGGTCGTTCCAGCCGCCGTCGGCGTCTGCGGCGTTGCGCATCACGCCGACGATGTTGAAGGCCCAGTTCTTGCTGCCGTCGCTGTTGGGGAAGATGGTCGACTGCATCGGAATCTTCTGCCCGACCTTCCAGCCGAAGCGCTGCATCAGCTTCTCGCCGACCAGGATGCCGTCGCGGGTGGCGGCGAACTTCTCGAGCTCGGCGGAGCTGACCTTGATCTCGGGATAGAGGTCCAGGTAGTTGGGCGCCACCGCGAAGCTGAAGATCTGGTTGCGCGGGTCCTGGTAGGCGCCTCCGAACCAGTTGGCGTAGGTGGTGTCGGCCACGCCTTCGACCTGCTTGATCCGCGGCAACAGCGAGATCGGCAGGGTCTGGATGAACGACAGCCGCGAGCCGGTCTGCAGGCGCTGCGCGCCGTTGGCGGTCTGGCCGGCTTCGTCGAAGCTGGCACGCACGCCGTCGAGCAGGCCGAACAGCAGGAACGCTGCCAGGATCGAGACCAGGGTCAGGAAAGTGCGGGTCTTGCGCCGGAACAGTTCGGCCCAGACCAGGTGCAGGTACTTCATGGGTGTGCTCCCGTGTCAGGCGCGATCAGGCGTGGGCCGACTGGTTTGCCAGCGTGCCGACCAGCGTCCCCTTGTCGAGGTGCAGGGTGTCGCTGGCGTACTCGGCGGCCTTGGGATCGTGGGTGACCATCACGATGGTCTTGCCGTGCTCGCGGTTGAGCGTCTGCAGCAAGCCGAGGATCTCTTCGGCCGACTGGCGGTCGAGGTCGCCGGTCGGCTCGTCGCAGATCAGCAGGGTCGGGTCGGAGACGATCGCGCGGGCGATGGCCACGCGCTGCTGCTGGCCGCCGGACAGTTCATTGGGACGGTGCTTCGTGCGGTCGCCCAGGCCGACCAGTTGCAACGCAACTTCCGCGTTGCGCTTGCGCTGCGCCGCCGACAGCGGGGTCAGCAGCAGCGGCAGCTCGACGTTGCGCTGCGCGGTCAGCATCGGCATCAGGTTGTAGAACTGGAACACGAAGCCGACGTGGCGGCTGCGCCACTGCGCCAGCTGGCCCGCCGACAGCCGCTGGATCTGCTCACCGTCGATCGTGATCTCGCCCGAGCTGGGCACGTCGAGGCCGCCGATCAGGTTGAGCAGGGTGGTCTTGCCGGAGCCCGAGGGCCCCATCAGCGCGATGAAGTCGCCCTGGGCGATTTCCAGGTCGACGCCATGCAGGACTTCGACCTTCTCGGGACCGCGCTGGTAGGTCTTGGTGAGGTTGCGGATGCTGACCAGTGCTGACATGTGACTTGCCTCGCGTTGTGATTAGTTGCCGGCCGGAACGACCCGGCTGCCGTCTTCCAGTGCTGCGGGTGGATCCAGGACCACGTCTTCGCCGGCGCTGAGGCCGGAGATGACCTGGCGGCCGTCTCCCAGGCTGCGACCGAGCTCGAGTTCGCGCATTCCCACTTCATCCTCGCCTGCCATCACGAAGGCGACGTCCTTGCCTTCGCGCTCGACGATCGCCGCCGCCGGTGCGCGCACGCCGCGCAGCGGTGCCTGCTGCGCTTCGCCCGCCGGCGCCGCCGGCTCGAGGAAGCTGACGTTGACGCCCATGTCGGGCACGATCCGCGGATCCCTCTGCTTGAGCGCGATGCGCACCTTGATCGTGGCCTTGCCGCGGTCGGCGGTGGGGATGATCGCGATCACCTCGGCCGGGATCTTCCAGTCCGGATACGCATTGAGCGTGACCTGCACCGGCATCTTCGGCTGTACCCGCCCGATGTAGGACTCGCCGACGTCGACCTCCACCTCGAGCGAATCCATGTCGACGATGGTGCCGATGCCGGTGCGGGTGAAGCCGCCGCCGGCCGACAGCGGCGAAACGATCTCGCCCGGCTGCGCCGCCTTGGCGATGACCACGCCGGCGAACGGCGCGCGCACCACGGTATTGTCCAGGCCGTTCTCGGCGATCTGCAGCTGGTCGCCGGCAACCTCGGCATTGCGCTGCGCCGTGACCAGCTGTGCCCGCAGTGCATCGCGTTCCGCGACGGCCTGGTCGTACTGCGACTTCGACACCAGTTGCTGCTGCACCAGCGAGCCCAGGCGCTCGGCGTTGGCCTCGGCCTCGCGCAACTGGGCGCGCACGCCGACGGCCTGGCTGCGGGCGGCACCGAGCTGGGCCGCGGCGAGGTCGCGCTGTGCGTCGGCGTCGACCGGGTCGAGCGTGGCGAGGACTTCGCCGGCCGCGACGTGCTGGCCTTCCTCGATCAGCACCTCGCGCACCTTGCCGGTGATCTTGGCCGAGACCGTGGCCATGCGCCTGGCGACGACATAGCCGGTGGCATCGAGCACCGAGCTCGCCGGGGCGCTGCCGCCGCTGGCGGCGATCGCCTCGACCGTGGCGGTGCGCACCTCGACCGGCGCGGCGCGGCCGAACAGCCACCAGCCGCCGACGGCCAGCAGCAGCACCAGCAGCGTGGCCACCGCGATGCCGATCCAGAGCCCGCGGGGCGGCGGCGCATGGCGCGCGCTGCGGTCGATGCGGAGTTCCTTGAGCAGGTCGGCGGAAGAAGAGGTCATTCGGTTGGTCCGGGCACTGGGCGAGGGGCCTAGTGTGAAGGGCAAGGAATCAGGCTGCCACCCTACGCATCGAGGTCGGCCCAGTCACCTGACGACTGTCATGCCGATGCAGTGATGTCTGCACACCGGTGCATCAGGGCGATGCGCCGCGCCGGATCTGGTCCCGCAGCGCTGCCAGCCGGCCGTCCCAGCCCGGCGCGGAATCGCCGGCAGTGAGCGTGGCGGCGTCCAGGCCATCGGCCATCGCCGCTGCCTCGTCGTAGCGCCGCTGGGCGACCAGCGCCTCCGCGAGGAAGTAGCGGAAGCTGTGTGCGGCCACGTTGTCCGCACCATGGCGTTCGCGCAGGCCACGCTCGGCGCGTTCCAGGTAGGCGATGCCCGCATCGGGGTCGCCGCACTCGTGTTCCATCATCCCGAGATTGCCGGTCTCGACCAGCGTTGCCTGCCTGTCCTCGCCGTAGCTCCCGGCCATCCGTTCGCGCACCGTGCGCTGCGCGGCGAGCGCCGCGGTGCAGTCGCCGGCCCCCTGGTGGATGCTCGCGACCAGCGACAGCTGCACGATCGCCTGGTAGTTGCCGGAGCCGAATACCTTGTCCATGGTCGCCGCTGCCGCCTGCGCCAGCGGCAATGCCTCGCGATGACGTCCCTGGTTGCGCAGTGCCCGCGCCAGCAGCCCCTGGTAGGCCGCGACCTGGGATTCGCCGACGCGTTCCGGATCGAGCAACGGGTCGGCGAGCATCGCCTGCAGCAGGGTGATGCCCTGTTCGGCCTGGCCCGAGCGCAGCAGGCCATCGGCCAGGTTCTCGCGAATGATCGCGGCCATTTGCGCGTCGTCGGGTAGCAGACGGCGTTGCAGGCGGTCGGCGCGGTGCCAGGCGTCGACCGCGGACGCGACCTGCATCTGCTGCGAATACAGGATGCCGCGCGCGAACGCGGCCGACAGCGCCAGCGGGCCGTCGGCATGCAGCTGCGCGCCGGCCAGCGTGTCGGTTTCGGCCAACAGGCGCGCGGCTTCGGCGAAGGCGCCGGCATCGTTGACGTAGGCCAGGCTGCGCGCCAGCGCGTAGCGCGTGTCCAGGGTCAGGGCATTGGCGGCGCCGAAGGCGCGGTCGAACTGCTCCACGGCGACCCGCAGATGACGCACGCTGCGTTCGCGATCGCCCAGGGTGCGCCATGCCTGGCCGAGCGCGGCGTGCACGCTGCCGAGCGTTGCCGGATCGTCGGCGAAGCGATCGCCGACGTGGCTGGACGCATACTCGAGGGCTTCACGGACGGTGGGATCGCGCTCGAAACCCGAACCGCCGGGGCTCAGCGCGCCAAGCAGGTCTTCACCGAGGAAACGGACCACGGCTTCGGCGCGCGACGCCTGCAGCACGGCATTGCGATGCTGGCGCTCGCTGTGTCGCCATAGCCCGGCGGTCGCCAGCAGGCCGACGCCGAGCACCGCGATGGTGGCCAGCACCCACGGCCGCCGCGTGCGCGTGCGCTCCAGGTCGCGGCGCAGCGCAGCGGCCGCCAGCTCGGCGGCGTCGTGCCGCGACTGTTCGTCGCGGCGCCGTGGCAGTTCGCGCAGGCGCTGGGCGAGTTCCGCCGCGCTGGGGACCCTGCGTTCCGGATCGACGTCGGTCGCCTGGGCGATGTCGGCGCGCAGCAAGGGATCGTCGATCTCCCGTTCCCATCCCGACGCAAGCGGGCGGCGCAGGTCGCCGACCAGCCACTGGTACAGCATCACGCCCAGCGCATAGATGTCGCTGCGCACCGTCGGCGCCTGCCCGGCAAGCAGTTCCGGCGCCAGGTACAGCGGCGTGCCTGAAGTGGAGTCGGTGCCAAGGCTGGTGACGGTCAGGCCCAGGCCGGTGATGCCGAGCGCGGAGAGCCGCTCGGGTTGCAACAGCCGGCTGCTGCCGAAGTCGGTGAGCCGCGGTTGCCAACCGTCGCCGCGCGGCGATATCAGCACGTTGGCCGGCTTCAGGTCCTTGTGCAGCACGCCCGCGCCATGGGCCGCGGCGACCGCTTCGACGACGGCGGCGAACACCTCGATGCGCGCCTCGCGCGACAGCGCCTGCAGGTGCCCTTCGGCAGCCCATTCCGGCAGTGATTGGCCGCCGTACGCGCACTCCAGGAAGAAGGGCGGCGATTCGAAGTTCCAGTCCAGGGCACGCGCCATGTCGTCGCGCGCGCCCAGGGTGTCATGGAGCACGCGCAGCAGCGTGGCCTCGCGCTTGATCGTGGCCAGGTGCTCGCCATCGAGCGCGAACTTGAACACCCGTGCGTCGCGGCTGCGCGGCTGGCGCGCCAGCCATACCTCGCTGCCGAGCGTGCGCCCCAACTGGCGCTCGAGCAGGAAGTGCGGCCGACCCGGTACCGGCTGCCCGATGGCCAGGGCCAACGGACTGGCCTGCGCACGGCCCACTGCCAGGCGCTCGACCGGCCCATCGAAGCGGTAGCCCATCCGCGGGACAGTGGCGATGCGGTTCTCGCCGGCCGCGTCGAGTTCCTTGCGCAACTTGCTGACCGCCGTGGCCAGCACGTGGTCAACGGTGACCCGGCCGGCCCAGACCTGGTCGAACAGCTCCTGCTTGGTGACCACTTCGCCCGCATGGCGCAACAGCAGGGACAGCACCTCGAGCGGCTTGTGCTCGATGTCCACGCCCAGCCCGGCAATGCGCAGTTCGTGGCGGGCCTCGTCGAACTCGACCGCGCCGAAGCGCCAGCGGTACAGGGCTTCGTCGGCGGGTGGAGGGTGGGACGCCATGCCCGGATCATAGTCGGGATCGGGGCCGCGCTTGAAGGTTGCTTGAAGGTTCCATGAGGACCAGGCACCCGCGCCCGGGCAGCATCGCCCCGAGCCCGGCCAACGCAGCGGGCCGGGAGCGAGTCATGACGAGAACGAATGCAAGGGCCGCGATGGGCCTGGCACTGGCAGCCTTGCTTTACCCGTGCTTCGGCGCCGCCGCCCAATCGGCGCAGCCGTTGCCTGCCGATGTCGTGAAACAGGACATCCGGGACATCGAGGAAATGTACCAGCGCCGGGTCGAACAGACCCCGTTCCCGGGGCTGTACAGACTCGACATGGGCCCGGTGCGCGGTGCGCGCCGGACCTCGCCGGTGCTGCTGACGCGCGGAGCCGAGTATGGCTTCAACAACGGGGTCAGGGGTCCCCGTCGGGAAGAGGACCACGTGGCGCTTTCGCTGGCCGATTGGGAAAAGCTGGTGATGCGCTGGCGCGATTCGATCCGGCTCGGCGATCTGGTCCAGTTCGGCGAGGGTCCCTTGCGGCTGATCGTGCTGTCGTCGTTCGACTGTCCGTACTCGAAGGCGCTGGAAGCCAAGCTGGCCGGAGCCGGAATCCGCTATGCCGTCGCGCCGTCGACCATCGGCACCGCGAACGCGCGCTACCTGCCCGACCTCTGGTGCAGCGCCGATCGCGCGGCCAGCTGGCGCGCGGCCATCAACGAGGGCCGCATGCCGCCACGCGCGGATCGCGCCTGCCGTTACGACGCCGACTATTTCGAGACGCTCTCCGGCCTGCTTGGCGGCTCGGCGCCGACCCTGCTGTATGCGGACGGCACCATCGCGAACGTGTCCACGCTCGCGCCGGTCGAGGCCAAGCTGGCCGAGCTGGCCAGGCGCGACATCCAGTTCTGAACTGATCGACGGAGAAGAGATTGATGGACACCGGGACGAAGAGGATCGCAACGCTCGCGATGTCGGTACTGATGGCGCTCGCCGCTTGCGGCAAATCGGAGCAGGGGGCTTCCGTAGACGCAGGCGAGGTCGCGGCAGGCCCGCGCGCGGAGGAAGGCGACGCGCCGGCGATATCGCCCGCAGGATCCGGGAGGGAACTGTTGATCGCTCCGGACTGGATGCCCGAGGATTGGGATCGGAACGTCTATCGTGGCGCCAACCCCGCAAACACGCCGGAACAGGAGCATCACCTCCGCCAGCAGCATCAATTGGCCACGCCGTTGCTGGTCTGGAGCCTTGCGCATTACGGCGCGATCGACGAGCGTTTCCAGCCCGCCTGGGTGTGGTGGACCGCCCTGCGCTCGTGCGAACGCGGCATTCGCCTGTCGGACGACCTGGCCGGCGAGTTCGGCGACAGGGCGCGCGGCGAAGCGGCGCTGGTGTCGGCGCGCAAGGAACTGAAAGCCTTTGCTGCAACCCAGCCGGACGACATCACCCTGTACTTCAGCGCGGAACTGGGTCGCTGGGACGAACGCGCTGGAACCTTTCCATTGATCGTGCCCAATCCAGGCTGGAGCATCGATGCCCGGCAGGTCGAGCGGCTCGACGATGAGCCGTTCCTGCAGGGAGCCTCTGCCGTGATCGCCGACAGTCTGGAGAACGACGGCTTCAGGCACCTGCTGGAACTGCACGCCGTCCAATCCGACATGTCATGCGTTTCCGCCGATCGAAGCACGACCCACACGTTCTCGCTGCAATCGACCTGGTATGTCGTGTTCGGCACTCTCCGCAACGGCAGCGTCGACGGCTATTCGAGCAATACCCGGTTGCCGGGAGTCGACGCGACCCGGGAGCAGGCGGCGGCCATTGCCCGGCGCAATCCGGAGCGCAAGGTCATGGTGGCGGTCACCTTCGGTGCCGAAGAGGCGCCCGCGCCGACCTTCAGGGAAACCATCCTTTCCGTCCATGGCGTCTTGCGCAAGGTCGTGGTCACCGATGCAGTCGACGGTTCGACCCTCGCCACCAAGACCTACTGAGGTCCGCTTCGGCGGCGGAGTGACGACTGTCACCCACCGCAGATGACGGCTGCGACTGGCGGGGCGCGAACGTGGCCGGCATCGTGTCGCCATCCCAACGGGAGGCGACGATGCATAGCGAAGCGGAGAACCAGGGTCGGGACCGCGTACTGGCGCGGCTGGACGGCGCCAGCAAGCGCTATGGCAAGGTCGAGGCGCTGCGCGGCGTCGATCTGGAGCTGCGCAGTGGTGAGCTGCTGGGGCTGCTCGGCCCCAACGGTGCCGGCAAGACGACGGCGATCGCATTGCTGCTGGGGCTGATCCGGCCCGACGCGGGCAGCGTGCAGCTGTTCGGCGCCGATCCGCAGGACATCGTCGCGCGCCGCAACATCGGGGTGATGCTGCAGGATGCGGAGCTGCCGCCGACACTGCGCGTGGGCGAACTGCTGCGGCTGACCGCGAGCTACTACCCGGCGCCGCGCAGCATCGGCGAATGCGCGCGGCTGGCGGGAGTCGACGACCTGCTGCGGCGGCCGTACGGCAAGCTCTCCGGCGGCCAGCAGCGCCGGGTGCAGTTCGCGCTGGCGCTGTGCGGCAACCCGCGGCTGCTATTCCTCGATGAGCCTACGGTGGGCATGGACATCCAGGCCCGGCAGAAGCTGTGGGCGGCGATCCGCGCATTGATTGCCGAGGGTTGCAGCGTGGTCCTGACCACCCATTACCTGGAGGAAGCCGAGGCGCTCGCCCACCGGGTCTGCGTCATGGCCAATGGTCGTATCGTCAGCGAGGGCAGCGTCGACGAGTTGCGAGCGAGGGTTGCGATCAAGCGCGTGCGTTGCACATCGACCCTGGATGCGGCTGCCGTATCCGCATGGCCGGAGGTGATGGAGGCGCGCGACGAAGGTGGTCGCCTGTGCCTGTCGACCACCCGCGCCGAGGACCTGCTGCGGCGCCTGCTCGCCGCAGACTCAGGGCTCGCCTCGCTGGAGGTGCAGGCGGCCGGGCTGGCCGAAGCCTTCGTCGAGATCACCGAACAGGAGGAGGCCGCATGAACCTCGCCATGCCCCGCGCCCGGATCGCCGGCGCCTATCTGGAAGAGGCCCGTTGCGAACTGCTGCGCTACTTGCGCAACCCCGGCTTCCTGCTGCCCATCATCCTGTTCCCCGCCGTGTTCTACCTGATGTTCGGGATCCTGCTCGGCGACCGCAACGTCGCTCCGGAGGCCGCGCGCTACCTGCTGGCAAGCTACAGCACCTTCGGGGTGATGGCGCCGGGCCTGTTCGGCTTCGGTGTCTCTCTGGCGATCGAACGCGACGGCGGCCTGCTGACCCTGAAGCGCGCGCTGCCGATGCCGCCGGGCGCCTACCTGGTCGGCAAGATGCTGATGGCGATGTGCGTGGCGCTGGTGGTGGGCGCGCTGTTGCTGGCGATGGCGGTGTTGCTGGCTGGCCTCTCGCTTTCGGCGGGAAACATGCTGGCGCTGCTGGTCACCGACGCGCTCGGGGTGCTGCCGTTCTGCGCGCTCGGCCTGCTGGTGGGCACCCTGCTGAAGGGCCAGGGCGCGCCGGGCCTGCTCAACATGATCTACCTGCCGATGGCATTCCTGTCCGGCCTCTGGTTCCCGCTGCAGATCATGCCGGCGTTCCTGCAGGCGATCGCGCCGGTGTGGCCCAGCTACCACCTCAACGTGCTGTCGATGGTGGCGGTCGGCATGTCCGATGCGTCGCCGCTGCCGCACATGATGGTCCTGGCCGGGTTCACGGCGGTGTTCCTGCTGCTGGCCGCGCGGCGCCTGCGGCGCTACGGGTAAGATCGGCGGCATGCAGTCCGCGACCGCCATGGGAGACGACACGCCGCTGCGGCGCCTGCGGCACTGGGTGGCGACGTCGCTGGTTCCGGCACCGGACTCGGCGGTGGCCTGCAACGTGCGGCGAGGCAAATCGCCGTGGACCGACGCCGTGCACCTGCTGTGGTCGGCGTGGCTGTTCATCACCCCGCTGTTCGGGGGTGGCAACTACACCCTGTTCTGGCTTGCGCTGACCCTGGCCTCGTACCCGCTGTTCCTGGTGCTGTACGCCAGGACGGTGCTCGCGTCGCGGCGCAGCGCCTGGCCGTATCCACTGGCGATGATCGCACTGTGCCTGGTGCTGCTGCCCTGGTATCCGTCGGGATTCAGCTATTTCGTGTTCGGCTGCGTGATGCTGCATACCGGGCGGCGCAACTCGATCGGTCGCTACCTCTTCCACGTGATCCTGCTCAACGCACTGCTGGCGGCGACCGCGCACCTGGTTGGTTATCCGTGGCAGGTGCTGGCCTGGATGCTGCCGATGACCCTGATCATCGGCATCATCGTCAATGTCGAATCGATGTCGCACGAGAAGGACCTGGCGCTGCAGCTTTCGCATGACGAAGTGCGGCGCCTGGCCGCGACCGCCGAGCGCGAGCGCATCGGCCGCGACCTGCACGACCTGCTCGGGCACACGCTGTCGCTGATCACGCTCAAGCTGGAGCTGTCGCGCAAGCTCATCGACCGGGACCCTTCAGCGGCGCGGGTCGAAATCGCCGAAGCGGAAGGCGTCGCGCGCCATGCGCTGGCCGAAGTGCGTTCCGCGGTCACCGGCTTTCGTGCCGCCGACCTTTGCGCGGAGCTGGCCTCGGCGCGGGTGCTGCTCGAGTCGTCTGGCGTTTCGCTCGCGTACGACGAACCGCCGGCCTTGCCGGCGGAAGTGGAACGCCCGCTGGCATTGGTGTTGCGCGAGGCAGTCACCAACATCGCCCGGCATGCCCGGGCTTCCAGCGCGGAGATCAGGTTCGCGCGCGACGGCGGACAGTTGCGCATGCGCATCGTCGACGACGGTCGCGGCACCGATCCCGTTGCCGGCAGGGAGCGGGAAGGCAATGGCCTGTCCGGGATGCGCGAGCGGGTGCGTGCGCTGGGCGGCAGCCTCGACTTCACCTCGACGCGCGACGGGACGAGCGTCGTGGTCGGGGTACCGGCATGATCCGCGTGCTGCTGGCCGAGGATCAGGCCATGGTGCGTGGCGCGCTGTCGGCGCTGCTGTCGCTGGAGGCCGACATCGAAGTATTGGGTTCTGCGCCCGATGGCGAAGCCGCCTGGCGCGAACTGCAGCGGCTCAAGCCAGAAGTGCTGGTCACCGATATCGAGATGCCGGGCATGACCGGCCTGGAACTGGCGCAGCGGGTGCAACGCCACGCATTGCCGGTGCGGGTGGTGATCCTGACCACGTTCGCGCGGCCGGGCTTCCTGCGCCGTGCGCTGGACGCCGGTGTCTGCGGTTACCTGCTGAAGGATGCGCCGGCCGAACAACTCGCCGGTGCGATCCGCAAGGTCCAGGAAGGCGGACGCGCGATCGACCCGCAACTGGCGATCGATGCCTGGTCCGATGCCGATCCGCTCAACGATCGCGAGCGCCAGGTGCTGCGCCTGGCCGGCGACGGCCTGACCGCCGGCGACATCGCGACCCTGCTCAACCTCTCGGCGGGCACCGTGCGCAACTATCTGTCAGAAGCGATCGGCAAGCTCGGCGCCGGCAACCGCATCGAAGCCTTCCGCCTCGCCCGCCAGAAAGGCTGGCTATAGGAAGCGGGTCTTGAGCATCCGGTACGCGGCGCGCAATCCCTGCGCTTCACCGCCGCACGGGCGGCCGGGACGGTCGCTGTCGTTCCAGGCATAGACGTCCAGGTGTGCCCAGGGCAGGCCGTCGGGAACGAAGCGCTCGAGGTAGAGCGCCGCTGCGATGCTGCCGCCCATCTTCGACGGGCCTGAGTTGGCGATGTCGGCAATGTTGCTGGTCAGGTAGCGCAGGTACGGGCGCCACAGCGGCATCCGCCAGACCGGATCGCCTGCCTGCCGGCCCGCGTCCAGCCACTGCGTGGCGACGGCATCGTCGTTGGCGTACAGCGCCGGCAGGTCCGGGCCGAGCGCGATCCGCGCCGCGCCGGTGAGGGTGGCGAAGTCCAGCAACAGTTGCGGTTGTTGCTCGCTGGCGTAGGCCAGTGCGTCGCACAGCACCATGCGGCCTTCCGCATCGGTGTTGTCGATTTCCACCGACACGCCCTTGCGGGTGGCGACCACCTCGCCCGGGCGATACGACAGCGGGCCGATCGCGTTCTCCACCGCCGGTACCAGCAAGGTCAGGTGCACGGGCAGCTTGCGCGCCATCACCAGGCCGGCAAGCGCGATCGCATGCGCGCCGCCGCCCATGTCCTTCTTCATGTTGCGCATGCCGTCGCCGGTCTTGATGTTCAGGCCGCCGGTGTCGAAGCACACGCCCTTGCCCACGATCGCCAGCCGCGGATGCGACGGATCGCCCCATTCGAGCTGCAGCAACCGCGGTGCACGATGCGAAGCGCGGCCGACGGCGTGGATCGCGGGGAAGTTACGGGCCAGCAGTTCGTCGCCGACCACCGCCTCGAAGCGCGCGCCATGCGCCTGCGCCATCTGCTCGACGTGCGCGTGCATTTGTTCGGGGCCCATGTGCTCGGTCGGCGTGTTGACCAGCTCGCGCACGCGCAGGCAGGCCTCGAGCACGTCGGCGGTTTCGGCATCGGGAGCGTCGAGCAGCAGCCGTGCCGGCGGGCGCAGCGGCTTGCGGTAACGCGCATAGCGATAGCTGCCCAGTCCCCAGCCCAGCTGGAGCGCGCGCATGACGTCTTCGTCGATCGCGCCTTCCACGCGCCAGTCGCCCTCGGGCAGCGCAAACGGCGCCTGCGCATAGCTGTACGGATCGAGCGGATCGCCCACGCCCAGGATTGCGCCGCCGATGCCGTCCTCGCCGGGCAGTACCAGCAAGGTGCCGGCAGCCGCCTCGAAGCGGTGCGCCTGCATCCACTGGCCTAGCGAGCGCGGCTGGCGGTCCCGCCAGGCCGCCAGTTCGCCACGCGCGACCAGATGCAGCGGACGCGCGCCGGCGGGCGTGGCGGAAGTCGGTTCTGGTGGCGTGGTCATGTCGTTTCCGGAAGGGCGTGGCGTGCGTCCAGCCAGTCGGCCAACGCAGCGAGGGAAGGGCACTCGAGATCGGGTCGGACGTCGGCGTGCGGCCACTGCCGGTGCACGCCATCGCAGTCGACCCGGTTGATCCAGCAGCTGCGCAGGCCGGCGCGGTGCGCGCCGAGCACGTCCATCTCGATGTCGTCGCCGACATGCAGCACTTCGCCCGGCGCGCAGCCCAGCCGCTCGCACGCGGCATGGAAGATGCTCGCGTCCGGCTTGGCGGCGCCGTGCTCGCGCGCGCCGAGCTGGAAGCGGAACACGTGCATCAGCCCGATCCGTTGCAGGTCGGCGTTGCCGTTGCTCAGCGCCGCCAGCGGGACCCGCGCGGCCAGCCGCTGCAGTGCCTCGACGCTGTCCTCGTAGTGTTCGACTTCGCAACGCGCCACGAAGAACGCGTCGAACGCCGGTTGCACCAGTGCCAGGTCGTCGCCGGCGTCGCCCATCATGCGTTCCAGGGTCAGCATCCGCTGGCGGGTGAAGTCGTGGGCCAGGTGCGGATTGCCGGACGCGACCTCCTCGCGCAATGCAAGCCGCGCTTCCAGCGTCCAGCGTTCCGCAGTTTTCGGCGCGTTCTCGCGCAGCCAGGCGTCGAGCACCTGCTCGGCGCGCACCATCACCGGCGCGATCGGCCAGATGGTGTCGTCGAGGTCGAGGGTGATGGCGCGGACAGGAAAGGTCACGCCGTCATTCTATTCCAGGAGCCGCGCCCAGCCTTCCATGCCCTCGACCTTGGTCAGGACGATCTTGCAGCACACCAGCAGCGGCACCGCCAGCAGCAGGCCGACGATGCCCCACAGCCAGCCAAACACCATCAGCGCCAGGATCAGCACGAGCGGCGACAGGGCCATGCGCGCGCCGAGCACGATCGGGGTGATCAACTGTCCTTCCAGGGTGTGCAGGCCGAGGTAGATCGCGGCTGGCAACAGCGATTGCCACATTTCGTCGAAGGCGACGAAGCCCATCAGCAGCATCACCAGGATCCCGATCAGCGGGCCGACGTAGGGCGCGAAGTTGAGGATCGCAGCCATCGTGCCCCACAGCAGCGCCTCGTCACCGGGGACGCCGATCCAGTACAGCGCGCCGGCCAGGGCCAGGCCGACCAACACGTTGATCAGGGTGATGGTGAGCACGTAGCGCGACATTTCGCGCTCGATCGACTGCAGGATCTCGACGGTGACGCGCTTCTGCTGGCGGTCCGGCAACAGCGCCAGTGCGGCGCGCTGCAGGTTGGCGCCGTAGACCATGAAGAAGAACGTCAGCAGCACCACCGCCAGCACCGAAGCGATCATGCGCGGGGTTGCGGTCAGCGCCTTGTATGGATCGTTGACTTCGGTCCGGACCACTTCCACCGGCCGCGACGTGCTCTCGCCGCCGGCGGCGCGGGCGATGTTTACGGCGGCCTTGTTGGCCTCCTGCATCGGCTTGGCCAGGTCGCGCAGCTTGGGCGCGAGCGAACGCATCTCGCGCGGGACCTGGCGGATCCATTCGCCGGCCGGCGTGATCAGCTGCTGCGCGAGCAGGCCGGTGCCGGCCAGCCCGACCAGCAGCACCAGCAGGGCGGAGACGAAGCGCGGCACGTAGATCCGCCGCAGCAGGCGGATCACGGGGTTGCCGACCAGGGCGAAGAACATCGCCAGCAACACCGGCAACAGCAATCCCTGCGCCGCCCACAAGGTGAAGCCGACCGCGAGCGTGGCCAGGATCAGCAGCGCTGTGGAAGCGCGCGGGCGCACCGGCGCCAGCGGCGGACTGGGAGCGTCGTCGGTGTCGTCGGCTGCGGTGTTCACGGCAGGCCGGCTTCGCGATAGCGCCGCTGCGTGTCGTCGTGCGAAGGCGGCTCGGGCGTGGGTACGGGCGACGCCGCTTCCTCGGCGACGTCAGCGGCCACGTCTTCCGCCTCGTTCGCCGCGGCCTGCGCACCCTCGGCCGCGAACAGCCCCGACAGCGCGCTCAGCAGCTGCAGCGCGCCGCCACCGCCTGAGAACCGGAACGCGCGCGCATGCCCGGTGAGGAATCCCGACGCCAGTCCGGCCAGCACGATCCGGCCGGGCGTCCACAATTCGCGCCACGAGCCACGCAGTTGGCGCCAGTCCGCGGCGACCTGCCGCTCCTGCGCCTCGAGCGCGGTTTCGGCCTGCTTCACCTTCTGGATGAGGGCATCGAAGCTCATGGCGGTGTCACGTCGATGCCGAGGCCCTTCTTGACCGGCTTGTCGCCGGTAGCGGCGGCCACGGCCTCGGCGTCCTCTTCCCCGGACGACGCCGAGCCGGCGTCCTGCATCATGTCGGCCAGTTCGCCGATGCCCAGGCGGGCGAGCTGGCGGCGGGTGGCCTTGAGCCGGGTGTGTTCGAAGTAGCGGGTTGCGCCCCAGGCCGCGGCTGCGGTCACCGCGACGCTCAACAAGGCGGTCAGCAGCAGCGCGAGCGTCCACGACATGCCCAGGCCGCGGGTCAGGCCGACGATCAGCGAGGCCATCAACAACAGCCAGGCCGAAGCGCCGAATGCGATCGCCACCCCGGTCAGCGCCAGCGAGCGGCCGAAGGCGCTGCGCGCCAGCGCGATATCGGCCGCCACCAGGATGCGGAAGGCCTTGCCAGCATCGCGGCTTGCGCGCAGCGTCGCCCGCCCGGTGGCGCCGAGCTCGCGCACGGCGTCGTCGATGCCCGGCTCGCGTTCCCCCGTTTCGGCCACGACGCTGGCTTACTTGTCGCCGCTGCGCGCGAGCTTGGCGATGATCCAGCCGGCGGCGAAGGCGACGCCGAACGATGCCAGCGGACGCTCGCGGATCAGCTCCGAGGCGCTGTCGATCAGGTCGCGGCTCTTGTCCATCAGCGCGTCCATCTGCTCGCGGCTGGCGGCGCCGGCCTGCTCGAGCGCGGCGATGCCGGCCAGCGCACCGTCGGCCAGGTCGCCCTTGACCTGGGCCTTGCCCAGGCGGACTTCATCGCCCGCGGCGGCAGCCGCACCCTTGAGCGCGTCGCCGGCGTGGCCGGCGGCGTCCTTGAGATGGCTGCCGGTCTGGCCGAGGTTGGATTTCATGTTGTCGGTGGCGCTGGGTGACATGTCGCTCTCCTTGGTCCAAAGCAATGGGTACTAGCGCATCAGCAGGTCGCCGCGGTTGCCGCCGCGCATGATCCGGATCACCAGTCGCGGCGGCTGTTGCGAGAAGCTCAGGCGGAATCCGGCCAGGTCGTCGAAGTTTCCGCTATTCGCCGCGATGACCACGTCACCACGTTGCAACCCGTTGCTGGCGGCGCGGCTTCCTCGGGCGACGTCCTCGACCAGCACGCCGTCGAGCCCGGCCTGGCGCTGGGCGGCCGGCAGCTCCGCAAACGTCGCCCCCGACAGGCGCGGATCGATGCTGGCGCCGGGCAGCGAGCGCGGCTGCTCGCGCAGGGTCGCCGACAGCTGCAGCGGCTTGCCGTCGCGGCGCAGGTCCAGCGTCACCTTGCTGCCGACGGCCTGCAGGCCTTCGAAGTTGCGCAGGGTGTCGCGGTCGTCGATGCGCTGGCCGTTCGCGGCCACGACCACGTCGCCGACCTGGATCCCGGCGGTCGCCGCGGCCGAGCCCGGATAGACCCGGGTCACCACCGCGCCGCGTGCATCGTCCAGGCCGAGGCCGTCGGCGATGCGCGCGTCCACGTCCTGGGTGTCGATGCCCAGGCTGCCGCGATGCACTTCGCCGGTGGTCTTGAGCTGGCGCACGATGTCGCTGGCCAGGTTGGACGGTATCGCGAACCCCAGGCCGATGTTGCCCGCCATCGAGCCGCGCGGATTGAAGCTGGCGGTGTTGATGCCGATCAGCTGCCCGTCCAGGTTCACCAGCGCGCCACCCGAGTTGCCGGGATTGATCGAGGCGTCTGTCTGGATGAAGTTCTGGAAGCCCAGGCCCTGCAGGCCGGTGCGGCCGACGGCCGAAACGATGCCCGAGGTCACCGTCTGCCCGATCCCGAACGGATTGCCGACCGCGACCACGAAGTCGCCGACCTGCAGCGCGGAACTGTCGGCCATCGGCAGGGCGGTGAGCGGCGCGCCTTCCGGCACCGGGATGCGCATCAGGGCGACGTCGGTATCCGGATCGGAGCCGACGAATTCGGCCTGCATGGTGCGGCCGTCGGCCAGGGTCACCGAGACTTCGTCCGCGCCCTCGATCACGTGGTGGTTGGTGATCACCAGCCCCTGCGCGGCGTCAATGATCACGCCCGAGCCCAGCGACTGGTTGATCCGTTCCTGCGGGATGTTGGGGAACATGCGGCGGAAGAACGGATCGTTGGCGAACGGGTTGTTGATCCGCACCCGCTGCTTGCTGTGCACGCTGACCACGGCCGGCAGCACCTTCCGCAGCATCGGCGCCAGCGAGGGCAGCGGGGTTCCCGCGACAGCGCTGGGCAACGCCGCGGTGGCGGGCACGGCGGCCGCGGCCGGGACGGCGTCCTGCGCACGCGCTTCCCGCCAGGGGTGCTGCAGTGCGGTAGCGGCAAAGCCGCCGAACGCGGCGGCGGCGACCAGGGCGAAGACAAGCGGGGCGGGACGCATCCTGAACATGATCCTGTGTTGTGGGTGGCAGCTGCGTGAGCAGGGTTCGGAAGATGAGCTTATTCAGTTTCGGATGGGACCGCCGAATCGACGCTGAAGTTTCGTTCCGTGGAACATCGTTGATGGCCGGATCGGGGTCGCGAACGCGTTTCTTGCGGCCTTCCGGCAGGGGTCCGTGGCAACCGCGTGGAACCGCTTCACGAAGGTTGACAGCAGGCAGGGTCGCGGATAGCTTGGAGGTCCGGTTCGCCACTACATATTGGGGTCGGGCAGGGAGCATGAACCCAAGTGCTGGGGTTGTGGGCCCACCTCCCCGTCACCGGCAAACGCGGCCAGACAACAACAAAAACGCGACGCACGTCGCGGAAAGACGCGGTCAATCCGTGCACGACGAGGGAGTAACGACGGGATGAGTACAGTTCGGCTCGAGGCGGTTGCCCGGACGGCGGCGGAAGGCATGCAAGGCGAAGACAGCGCGGAGTCCGAGCGGGCAATCCCGATGCAGCCGGCCTCCCAGGACATCTGGGACAAGAAGTACCGCCTCAAGACCAAGGCCGGTGTCGCCGTGGACGCCGACATCGACGGCACCTACCAGCGCGTGGCCCGCGCCCTGGCCGATGCCGAGCCGACCGCCGAGTTGCGCAAGTACTGGAACGACCGTTTCGTCTGGGCGCTGCGCCGCGGGGCGATCCCCGCCGGCCGCATCACCAGTAACGCCGGCGCGCTCGAGCACAAGCCGGCCACCAGCACCATCAACTGCACCGTGTCCGGCACCATCGAGGACTCGATGGACGGCATCCTGGACAAGGTCCACGAGGCCGGCCTGACCCTGAAGGCCGGTTGCGGCATCGGCTACGAGTTCAGCACCCTGCGTCCGCGTGGCGCCTTCGTCGCCGGCGCCGGTGCCTACACCTCCGGGCCGATGTCCTTCATGGATATCTACGACAAGATGTGCTTCACCGTGTCCTCGGCCGGCGGCCGTCGCGGCGCGCAGATGGGCACGTTCGACGTCAGCCATCCGGACGTGAAGGACTTCATCCGCGCCAAGCGCGAGGACGGTCGCCTGCGCCAGTTCAACCTGTCGCTGCTGATCACCGACGGGTTCATGGAAGCGGTCGAGCACGACGCCGACTGGCCGATGGTGTTCCCGATCAACGCCAAGGAGCAGGGCGACGTCGACCTGGCCGACGCCGACAAGGTCGTATGGCGCGAATGGCCGACCACCAAGAACTAC
Organism: Pseudomonadota bacterium; assembly: GCA_030852515.1. Lineage (GTDB taxonomy): Bacteria > Pseudomonadota > Gammaproteobacteria > Xanthomonadales > Xanthomonadaceae > Cognatiluteimonas. The sequence continues at coordinate 24,705 of JALYWW010000026.1, forward strand.
GTCAGCCGCGAGGACGGCCTGGTCGCCTGCCGCATCTACGGCCACATCCGCGCCCGCCACTTGTGGGACATGATCATGGTCTCGACGTACGACTACGCCGAGCCGGGTTTCATCCTGATCGACCGCGTCAACGAGATGAACAACAACTGGTGGTGCGAGAACATCCGCGCGACCAACCCCTGTGGTGAGCAGCCGCTGCCGGCGTACGGCGCCTGCCTGCTGGGCTCGGTCAACCTGACCAACTTCGTGCGCAAGCCATTCACCGACGAAGCCGCGTTCGACTGGGACGAGTACCGCGAAGTCGTGCGCGTGTTCACCCGCATGCTCGACAACGTGGTCGAGATCAACGGCCTGCCGTTGCAGCAGCAGCGCGACGAGATCATGCGCAAGCGCCGCCACGGCATGGGCTTCCTTGGCCTGGGTTCGACCGTGGCCATGCTGCGGATGAAGTACGGCTCGGCCGCCTCGTGCGAATTCACCGAGCAGATCGCCCGCGAGATGGCCGTGGCCGGCTGGGAGACGGGCTTGGCGCTTGCCCGGGAAAAGGGGCCGGCGCCGATCATGGAGGAGCAGTTCGAGGTCACCGCCGCGATGCTGCGCAAGCGCCCGGAGATGAAGAAGGACGGCTGGAAGGTCGGGCAGAAGATCGCCGGCAAGGTCCTGCATGCGCGCTACAGCCGCTACATGCAGCAGGTGGCGACGGTCGCGCCGGAGCTGGTCGAGGCCATGGCCGAGCACGGTTCGCGCTTCACCCACCACAGCTCGATCGCCCCGACCGGCACGATCTCGCTGTCGCTGGCCAACAACGCCTCCAACGGCATCGAACCGTCGTTCGCGCACCATTACAGCCGCAACGTGATCCGCGAGGGCAAGAAGTCCAAGGAGAAGGTCGACGTCTGGTCCTACGAGCTGCTGGCCTACCGCGAGCTGGTCAACCCGGCGGCGATGCCGTTCGCCGAGGACCCGGCCGCGAAGCTGCCCGACTACTTCATCTCGGCCGACGACATCTCGCCGAAGGAGCACGTCGACGTCCAGGCCGCCGCCCAGAAGTGGGTGGATTCCTCGATCTCCAAGACCGCCAACGTCCCGACCGACTATCCGTACGAGGACTTCAAGGACATCTACCGCTACGCCCACCAGCAGGGCCTGAAGGGCTGCACCACCTTCCGCTTCAACCCGGCCGCCTTCCAGGGCGTGCTGGTCAAGGAAGCGGACCTTGAGAGCACCCTGTACCGGTTCGAACTGGAGGACGGCAGCCTCGTCGAGGTCAAGGGCAACGAGCAGATCGAGTACGACGGCGAAATGCATACCGCCGCCAACCTGTTCGACGCCCTCAAGGAAGGCTATTACGGCAAGTTCTGACCGGTCCGTACCGGGTCGGGGGATGCACACACCACGCTCGCTTCGCGCTACATTCCGCGTGCGGGCGCCCCGCCCGCAACAGACCTGACGAGGAAGCACCATGAGCAACGGCAATGGGGTCGCCACGACCCTGACCAACGCCGCAGGGACCGTCGCCGACAACGCGAAGAAGGTCGGTGGCAAGGTCACCAAGCGCGTCGGCAAGGCGGTGAAGTCGGCCAAGAAGGCGGTCGGCACGGCGAAGAAGAAGCTCGCCGCGGCCAGCGCCGGCGCGAAGAAGGAAGCCGCCGCGCTGAAGCGCAGCAAGGCCGGCAAGAAGGCCGCGCCGAAGAAGGCGGCCAAGAAGGTAGCGAAGAAGGCGCCGGCGAAGAAGGCTGCGCCGAGGAAAGCGGCGAAGAAGGTAGCGAAGAAGGCTGCGCCGAAGAAGGCCGCTGCGAAGAAGGCAGCGCCCAGGAAGGCAGCGCCGAAGAAAGCGGCGAAGAAAGCCGCCAAGAAGAAGTAGGAGCGGCGCAAGCCGCGATTCGACCGCCCCTCCCGCCAACGGGAGGGGCACTTGGAAGGAAACAGGATCCCCCGTCATGTCCGTCAAGATCGACAAGAAAATCAAGGGCTACGCCGTCGTCACCCCCGAGGACAAGGCGAAGGCGCTGGCCGAACCCGCGTCGCTGCCGACGGCCGACGTGATCCAGATGCACGAGCGCATCGAGCGCCCCGAAGTGCTGATCGGCAGCACCTACAAGATCAAGTCTCCGCTGGTGGAACACGCCATGTACGTGACCATCAACGACATCGTGCTCAACGCCGGCAGCGAGCACGAGCAGCGCCGTCCGTTCGAGATCTTCATCAACTCCAAATCCATGGAGCACTTCCAGTGGATCGTCGCGCTCACCCGGATCATGTCCGCGGTGTTCCGCAAGGGCGGCGACGTGACCTTCCTGGTGGAGGAGATGAAGGCCGTGTTCGATCCCAAGGGCGGCTACTTCAAGGCCGGCGGCGTGTACATGCCGTCCCTGGTCGCCGAACTGGGCAGCATCGTCGAGGACCACCTCAAGTCCATCGGCATGATCCACGACCCGGAAATGAGCCCGGAGCGCCGTGCCCTGATCGCCGAAAAGCGCGCCGCCTTCGAGTCCCGCTCAAAAAAAAACCCTGAAGTGAACGCTCCCTCTCCTGCGCCAGCGGGAGAGGGCCGGGGTGAGGGCGCTTCCGAAGACATCTCGGTCACCGGCGAAGGCGCCAGCTTCCCGCCCTCCGCCACCATGTGCCACAAGTGCAGTGCCAAGTCCGTGGTGATCATGGACGGGTGTGCGACGTGCCTGAATTGCGGCTATTCCAAGTGCGGGTGACGAGGTGAACGGAGGCACGGAGGAGCGATGTTGTTGTGCGGATACCGATAAGTCGCTAGTCGGGCACATAAGTTGCTAGCGATTGGATAGCTAGAGTTTTTCGTCTGGAAAAAATCGATTGCCGTTCGCGTTCGCCGCGCTGTCTTCAGCGCAGGGCCGGGTGCGTGTCGGATGGCAGACGAGTGCACGGGATGGCCAGAGGTGGCTGCGGCTTACCTGGAACGAGCACGACGGCCCGCTCGTGTCGCCCCCGACGCGTCTTGGTTTTGGCACGCCGAGCTTGACTTCCTCGTCACCGGGGTGACGTGCACGATCGACGTGCCGCTGACGTAGAAGGAAAGGGAGCCCGGGAGATGGCCAGCCGCATCCTGATGATTGAAGACCAAAGGTACCTGGCGATGATGGTCGAGGACATCCTCGTCGATGCCGGCTACGAAGTGATGATCGCAGGTCGAGTCGACAGTGCGATGGCATTGCTGAACACGGGGAGCTTCGATGCCGCCGTCCTCGACATCAATCTCGGCGGCGAAACCGTCTTTCCGCTTGCCCAGGCGCTCATTGACCGTGATGTGCCCTGTCTGCTTACGTCCGCGTACGACACCTGTTCGATCCATGTGGCGTTCCGCGGCTTGCCAATCCTGGACAAGCCATACCGGCCGGACCGCTTGTTGCGTAGCGTGGGCGAATTGCTCGGTGCCGCAGGTGTATTGCCGGAGGGCGGCGACGCGACGCGGAATTGATGGCAAGCCAGCTTATGTTATGCAAGGCCGAAGCACTTCGTCGCAAGCCTTGGAGATCTCGCTTTTAGAAAGAACGCCGGAAGGCCGCAAAGCCCTCCGGCGTCGACTCATCAGCAGCCGGCGCACTTACTGGCGGTTCTGGCCTTCCTGACGGTTCTGACCTTCCTGGCGGTTCTGGCCTTCCTGCCGGTTCTGACCCTCTTGACGGTTCTGGCCTTCCTGACGGTTCTGGCCGCCCTGTTCGCGGTTCATCCCGCCGTCTTCGCGGTTCTGGTTGCCGCCTTCCTGGCGGTTCTGGCCCTGCTCGCGGTTCTGGTTGCCGCCTTCTTCACGATTCTGGTTTGCCATGGGAGTTTCTCCTAGTTTGGAATGCCGGTCGTGCTTTCGCCGGTGACACCAATTTCCCCGCAGGCGCATGAAACACTCGTTATCTGATGGTGAATGGG
>JALYWW010000083.1 GCA_030852515.1 Pseudomonadota bacterium
CGCGCCGCGAACCTGCGCCACGCCCGCCGCGCGGCGGCGAGGATTTTCCGATGGAGACCTTCCGCATCGAAGTCGGCCACATCCACGGCGTGCAGCCGGGCAACATCGTCGGCGCGATCGCCAACGAGGCGGACCTGGAAAGCCGCTACATCGGCCGCATCGACATCCGCGACGACTACAGCCTGGTCGACCTGCCCGAAGGCATGCCGCGCGAGTTGCTCGAACACCTCAAGAAAGTGCGCGTCGCCGGCCGGCCGCTGCGCATGCAACGGGCCACCGACGCCGACACCAGCCCCTCGCTGGAGCGTCGTCCGTTCGCGCCGCGCAAGCCGGGCTTCAAGAAGCCCGGTGGCAAGCCGGGTTTCCGCAAGCCCCCGCGCACCTGAGATGGCCGCCAACGCCACGGTCTTCCGCGCCGAGTTGCAGGTCAGCGACATGGATCGCAACTATTACGCGACCCACGCCCTGACCCTCGCCCGCCACCCGTCCGAAACCGACGAGCGCCTGATGGTGCGGCTGCTCGCGTTCGCGCTGAACGCCGATGAACGCCTCGAGTTCGCCCGCGGCGCCGCCAGCGACGATGAGCCGGACCTGTGGCTGAAGTCGCTCAGCGGCGACATCGACCTGTGGATCGATGTCGGCCAGCCCGATGAAACCCGCATCCGCAAGGCTTGCGGCCGCGCTTCCCGGGTGGTGGTGCTGAACTACCACGGCCGCAGCGCCGACCTGTGGTGGGACAAGGTGCGCAACGGCCTCACCCGTTGCAGCAACCTCACCGTCATCGACATCAGCGCCGATACCGTCGCCGAACTGGCTGCGCTCACCGACCGCGGCATGCGCCTGCAATGCATGATCCAGGACGGCCAGGCCGAACTCTACGGCGAAGGCAGCAGCATCACCGTGCAGCAGTCGCTGCGCATGGCCCCGAAACAGGCGTGACCGGAACGTTCGACGCCATCGTCATCGGCGGTGGCGCAGCCGGCCTGATGTGCGCCCTCACCGCCGGCCAGCGCGGGCTGCGGGTGCTGGTGGTCGAACATGCCAACAAGGTCGGCAAGAAGATCCTGATGTCGGGCGGCGGACGCTGCAACTTCACCAACACCGGCACCTCCCCCGGCAACTACCTGTCCGCCAATCCGCACTTCTGCAAATCCGCGCTCGCGCGTTACACCCCGGCGCATTTCATCGAGCTGGTCGAGCGCCACGGCATCGCTTACCACGAGAAGGAACTCGGGCAACTGTTCTGCGACGTCTCGTCCAAGCTGATCGTGAAGATGCTGCTGGACGAATGCGCCGCCGCCGGCGTGCGGATCGAGACATCCTGCAGCGTCGAATCCATCGTCCACGGCGACAGCGGCGTCTATCGCGTGCGCACCGCCAGCCACGGCGAATTCGCCGCACCGGCGCTGGTGGTCGCCTGCGGTGGCCTGTCGATCCCGAGCATGGGCGCAAGCGGATTCGGCTACGCACTGGCGCGCCAGTTCGGCCACGCGGTCCTGTCCACCCGCGCCGGCCTGGTCCCGCTCACCCTCAGCGGCAAGCACCAGGAACGCCTGGCCGATCTCAGCGGCGTCGCCCTGCCGGTGACGGCACGCTGCAACGGCGTCGAGTTCAGCAACCACATGCTGGTGACCCACCGCGGCATCAGCGGCCCGGCGATCCTGCAGGTATCTTCGTATTGGCAACCCGGCGACGAGCTGCGCCTGGACCTGCTGCCCGGCCGCGACGCGCTCGACACGTTGCAGGCCTTGCAACACGAGCGCCCGGCAGCGGAGCTCAAGACCGTGCTCGGCGAGCTGCTGCCCAAGCGCTTCGCCCAGCGCCTGTGCGAGCACTGGCTGCAGAGCCGGCCGCTGAAGCAGTACAACCTGCCGCAGCTGCGCGAGGTCGCCGAAGTGCTGCAGTCGTGGCCGCTGGTCGCCAGCGGCACCGAGGGCTATCGCACCGCCGAAGTCACCCTGGGCGGCGTCGACACCGATGGCCTGTCGTCGACCACGATGCAATCCCGGCACGTCCCCGGGCTGTACTTCATCGGCGAAGTCGTCGACGTCACCGGCTGGCTCGGCGGCTACAACTTCCAATGGGCCTGGGCCTCCGCCCACGCCGCCGCGATCGCCCTCTAAGGCAAGGGCAAACAGCAGCACAGATTTCACAGATTGCACAGATGAAAAAGCTTTGGCTCTACCCATCTGTGTTCATCTGTGAAATCTGTGGCTAAAGCTCCTAACCTTTCTTCTCGCTATCGGCCGGAGCGAGCCGCAGGTCCTGGAAGTCGAAGCTGAAGTCGGTGAGTTCGGAGACGGGGACGATGCGGGCTTCGCGGATCTTGCCGTCGGGGTCGAGCGCGAACGTCAGGAAGGCGTCGGCGTTGAGCCAGCGCTGGTCCCAGCGCACCAGGAAGGTGTCGTGCTGCCAGTGGCTCAGCGTGCCGAGCAGGTCGGCGGTGCGCGCGAACTGGATCCGCAACTTGCCGTTCTGCTGGCTGACCACGACATCGCCGTACCAGGGATCGGTGTAGGTCTGCGCATACGCCGACAGCGGCAGCGACGGCTTACTCTTCGCATCGCGCGCGGCCTGGTGCTTCTGCCAGCTCTCGTCGGCCTTGCCCTCCTGCTTCGCGCGCGCCTTGGCATAGGCGCCGGTCCAGTCGTATGCAGGCAGGCCGAGCATCGCGTCGAGCGCATGCATGGTCACGGCGTTGAACGCGGCACCGGATTCGGCATTGGTCAGCACGATCACGCCGATGCCCTGGTCGGGCAGCATCGTCACCCGCGAGACCATGCCCGGCCAGCCTCCGGTGTGCCAGACGAGTTTGCGGCCGCGGTAGTCGCCCAGGTTCCAGCCTTCGCCATAGCCGCGGAAGATGGGCTGGGCCGGCTCGAGTTCGGGAACCGAAGCCTTGCCCACCGGGATCGGGGTGAGCATGGTCCACATGCTGCGCTGTCGCTTTTCGGTGAACAGGTCGCCGCCACCGGCCAGTTGCAGCTGCACCCACTTGGCCATGTCGTGCACGCTGGAGTAGATGCCGCCTGCTCCGCCGACGTTGCTCCAGGTCATGCGTGGCGCTGCCACCAGGTCCCTGAAATCGGCCTTGGTGTATCCGGTGGCGACATTGTCCAGGCCCTGCAGGTGGTCGCTGTTGTAGCGCGTGCCGTCCATGCCCAGCGGATCGAAGATGCGTTCCTGCAGGAACCTGTCGTACGGCATCCCCGAGGCTTCCTCGATCACCAGCTGGGCGACGCCGAACAGGATGTTGTCGTAGGCGTACTGCTCGCGGAAACCGCCGGTGATCGGCACGTCCTTGAGGCGCTCGGCGACTTCGCGGTTGGAGTAGCCGGTGGTCGGCCAGTACAGCAGGTCGCCCGCGCCCAGGCTCAGGCCGCTGCGGTGCGCGAGCAGGTCGCGAATGCGCATTTCACGGGTGACGTAAGGGTCCGACATGCGGAACCACGGCAGGTGGTCGATGACCCGGTCGGTCATTTCCAGCTTGCCCTCCTCGGCCAGCATCTCAAGCGAAGCGGCGGTGAATGCCTTGGTGTTCGACGCGATCGAGAACAGCGTGCGCGCATCCACCGGCGCGTTCGTCCCGCGGTCGCGGATGCCGTAGCCGCGCTCGAGCACGAGCTTGCCGTCCTTGATGATGGCAACGGCGATGCCTGGCACGTCGAAGGTCGAACGCACGTTCTCGACCTTGGCATCGAAGCCGGCCAGTGCCGGGACGACATAGGGCCGCACCGGCTCCGGCTGCGGAATGGACTGCGCCGCGGCGCCGTTGCCCAGGCCTGCGCCGAGCGCGAGCACAAGGGCGGCCGCAAGGGCCGTCGTACGTTCGAACCGCATCGTGTTCTCCCCAGATGGACCGGATTTCCAGCAGGAACCATACCGAAACAGGCATCATCCGTACCATGCCGAACGCCACGCCATCGCCCGCCAGCACGCGCCTGGCCATCATCGGAGGCGGGCCGGCCGGACTGATGGCGGCCGAAACGGCGCGGGCCGCCGGCATCGAAGTCGACCTGTACGAGGCCAGGGGTTCGGTCGGGCGCAAGTTCCTGATCGCCGGCAAGGGCGGGCTCAACCTCACCCATTCCGAGCCGCGGCCCGACTTCGATGCGCGTTATCGCGAGCGCAGCGCGCAGGTCGGGCGCTGGCTGGATGGCTTCGACGCCGATGCATTGCGCGACTGGGCGCGGGCCCAGGGCGTCGACACCTACGTCGGCAGTTCCGGGCGCGTGTTTCCGCTCGACCGCAAGGCGGCGCCGTTGCTGCGCGGCTGGGTGCGGCGCCTGCGCGATGCCGGCGTGCGCTTCCACGTCCACCACCGCTGGCTGGGTTGGGGCGACGCCGGCGCATTGCGCTTCGAAACGCCCGAAGGCGAACGCCACTTCGATGCCGATGCCGTGATCCTGGCGCTGGGCGGCGGCAGCTGGCCGCAACTGGGGTCCGATGGCGCCTGGCAGCCCGTGCTGCGGGCGCGTGGCGTCGAGGTCGCCGAGCTGCAACCGGCCAACTGCGGTTTCGACGTCGGCTGGAGTCCGTTCCTGGCCGCGCGCCATGCCGGCGCCCCGCTGAAGCATGTGGTCGCACACTGGCGCGATGCGCAAGGCAGGGAACACGCGCGCCAGGGCGAATGCGTGATCAGCGAATCCGGGATCGAAGGCAGCCTGGTGTATGCGCTCTCGGCGGACCTGCGCGAGGCCATCGCCCGCGACGGCACCGCCACGCTGGCGTTCGACCTGGCACCCGAACGCACGCTCGCGACCCTGCAGGCCGCCCTCGCCCGCCCGGCCGGCGGCCGCAGCCTGGGCGAGCGCCTGCGCAGGCTCGCGGGCCTGGACGCGGTCAAGGTTGCGCTGCTGCACGAGGTGCTGGACAAGTCGCGACTGGGCGACGCCGCCACGCTGGCGCGCACCATCAAGCGCCTGCCGTTGCGCCTGCTGCGGCCACGGCCGCTGGCAGAAGCGATCAGCAGTGCCGGTGGCGTCCGCCTGGAGGCGCTGGACGAGAACCTGATGTGCAAGGCGTTGCCGGGGGTGTGGTGCGCCGGAGAGATGCTGGACTGGGAGGCGCCGACCGGCGGCTATCTGCTTGCCGCGTGTTTTGCCAGCGGGCGGCTGGCGGCTCGTAGCGTGATCGCGGCTTCCACCGCTCCTACCGGCGCGCGCTTGCGATCGGGACCTGCCACACGGCGTAGTTCGGCGGGGTCATGATCGCGGCGAGCATGCGCTCGAAATCGGTGCGCACCTCGTGCGGCGTGCGGCCACTGGCACCGGCCAGCGGCTCGGCATAGCCGTCGCGCCAGGCGCCGATGATACCGGCGAAGGTCTCGCGCGGTACCCGCAGGGTGTCCACCACCACGTAGTCCATGGCGATGTCGCGGTAGCCGGCCTGCTCCAGCAGCGCCGGGGTATGCCTGCCGATGCGCCCGTCGCAGCCGATGTCGCGCATGAACGCCACCGCGTTCGCGTTCCAGAACCGGTCGGGATCGAAATCCGGGTCCGTGGCCGGGAAATGCAGCATCCCGTAGTCCTCCGACAACAGGTGCAGCCAGCCGCCCGGCTTGAGCACCCGGGTGATCTCGGCCAGCACCTGCGGGAAGTCCGGGACCGCCTGCGACATGTGCCTGCACGCGACCAGGTCGAACTCCGCGTCGCCGCACGCCAGCGCGAACGCGTCGCCCTGCGCATAGGCGATGCGCCCGTCGGCGCAATCCATGTCGCGGGCGCGCGCCAGGTTGGAATCGAGGATGTCGATGCCCAGCAACGTCGCGTGCGGATAGCGTTCCGCCAGGCGACGGGTGACCTCGCCGGTACCGCAACCCAGGTCGAGGATGCGCACGGGCCCCGACAGTCCATAGCGATCGAACAGCCGCTGTTCCTGCGGCCAGATCGCCTGCGCCTGGTGGGCCAGGTTGCGCGCCATGGACTCGTCGCCCATCTGCTGCGCCTGCGGGTTGCGCGGATCCGTCATTCCTTCTTCTTGGCCTGCTCGGCGGTCCACTCCTGCCAGGTTTCGAAACGCGCTTCGGCGCGCAGCACGCGCGAATGCGGGTCGATGGTGTACAGCGCATGCGGCGCCATCTCGACGCGGCCGCGGCCGTCGCCCATCGGCAGGTCGACGTCGCGGCCGTCCACGCGTACCTGCACCGGCATCGGGAAAGGCTTGCCGCCGGGCGCCTTCCACTGCAGCGACAGGCCGGTGGCATCGCGGGTCGCCACCAGCTCGGGCAACGCCGCCGAGTACACGTAGACGTCGAAGAACCAGCCGTAGTCGCGTCCGGTGGCCGCGTTGACGGCTTCGATGAAATCCCCGGTGGTGCCGTAGCGCGGCTCGAAGTTGCCCGGCCGTGGATCCGTGGTTCCGTACACGAGTTCCCGGGTGGCGCGGAAGAACGCCTCGTCCCCGATCAGCATGCGCAAGGTGTGCAGCAGGGTCGAACCCTTGTAGTAGATGTCCAGCCCCGGGCCGGTCTCGTCGCTGTATACCGCCTCGCCGGTCATGCTCCTGCCCGACACCAGCGGCACGTCGTTCTGCAGGGTCCGGCGCTGGTCGAGCATCCAGGCGTGGTACTCGCGGTCGCCGTGCAGCCACTGCAGGTAGAGCGGCTGCATGTAGGTGCCGAATCCCTCGTGCAGCCACATGTCGTCCCAGTCGCTGTTGGTCAGCTGGTTGCCGAACCATTCATGCGCGAACTCGTGCTGCAGCAGCCAGTCGTAGCCGAACTCGGTCGGTTTGTAGCCGTTGCCGTAGGCGTTGATGGTCTGGTGCTCCATGCCCAGGTGCGGGGTTTCGACCACGCCCATCTTCTCGTCGGCGAACGGGTACGGGCCGATCGTGCCTTCGAAGAAATCCAGAAGTTTCGGGAACTCGGTGAACAGTTTGCGGGCCTTGTCGGCATTGCCCCTGAGGTGCCAGAAGCGCAGCGGGATGGTGTTGCCGTAGCGGCTTTCGTATTCGGCCGAAAGCAGCTCGTACGGACCGACCTGGATCGCGATCGCATAGGTGTCCGGACTGCGCGCGCGCCACTTGTAGGTGCGCCAGCCGTCGTGCTCGTCCATGCCCATGAACACGCCGTTGCCCGGGGCCACCAGCGGCGCCGGCACCGTAATCGCCTGGTCGACCAGCAGCGGTTCGCCCAGCGGATGGTCGATGCATGGCCACAACAGGTCGCAGCCCTCGCCCTGCTTGGCACTGGCAATCCACGGCTCGCCGGTCGGCGCCGTCGCCCAGACAAAACCGCCGTCCCAGGGCGCGCGCGTGGCGACATGCGGCTTGCCGCCGTAGACGATGCGCAGCGTGGCGACGTCATCGACGGCGAGCGTCGAGGGCAGCGTCACCGTCATCCGGCCTTCGGGATTGCTCCATGCCGCGCGCGGCAGCGGCTGTCCATCCACCGCCACCGATGCAATCGTGTAGTTGCGATCCAGGTCGACAACAAGGCGTTGCAACGGCCGGGTCGCGCGGAAGGTCAGCGTCGCGTCGCCGTCAATGCGCTTCTGCGCCGGATCGACCTTGAACTTCAGGTCGGCATGCTCGAACACCACCGCTTCCTGCTCCGGCGCGCGCGCCAGGCCGGTCGCCAGCGTGGTTTCGGTCAGTGCCGGTTGCTCCTGGGGCATTGCCGCGGCGGCAGGCCAGGCGATGGCCAGCAGGGCGAGCGGCAACAGCCCACGGGAAGGCGTCATGGAGAGGATTTTCATGAACGGAGTCTTACGACCCCGCGCCCCGATCTGCAAGTGTCAGATGTCGTTAAGCGATCTTCACGTTAAGTGGACCCCGGGCAAGCGGATGTGCTTGCCGTCCAGAGGGCCATGCCATGAAATCCCAAAGCCGCACCCGCACCCGCTCCCTTGCCACCGCGGCGCTGGTCGCGCTGCTGGTCACCACGTTCGGTGCCGCCGCGTCGCCGCAGCCGCGCGACGACCAGCGCCAGGAGCATCGCAAGGACAGGCACGAACAGCGACAGGAACGTCGCCAGGATCGACGCGAAGATCGAAAGGAGCGCCACGAAGATCGCAAGGAGCGCCGTGCCGATCGCCGCGAGGATCGGCGCGACGATCGCCAGGACCGCCGCGACGACCGCCAGCGCCAGCGTTCCAGCGAGCGCTACTACCGCGAGCGCCTCGCCCAGCAGCGCCGGGTGACGCAGCAGCGCCGGCTTGCCCAGCAACGTTACTACCAGCAGCGCCACTATCGCCCGGCGACGTACCGCTACGGCTACGGCGGCCACTGGTACAGCACCAACCACTATGGTGCCGACATGTTGCGCCGCGCCGTCTCGCAGGGCTACCAGGAAGGCCTGCGCGCGGGGCGTGCCCACCGCAACGACCGCTGGTCGCGCGGCTATCGCGGTTCGCGGGTCTGGATCGACGCCAGCTACGGTTACAACAGCAATTACGTGCGTCGCTCCGACTACCAGCACTATTTCCGCGAGGGCTTCGAGCGCGGGTACGAGGACGGCTACAACGGTCGCTATCGCTACGGCCGTTACGACAACGGCAACGACACCGCGATCATCCTGACCACGGTGCTGGCCGCGATCCTCGGCCTGCAGGCGATCGGCTAGTCTTTTCCCAGGGCCCGGCGCAGGTTGCGCCGGGCTTTTTCTTCCAGCCGCAGGTGGAAGAAACCGCCAAGATAGATGCGCTCGCGCGCCAGCAACCCGCGCAGGAACCTGCGCCGGTTCAGCCGGAACAGCCAGCCCGGCAACACCCCGCCGTATTCCCGTGCAATGGCGCGGTCGTAGGCGTCGAAGGCCTCCGGCGTCGCGCCGAGGATCGCCATGTCGCAGTCCAGGAAGTTGCGCACGTCGTCGGGCGCGGGATCGTCGTCGAAGTCCGAGGGCACGTGGCGGCCATGGCGCGCGGTCAGTCCGATCAGCCAGGCGACGCGTTGCGCGTCGACGCCGGCATCGGGCAGCCAGTGTTCGATCTGCGCAACGGCAAGCGCGGCCGAGCGCGCTTCGTTGTCGCTTTTCCCCGCGACGTAGATCGCGTCGTGGTACAGCACCGCCAGCGCCACTTCGCACGGCTGGCGCCAACCCGGGCCTTCGGCGACCAGGTGGTAGTGGCGCATGACTTCGGTGACGTGCGAGAAATCGTGATAGGCGCGCGGCGGTTCGGCATAGGCCGCGCGCAGCGCCTCGAGTTGTCCTTGCGGCAACGCCAGCGGCAGGCGGGGCAGCGTCATCTCAGTGCGTGCCCGGCCCCGCGACGGGCAAGCGCCATCCATGCCGGATCGCCATGAAACGCAGGAAGAACACCAGCCCTG
>JALYWW010000150.1 GCA_030852515.1 Pseudomonadota bacterium
GTGCCCGCCGCCGCCGCGGGCGCAGCCGCGGTCGCATCGCCGAGGGTCGGCGCCGGTGTCGCCAGGCCTTGCGCCAATGCCTGCTCCAGGGTCGGGGCGGGGCCATCCTCGCCCTCCTCGACGACCGTGCGACCGCCGCGGCGCATCAGCACCCATGCTGCGAGCGCCAGCAGCACCAGGACGCCGGCGCCAATGAAAGAACCCATCGCAGCCAGGCCGAACACCCCGGCGGTTTCCTCCGGCAGGCCCGCGGAAATGCGCAGGTCGCTGCCGGCAACCGGCACCGACAGGAACTCGGCGCTGTCGGTCAGGCCGACGTCGCCACGCTGGGCGACGGTGTAGTTGCCCTGGCGCAATGCGAGATAGGTGTCGCCGGCGACGTTGGCGCTCTCCAGCGCCGAGGTCACGATGCCCAGCGGCAGGCGCGCGTAGGCGATCGCCACGACCTGGTCGCCGACCTTCGCCGGCGCTGCCAGGACCATGCGCACGCCGTCGTCGCGGATGATGCGCGAAACGGGTGCGCCCTCCAGCAACGCGCCCTCGAATGCGGACAGGCGCCCGGCGCCGCCTTCGGAAAGGCCGGCATAGGCAGCGTCCAGGTCGGTCGACAGGAGCTCCAGGCTTTCCAGTCGCGGCCATTCCGCGCGCCGCATTTCAGTGGCGGCGAGCTCGAGGTTTCCTGCCGCCAGCGCTGCCTGCACCGCCGGCAGGGCGATGCGTTCCTGCAAACGGGTTTCCTGCTGGCGCAGCGAACGCGCGGTGCCCTGCGCGACCAGGTCACGCGCCTGCTCCAGCAGGCGGCCGCGGTTGGCATCCTGCATCTGCTGCCAGCCGGTCCAGGCCAGGCCCGCCGCCAGCAGCAACAGCACCACGGCAAGAACGGGCAACAGGGGCCGCAGTTGCGCGGCCGTCGGGATCTGGCGTTTCTCGCTCATCGGTCTCGCTCCCCTAGCGCACGCCGGTGTGGCCGAAGCCGCCGGCACCGCGCGTGCTTTGTTCGAAAGTATCCACTACCTGCAGGGCTGCGCGCACGATCGGCAGGACCAGCAGCTGGGCGATGCGGTCCCCGGGCTCGATCGTGAATGCCTCGCCGCCCCGGTTCCAGACGCTGATCAGCAGCGGTCCCTGGTAATCGGCGTCGATCAGGCCGGTGCCGTTGCCCATCACGATGCCGTGGCGGTGGCCGAGGCCGGAACGCGGCAGGACCAGCGCGCACAGCGCCGGATCGGCCAGGTGGATCGCCAGTCCGGAAGGCACCAGCGCCGCATCGCCTGGTGCCAGCACCAGCGGCGCGTCGAGCGCAGCGCGCAGGTCGAGCGCGGCGCTCGCCTCGGTGGCGTATTCCGGCAACGGCCATTCGCTGCCATGGCGCGGATCGAGCAGTTTGACTTGCAGGGTCTTGTGCATCAGGACAGCCGTTGTGCGATGAGTTGGATGAGGGCGCCGGCCAGCTCGGTCTTCGGCGCGGGCCCGAGCCGGCTCGCCGCGTCGTGGCCGATCACGACCAGCGCATTGTCGTCGCTTTCGAAACCGCTGCCGGCGACGCCGACCTGGTTGGCGGCGATCAGGTCGATGCGCTTGGCGACGAGCTTGGCCCGCGCGTTGGCTTCGACGTCGCCGGTCTCGGCGGCGAACCCGACCACCAGCCGCGGGCGCTGCGGATGCACCGCGACTTCGGCGAGCACGTCGGCGGTGCGCACGAGCTGGAGCTCGAAGACGTCCACGCCGGGCTGCTTCTTCAGCTTGCCCGAGGCCACTTCGCGTGGCGTCCAGTCGGCGACGGCGGCGGCGCCGACATAGGCGTCGGCGGGCAGCGCCGCCAGCACCGCCGCGCGCAGCTGCGCGGCGCTGCGCACATCGATGCGCTGCACGCCGGCCGGCGTCGGCAGGTGTACCGGGCCGGCGACCAGCACCGTGTCGGCGCCTGCGCGCGCGGCCGCGGCGGCAATGGCGAAACCCATCTTGCCGCTGCTGCGGTTGCCGATGAAGCGGACCGGATCGATGTCTTCGTAGGTCGGGCCGGCGCTGACCAGCACGCGCCGGCCGGCGAGGCTGCCGTTCACCGCCCGGCCGCCGCGCGTGCGTCGATCAATGCCTGCACGATCGCCTGCGGTTCGCGCAGGCGTCCGGGGCCGGACTCGCCTTCGGCCAGCGGACCGTCGTCGGGGCCGATCACCTGCACGCCACGTGCGCGCAGCGTCGCGATGTTGTCCTGGGTTGCCGGATTGAGCCACATGCGATGGTTCATTGCCGGCGCCACTGCGATCGGCGCGGTCGTGGCCAGGCACAACGTGCTGACCAGGTCGTCGGCGAAACCGTGCGCGAGTCGGGCGAGCGTGTTGGCGGTCGCAGGCGCCACGACGACCTGCTGTGCCCAACGCGCGAGCTCGAGATGGCCCATCGCCGCTTCTGCGTTCGCGTCCCACAGCGAGGTGCGCACCGGCAGGTGCGATACGGCCTGGAAGGTCTGCGCACCGACGAAGCGCTGCGCGGCCTCGGTCATCGCCACCTGCACGGTGGCGCCCGCATCGCGCAGGCGGCGCACCAGCTCCACCGCCTTGTACGCGGCGACGCCGCCGGTGACGCACAACAGCACCCGGCGGCCTTCGAGTGCCTGGTTTGCGGGCGGCGTCGTGGTTGCCATTGCCGGAAGTTTTCCTACGCCAGACAAGGCTCCCAGCTTACCCGAACCCCGCCCTTCCCCCGATTCCGCCGCATCCTCCGGCGCGCTGCAATGTCCCCATTCCCTTCACTCCCCATTCCCGCTCTCGAGGTTTCACGCGATGCAGATCCGCGACTGGCCCGCCGCCGAACGTCCCCGCGAGAAGATGGTCGCGCGGGGCGCCAGCGTCCTGTCCGACGCGGAACTGCTGGCGATCTTCCTCGGCTCCGGCCTGCGCGGCCAGGACGCGGTGGCCACCGCGCGCGCGTTGCTTGCCACGCACGGGCCGTTGCGCGCGCTGCTGGAGCGCACGCCAGGCGAGCTCGCGGCCCTGCCCGGCCTGGGCC
>JALYWW010000084.1 GCA_030852515.1 Pseudomonadota bacterium
GGTTGAGTTGACTCACCGACCAGCAAACTTTCGCTGAAACGGACGCCCGCACATCGCACGAAAGACACTAGAAAAACCATTGAGGTCACATGACTTCTGAAAACTAGTTTGCAAAGCTGGCTGTGTTCGCACGATTGAGCACAGCTCACACATGGCTATCAATGCCGCATGCTTTGCACCAGCGCAACAAAAAAGAAGGCCGCTCAATGCCGGGGAGCGAGAACTGCATAGGCAGTTGTGCATTGCTTATCCAGGTCGCGTCGTGCTCGCGCTAAATGACTTCTTGCGCGATTTCTTACCTGGGCGCGATGGACGACCGATGCAGCGCAAGACCGCGCTCAACCGGATCTACGGAGGAACCTTTCCGGTACCCGTAATCGAAGATCGTGTCTGGCTGGTCGACATTGCAATCTGGTTGTACCGAGAGCGTACCAAGCACGCGCAATGCGTTGTTTTCTTTGGCTAGTCAATCCGATCCATCATCGGCGCAACCGACAAGCGGATCCCGCCGGCGGCATCGATCTGGACGGAATTTCCGGCGGATTGCACGACCTTTCGACCCGATCCCAGTATTCTGGGAAGAATACACTGCACGGGCACCAGGCAATGGGGATTGGATGGGCGGGCGTGCGGGGCTTGGCGCAGTCGCGCTGGTGGTATTGGCTTGCGCTCGCGTTGATCGTCGTCCTTGCAGGCAGCCTGCGCATCGGGACCACCGACCTGACCCGGCAGATCGTCGACGGCGACGAAACGATCTACTGGTATTCCGCCGGCGACCTGATCGAGCACGGCACGCTCACCCGCGAGATCGACGGTGCCATGTACCGCGGCGAAGCGCCGATGGAGCCGACGTCGCGGCTTTCGCCGGGCTATCCGCTGTTCATTGCGGCGGTCAGGGCCATGGGCGGCGGGGTATCCACGGTGCTGGCGTCCAACATCGTGCTGGGCATGGTGTCGCTGTTGCTCGTTTTGCTGATCATGCGCGAGCTGGGCCTGGGCCGCTGGGCAACGGTGCTGGCGTTCCTGCTGGCGGCGACCTACCCGGGCTTCATCTACAACCTGGACCGCATGCTCACCGAGCAACTGTACGTGGCGCTGTTCACGGGTTTCGTGTTCGCTGCCGTGCGCGGCATGCGTACCGATGCCGTTGCCTGGACTGCAGTGGCGGCGGCGTTGCTGACCCTGGCCGTGCACGTCCGCGCCCAGGCGCTGCCGTTTGCCCTGCTCGCGGCGGTATTCATGCATGCGACGCTGCGGCGCGAGCGCGCCAGTCGCCACCTGCTTGCATTGGCCATTGTCATGTTGGCCTTGATGGCGCCCTGGTGGATCCGCAATGCCCTGACCTTCGGACGCCTGATCCTGCTGACGGAAGCCGGCGAAGGCGCGGCGGTATGGGGCGCGGTGCCGTACTTCATCGACATGGGCTCGGCCCGCGGCGACCTGGTCGATGTGGTCGCACGCAACCTGCCGCCGGCGCCGGACGTGTACTGGCGCTGGCGCGTCTTCGGCTTCCTGCATTACATGTGGGGCGACATCTGGGACGAGCGGCTGGTCCATCCGGTCCTGTCCTTGCGCAAGCTGCTCCTGCTGCATCCTTTCGCCGTGGTGTTGCCGCTGGTCGCCGCCCCCTTGCTGGCACTTCGCAGGCAGCCCCTGGTCCTGTTCGTGGCCTGCATCCCGATGGCGGTCACGCTGATGGCCGCGCCCTACCACGGCCTGCCGCGGTACGCGTTTCCGGCCGTCCCGTTCGCTTTCGTGATCCTTGCCGCACTGCTGTCGACGCCGCGTGCGCCGACGTTGGCGGCGGGCCCGTTGGCATCGTGGCAACACCAGCTCGGCAGGTGGCTTGGACGCGGCTTCCTCGCGGCATCGCTGCTGTTCTCGGCGCTGCTGGTCTACGCCCTGGTGTTTTTCGGTCCCAGGATCGGCCTCGAGCAATCCGGGTACCGGCTGGCCCGCTACATGGGGACGCGCATCGACCAACTCGGATCGCCCGTGCAGGTCACCCGCATCGACCTGCGCCCGGTACCGGTGGAGAACACCAGCGTGATCCGGCCCGGCCGGGTGGTGAACGACGTCGATGCGCCAGCCGTGATCAAGTTGCAGGTGCCCCGCCTGCAGGACAGCGCCCGGGTCGTGACCGAAGTCCGGCTCGCGATGCACGGTGGTTTCCATTACGACTACACCACCGTGTACTGGACCGGCGCGAGGACACCGGCAATCAGCGAGAACGCGGTCTACAAGTTTCCCAACCACGCGTGGCGCGACGGAGTGACGGTCTACATCGACGACGACGTGGACCACCTCATGATCGTTCCCTTCGTGTTCCGCTGGGGCAAGATGGAGCTGGATTCGGCGGTGGTGAAGAAGTACCGGGTACCGCCGCCGTCATCGTCCCCGTGATCATCGATCCTTGTCGCGACCCTTGGCCTTGTCCTTGCCCTTGCCCGGTTTGCCGTTGCCGTGCAGCGGGCGCGACCAGCGCTGGTAGACCGGGGCGAAACCGTCCTTGAGCCGGTGGAACTCGTCCGAGCCGGGCTTGATGCCCATGCGCTGGGCCAGCGCGCCCCAGCCCTGGGCGTGGTCGCGCTGCCATTCATCGGCGACGTAGCGGCAGGAGCGGCCAACGATCTGCGCGATCGCGCAGGCGTAGTAGACGTCGCCCGGGGCCCAGCGTTCCTCGACCAGCAGGCTGGTGACGTAGTCGCGCGGCGCGCCGTGGTAGCGCACCAGTTCGTCGATGAACGATTCACGGTAACGACCGCCGTAGGCATTGATGTCGCCCAGGGTCTGGTCGACCCAGGCGTCGCCGGTGCGTGGATTCCACCCGAAAACGAAATCCCCGCTGGAGACCGCCTGCGCGAACGCGCCACCGCTGGCGGTGGCGGCGGCCAGGGCCGCGACGAGTACAAGAACATGGCGTTGCTGCTTCATCGGAACCTCCTCGATTTCCTGCACGCGCCCATGACGGCGGCGCGCGCAAACTTCAACCATGGGCATCCACGCAGACATCCTGCAACACGAAGCACGCATCCGTCGCGGCTGCTGGCTCGCCCTTGTCGCGGCAGTCTTGCTGACGGCGTATGTCGGTGGCGTGAGCTGGGCGACCCGGACCGTCGAAGCAGGTGTCCAGGCCAGCATCCAGCCCCTGCCGGTGCTGACCCGCGATCGTCCCGGCCAGGACTGATCTCAGCGCGCAGTCGGCGCGCAGTCAGCGCGCTTCCAGCACGAACTTGCCGAAACCGATGCCGATGTCGAAACCCTTGCCTGTCCCGGCGAGCGCCAGCGACACGTCGCCCTTGGTCATCGCTGTCGCCTTGCTCGATTTCACCGCGCCGGCGTGCGCCTCGGCCGAGACGTAGGTGCCGAGCACTTCCTTGATGTCGTGGATGCCCGAGAACTCACCGGTGCCGTCCTCGATCTTCGACTTGCCGAACGTCAGGCCGCCGCCCTTGGCCGAGATCTTCACCGCCAGGCGCTGGCCGTTGTCGCAGGTGACGACGCCCTCGCCCGAGGCGGTCTTGTAGAACACCGACCAGCCCGCCAGGTCGTAGGTCATCTTGCAGTCGACTTCGGCGGCATGGGCCGGGGCAGCCGCGAAACCGGCGGCAAGGGCGATGGGAAGCAGCAGTGCGAACCTGGCCATGTGGGCTCCTGGGTGTGTGGTCATCCGGTGCGGATTGTGCCAGCAGGCGCTGTGCACAGCGCGCGCACGGCCGCAGGCAGGTCGACGGGGGCGGCGGCCTGGGCCATGCGCCCGGCCAGCGCCGGCGGCAACGTCGCCTCGGCCTCGTGCGCCCAGGTCACGTGGTAGGGCATGTGCACGCCCCAGCCCCCGAGCTCGAGGACCGGCACGATGTCCGAGCGCAACGAGTTGCCGACCATCGCGAAGTGCCGGGGCTCGAGTTCGAACTCGGCCAGCACGCGCGCATAGGTCGCCGGGTCCTTTTCGCTGACGATCTCGATGCGCGGGAACAGGTCGGCCAGTCCGGACTCCCGGACCTTGGCCTCCTGGTGGAACAAGTCGCCCTTGGTGATCAGGACCACGTCGTGGTCGGCAGCGATGTCGGCGACCGCTTCGCGGATGCCGGGCATCAGTTCGACCGGATGCTGCAGCAGCGACTTGCCCAGTTCAACGATGCGCTGCAGGTCGACGGCGCTGATGGCCGCACCGGTGATCGCGATCGCGGCTTCGAGCATCGACAGGGTCATGCCCTTGGCGCCATAGCCGAACAGCGCAAGGTTGCGTTTCTCCACCGCGTACAGGCGGTGGTGGAGGTCGTCGAAATCGACGTAGCCGGCCACGATGCGTTCGAACTCGGCCTGGGCAGCGCGGTAGTAATCCTCGCTGCGCCAGAGGGTGTCGTCGCCGTCGAAGCCGACCAGGCGGATGCGGTGTGCTTGCATCCGCCCAGTCTAAGCGGTCAACGCCCCTGCGTTCAGC
Source organism: Pseudomonadota bacterium (assembly GCA_030852515.1). GTDB lineage: Bacteria > Pseudomonadota > Gammaproteobacteria > Xanthomonadales > Xanthomonadaceae > Cognatiluteimonas. Next base: position 4,445 of record JALYWW010000084.1, read on the forward strand.
GCTGGGTCGGGGCCGGAGTCTCCTGGGCGCCGGACTTGTACGCCTTGTACTCGTCGGAAGTCAGCGTGCCGTTCTTGTCGGTGTCGGCGCTGTCGAACGCCATGGACAGCTCGGTCACCGGAGCCGCCTCGGTCTTGCTCAGCGCGCCGTCACCGTCGGCGTCCAGCTCCGACCAGGTGATCTTGCCGGCCTCTTCGGGCTCGGCCGCGGTGGTGGTGGGGTCCTGCACCGGCGGCGCGTCCTGCGCGAAGGCCAGCGGCGCGGCGATCAGGGAGAGGGTGGCGAGGCCCAGGGAAAGGAAATGACGATTCATCGATGTCGCTCCGTTGCAGTTGTTGTGAGGTGCGGTCTTCGCCGCCCCGCCAAAGTCGTCCTTCGTGCATGAACGAAAAACCGCATGCGACTGTTAAGCGAACATTGGCTTAACCATTGCACCGAGACGTTGCGCTAGGCGGGCCGGTGGTCCCCAGCAACGACGCGCATCCAATGCCCGCGCGCCCGCCGAGGGCAGCTGAACGAAAACACAACCTTCACCTGCCTGAGCGCCGATTTCACGTCAACGCAGGCGCGGGTCGATGGGCTGCGGACGAAGTTCGCGCAACTGCACGGCCGCAAAGCCCGGGTGCGCGGGGTTGAGCAGCACGTTGCACTCGGCATCGCAAAGCGCGCTGGGGACGCGCAACGCCAGCGACCGGCCGGACTTGAGCCAGTCGGCGCCGACCTGCTGCACCTCCGGGCGGTACGGAAGGTCGCGCCAGGTCGAGGGTTCGTTGAGTTCGGACAGGGTGGCGCCGGCGGGGGCTTCGGCCACCGCCAGCAACAGGCCTTCCGACGGGTCGCCCTGCAGATGGGCCAGGTATTCCAGCATCGCCCCGGCCGGCGACAGCGAGGCGTAGACACAGGGCGCGCCTGGCGGACTCCAGCGCCCGCCCGCCTCGCTCGGCGCGAACGGCTCGGCGGCCTGGTCCGCCCCCACCACGCGGTAGATCCGCAGCGGCGCAGTGGAATGCTCGACGATGACCTCGGACGATGGCGTCGCCGCCGAAGGCGAGGTCATCGAAGGCGGATCGCTCGCGGGAAACGTGTCCGCCAACGCCTCGTCGAGGCATTGCGCATTGCCGGACGATTCCTGGTGTTCCCTGGCCATGCTGGTCTCCGTGGTGTCGGTTGCCCGCAGCCTGCGCCCGCACGGGTCGACCGGCCGTGATCGCGGCCTGCCATGGGTTTCGATAGCATCAGTCATCCTGCTCCTGGAGCCTGCAATGACCGACTGGCGCGCACTGATCCGCGATGTCCCCGACTTCCCCCGCGCGGGGATCGCCTTCAAGGACATCACCCCGGTGCTGGCCGATGCCGACGGCTTCAACGCCGCGATCGAGGCGATGGCGGCGCCGTGGCGCGGCGTGGTGCTGGACTCGGTGTTCGCGATCGAGGCCCGCGGCTTCATCCTCGGCGCTGCGTTGGCGCGGGCGCTGGGGCTGGGCTTCGTACCGCTGCGCAAGGCCGGCAAGCTGCCGGCGCGCACCCTGGCCCAGGAGTACGCACTCGAGTACGGCAACGACCGCCTCGAAATCCACGCAGACGCGGCGCCCGCCGGCGCGCGCGTGCTGCTGGTGGACGACGTGCTGGCCACCGGCGGCACCCTGGTTGCCGCGCTGGCGCTCGCCCGAAGCCAGGGCGCCCTGGTCGTCGGCGCCTCGGTCCTGCTGGAACTGGCTTTCCTTGATGGCCGCAGCCGCTGGGATCCCGCGGTGGCGCTGGAAGCAGCCGCCACCCTCTGAAGCGCACGCGTAGCGGAACGCAATACATGTTTATGGCGTAGAGGCAGTTGCAACGCCTGTCCAGACTGGCGGCATGACCGCGCGCGTGCATCCCATCGTCCGCCTGGACTTCCTGGTCCGGGTGCTGTGCTATCCCATCGCCGCGGCGATCGTGTACGCGACGTTCAACCACACCGGCCGCGCCAGTCCCACCCTTGTCGTCCTGCTGGTCTGCTACGGCTTCATCTGGCCGCACGTGGCCTATCACCTGGCCCGCAGGAGCAGCGACCCGAAGCGCTTCGAACAGTTCAACCTGTTGGCCGACTCGCTGCTGATCGGCGTGATGTCGGCGGCCATGCACTTCAGCCTGTGGCCGAGCGTGATGCTGCTGTCGGGCGTGCACCTGGGCAACCTCGCCATCGGCGGCCTGCCGCTGGCGCTGCGCGGGTTGGCCGGCGTCGCCCTCGGCCTGGTCGCGGGCGGCCTGGCCACCAGCTTCCAGTTCAACCTGCAGTCGCCGCCGATTCCAACCGGCGCCAGCATCGTCGGCATCTTCATCTACGGCTCGGTGTTCAGCTACCAGCTGTTCGTGCAGAGCAAGCGCAACGTCCACGGCCGCAAGCTGCTGGAGGCGCGCAACCTGGAGATCGGCCAGGCCAGCATGCACCTGGTCCAGGCCAAGGCCGAAGCCGAAGCGGCCAACGAGTCCAAGAGCCTGTTCCTGGCCAACATGAGCCACGAACTGCGCACGCCGCTCAACGCCATCATCGGCTACAGCGAGCTGCTGGTCGAGGAAGCACAGGACATCGGCGACGAGGCCATGGTGCCGGACCTGAAGAAGATCCACACCGCCGGCAAGCACCTGCTCGGGCTGATCAACGAAGTCCTGGACCTGTCCAAGATCGAGGCCGGCAAGATGGATGTCTACGTCGAGGACTTCGACGTGGCGTCGCTGATCGATGGCGTGGTCGGCACGGTCAAGCCGCTCACCGACAAGAAGGGCAACTCCCTGCTGGTGGACGCCGGGGACGTGGGGCACATGCATTCGGACGTGACCAAGGTCCGGCAGATGCTGTTCAACCTGCTCAGCAACGCAAGCAAGTTCACCGAGAACGGCGACATCCGCCTGCTCGCGCGCCGCGAGCATGCCGAGGACGGCGACTGGATGGTGTTCGCGATCGAGGACACCGGCATCGGCATGGACGAGGAGCAGCAGTCGCGCGTGTTCCAGCCCTTCTCGCAGGCCGACGCCTCGACCACGCGCAAGTACGGCGGCACCGGGCTCGGATTGGCGATCACCCGCAACTTCGCCGAGATGCTGGGCGGCGGGATCACGCTGCGCAGCACGGCAGGCGTCGGCACCACGTTCACCTTGCGCATCCCGGCGGACATCGAGCCGGTCGCTGCCGCGCACGACGACAACGAGGGCGCCGCGGTGGCGCCGGCGGCACGCGGCGTCGATGCGCCGACCGAACCGGAGCGCCAGGAACTGGTGCTCGTCATCGACGACGAACCGGTCGCCTGCGAGATGTTCACCCGCATGCTCGCGCGCGAAGGCGTGGCCTGCCGCGCGGCGCTGGATGGCGAGAGCGGCCTGCAGTTGGCGCGCGAACTGCGCCCCGACCTGATCATGCTCGACGTGCTGATGCCCAGCCTCGACGGCTGGGCGGTGCTGTCGCGGCTGAAGTCGGATCCGGAGCTCGCCGGCATCCCAGTGATCATGGTGTCGGTGACCGGCAACCAGGCCATGGGCGTGGCCCTCGGGGCGTCCGATTTCCTGGTCAAGCCGGTGGATCGCGAGCAACTGGTCAAGGCGCTCGACAGGCACATGCAACGCTCCGGCGAGCGCACGATCCTGGTGGTCGAGGACGACCCGACCACGCGCAGCATGCTGCGCCGCACGCTCGAGCGGCAGGGCTGGTCGGTCGCCGAAGCCGGCAACGGCAGCGAAGGCCTGGAACGCGTGCGCGCTTCGCGCCCGGCGCTGGTCCTCCTCGACCTGATGATGCCGGGCATGGACGGCTTCGCCTTCATCGATGCGCTGCACGAACAGGGCGACGCGTCGCTGCCGGTGGTGGTGATCACGGCCAAGGAACTGACCCGCACCGAGCAGGAGCGTTTGTCCGGCCATGTGCAGAAGGTGATCGAGAAGGGCCGCTACTCCCAGGCGCAGCTGGAGCAGGAAGTGCGTCGCGCGCTGGACATCGGGGCATGAAGATCCTGCTGGTCGAAGACAACGAGATGAACCGCGACATGCTCTCGCGGCGGTTGCTGCGCCGCGGTTACGAACTGGTGTTCGCGGGCGACGGCCAGGCCGCGGTGGAGATGGCGCTGGGCGAATCGCCTCGCCTGATCCTGATGGACATGGGCTTGCCGGTGATCGACGGCTGGGAGGCCACGCGCCGGATCAAGGCCGACCCGCGCACCAGCGAGATCCCGATCATCGCCCTCACCGCGCATGCGATGGCCGAGGATCGCGAGAAGGCGATCGCCGCCGGCTGCGACGACTTCGATACCAAGCCGGTCGACATCCAGCGCCTGGTCGCCAAGATCGAGGCGTTCGCATGAAGTTCCGTGCCGTCGCGATGGCGGACCTGCCGGCGCTGGCGGCCTTCGTCGACACCGCCTGCGATGCCTTCGGCGCCGACGGCGAGGTGCGCTTCGCGGTGCGCCTGGCGGTCGAGGAAGTGTTCACCAACATCATCGAGCACGGTTACCGCGGCAAGGGCCCCGTCCTGGTCGAGGTCGACGGTGGCCCGCGCTGCGTGCGCGTGCGCCTGAGCGACGAGGCCCCGGCGTTCGATCCGATCGACGCGCCGGCACCCGACCTGGACTCGCCACTGGAACAGCGCGACCCGGGCGGCCTCGGCTGGCACCTGGTGTACCAGCTGATGGACGAAGTCGAACACAAGCCGGCGCCGCCGCGCGGCAACACCTACACCCTGGTCAAGCAATTGCCGGCGCCTTCGTCGGACGTTTAGGAGAAACCGATGGACATCAGCATCCACCCGCGCGGACAGGTCGACGT
>JALYWW010000085.1 GCA_030852515.1 Pseudomonadota bacterium
GCCCCCATGGATGGGTTCACGGCGTGTCCCGACTTGGGCAAGGCCTTTCCACGGCGCCCCTCACGCAAGCGAATACGTCGCGGCTTCCGCCGCGACTACGGGGTGCGCTGGTAGAGGACGCGTTCGGGGCGGTGGATGGCGTAGCCCTGGCCGTAGTCGACGCCGAGCAGCCGCAGGATCTCGACGATGCGCTCGCTGTCGACCCACTCGGCGACCACGTCCAGGCCGCGCTGGTGCCCGATCTCGGTGATCGCGTCGACGATCGAACGGCTCATCGGTTCGGTCTCCAGGTCGAGGATGAAACTGCCGTCGATCTTGATCACGTCCACCGGCAGGTTCTTCAGGTAGCCGAACGACGACATGCCGGCGCCGAAATCGTCCAGCGCCACCTGGCAGCCGACGTTGCGCAGGCGCTCGATGAAACGCACCGCGCGGGCCAGGTTGCGAACCGCTTCGGTCTCGGTGATCTCGAAGCACAGGCGCTCCGGCGGGACGCCATGTTTCTGGATCAGGTCGAGTACGTAGTCGCCCAACTGCTCGTCTTCCAGGGTTGCTGCGGAGAGATTGAGCGCACAGCGGCCGGGCGCCTTGCCGCTGACATGCAGTTGGTCGAAATGGGCGATGGCCTCGCCTATCACCCAGCGGTCTAGCTCCGGCACCAGGCCATAGCGCTCTGCGGCCGGCAGGAACGCACCCGGATTGACCACGCGCCCGTCCTCGTCGCGCAGGCGCAACAACAGCTCGATATGCGGCTCTTCCGACGCGCCCGGTTGCAGCGCACGCAACTCCTGGTAGTCGAGCAGCAAGCGGCCTTCGCCGATCACCCAGCGCAGGCGGTTGGCCCATTCCATTTCGCTGCGGCGGCGAATGGTTTCGGCATCCTGCCCCGAGAACACGTGGACGCGATTGCGACCGTGGTCCTTGGCTGCGTAACAGGCGGTGTCGGCCTGTGCCAGCACTTCACGCAAGGTCATGCCGGGCTGGTCGAGCATCACCACGCCGATGCTCGCGCTGATCGTGTAGCTGCGGTGCTCCCAGACATAGACATGGCTGGTGATGCGCGATCGGAGGCGTTCGGCCAGCGCGGTGGCACCGGCCTGGCCGGTGTCGTGCAGCAACACGCCGAACTCGTCGCCGCCCAGGCGCGCGAGCACGTCGCGCGGGCCCACGACTTCGGCCATCACCAGTGCCAGCTGGCTCAGCAGCTGGTCGCCGGCCAGGTGGCCGGAGGTGTCGTTGATCAGCTTGAACTGGTCGAGGTCGATGTACAGCAGTGCGTACGGTTGCGCCTCGTGGGTCAGCGACTGCAACGCGCGCCGCACATGGCGCTCGAACTCGCGGCGGTTGAACAGTTCGGTCAGGTTGTCGTGGCTGGCCTGGTAGCCGAGCAGTTCGGTCAGCTGGCGCTGCTCGGACATGTCGCTGGCGACCATCAGCAGGCGCTGCTCGTCGCCGACGCGGATGCGGGCGATGGACGTCGCCACCCAGAAGCGGTCGCCGCCGAGCGAGACCAGGACGGCGTCGACGTTGTTCCAGTCCTCGCCATCGCCGCGCAAGCGCCGGCGCAAGGTCGGATCCTCGAACAGCGAATCCAGCGCGATGCCCTGCTCGATGCCGCCGCCCAGGCGCGCGCACGCGGCCTGGTTGGCGTAGATGACCAGGCCGTCCTCCGGCCGCGCCAGCAACACCAGTGCCGGCAACAGGTCGTTCAGGGTGCGGAACTGCTGTTCGCTCTCGCGGTACCGGTGGCTCATGCGCCAGCCCAGTTCCAGCGCGCGGCGCCGGGTACCGGCGATCGACCATACCAACAGCGCGAACAGCACGCTGGCCAACAGGCCCGGCCACACCGGCGATTGCGGCCAGCCCAGGGCCAGGCCCACCCGGGGTTGCATCGACACCTGCCAGATGCGGCCGCCGAAATGCAGTTCGCGGATGACCGCGCCGTTGGGCGAAGTGGGGAATTCCGGACCCGAGTCGTACAGGAGGCGATCGCCGCCGACCTCCGCAACCGTCAATCGCATCGCGTCGAAGCTTTGCGCGGGAACCGCGTCGGCGATGACGCGCTTCACCAGCAGCGATGCCGCGATCGACCCGCGCAACCGTTGCCGGCGCTCGGCGAGCGTCTGCGGTGGTGGTCCCGGGGCGTAGACCGGCAGGCGCAGGGTCACGCCGGTTCCCTCGGCGCCAGACCCGGTCGCCTGGACGAGATGGAAAGGCGTGGACATGGCGATCTGGTCGCTGTCGGCCGATGCCAGCACCGCGGCGAAGTTGCCCGGCTGCGTCGCCAGGTCGAGGCCGGCCACGCGCGCATTGCCGGCCAGCGGCTGGACGAGGGTGGTGATGTATCGGTCGCCATCGGCACCTGGCTGGCGTTGCGCATAGGCCAGCGCCTGCAGGCTGGGGAATTCGGTGCGCGGGCGCAGGTTGTCGTACAACGCGGCAAACTCGCTGGGAGTGACGTCATCCGATGCCAGGAACACCGTCTGCACCGACCGCAGCAGCATTTCGCAACTGTGCAGGCTTTCGGCCACAGCCTCGAAGCTGTCGTCGGCGAGCTTGGTGAATGCGGCGCCACGCTCGGCCCTGGCCCGCTCGCGTTGCTGCCCCGACACCCAGAACGAAAGCGCGACGCCGATCGCCAGCGCCGCCAGCGCCCACAACCAGGCCGGCGCGCCCGGCGAGGCAGGCTGCGGATGAAGCGCCGCCTGCAAGCTTTCGCCGGATCCGTCAGAATCGCGTGGTGGTCCCAAGGAAATCCCCCCTATGACTTCCGCTCGATGGCCGATCTTATATCGACAACACCTGGCGACGATGCAAAGCCGCGCGGATACCGCGCTGGCCCGCGCCGGACTCGAACACCTGGTGGTGCCCAGCGGCACCCTGCATTACCACTTCTTCGATGATCGCGACTATCCGTACGCGGTCAACCCGCAGTTCAAGGCCTGGCTGCCGCTAACCCGCAATCCGGGCAGCTGGTTGGTGCATACGCCCGGGTCGCGGCCGAAGCTCGTCTACCTGCAGCCGCGCGACTACTGGCACGTGGTGCCGCAAGCGCCTTCGGGCTACTGGACCGAGCATTTCGACGTGGTCATCGTGCGCAAGGAAGAGGACGCCTTGCAGCACCTGCCGGCCGACCCCTCGCGCTGCGCGATCCTCGGCGAGCCGCAGTCGGCGCTGGGTGGCTTCGTGCCCGACAATCCGCAGGCGGTGGTCGACTACCTGGAGTATCACCGCGCGTACAAGACGCCGTACGAAATCGCGATGATGCGCGAGGCGACCACGCGCGGCGTGCGCGGCCACCGCGCCGCCGAGCGCGCGTTCCGCGCCGGTGCCAGCGAGTTCGGCATCCACCTGGCCTACTGCCAGGCCGCCGGCCAGGATGCCAACGACCTGCCCTACGGCAACATCGTCGCCCTCAACGAGCATGGCGCGGTACTGCACTACACCGACCGCGACCGGGTGCCGCCGTCGCCGGTGCGCAGCTTCCTGATCGATGCCGGCGCCAGCCACGACGGGTACGCCTGCGACATCACCCGCACCTGGTCGGCCGATCCTGGCGACGAGTTCCAGGCGATGGTCGACGCCGTCGATGCCGCGCAGCTGCGCATGTGCGCGCAGGTCCGCGCAGGGTTCGATTACCGGCAGTTGCACCTGGACGCACACCTGGCGCTGGCCGGGATCCTGCGCGACTTCGGCGTCATCAGGATTTCGCCCGAAGCGGCACTGGAAACGGGGGTCAGCTCGACCTTCTTCCCGCACGGCATCGGCCACGGCATCGGCCTGCAGGTGCACGATGTCGCCGGCTTCGCCGCGGCGGACACCGGCGGCACCATCGACAAGCCCGCCGGCCACCCTTACCTGCGCCTGACCCGCGTGCTGGAAGCAGGAATGGTGGTGACGATCGAACCGGGCATCTACTTCATCGACATGCTGCTGGAGGACCTGCGCGCCGGCCCGCACGCCGACGCGGTGGACTGGTCGCGCGTGGACGCGTTCAGGCCTTTCGGCGGGATCCGCATCGAGGACGACGTGGTTTGCACGGACGGGGACCCGGTCAACCTCACCCGCGAGGGGTTCGCCGCCTAGGCCGCCATCAGCGCTTCGATTTCGTCGGCGCTGCGGGCGAGCTTGCCGGTCAGGACCTTGTTGCCGTCGCGCGTCACCAGTACGTCGTCCTCGATGCGGATGCCGATGCCGCGCCATTTGGCGGCGACGCCGGTGTCGTCCGGGGCGATGTACAGGCCGGGTTCGATGGTGAACACCATGCCCGGCTCGAGCAGGCGCGACTGCCCGTCGATGCGGTAGTCGCCGACGTCGTGCACGTCCAGGCCGAGCCAGTGGCCGGTCTTGTGACGGTAGAAGCGGCGGTACGCGCCACTGGCCACGCTCTTTTCCAGGCTGCCCTTGAGCAGGCCCAGTTGCAGCAGGCCCTCGGTGAGGGTGCGCACCGCGGCTTCGTGGCCCGCTTCGTACGGCAAGCCGGGTTGCGCCTGGGCCAGGGCCGCGGCCTGGGCTGCGCCGACCAGGTCGTGCAGGGCGCGCTGTTCCTTGCTGAAACGCCCGCCGACGGGAAAGGTCCGGGTGATGTCGGCGGCATAGCCACGGTATTCAGCGCCGGCGTCGACCAGGACCAGGTCGCCTTCCTGCGACTGCGCCCGGTTGGCGATGTAATGCAGGACGCAGGCGTTGGCGCCCGCGCCGACGATGCTGCCGTAGGCGGGCACCGCGTCATGCATGCGGAAGACGCGTTCGATCTCGGCCTGCAACTCGTATTCGCGCATGCCGGGCCGCGCGGCGCGCATCGCGGCCTGGTGCGCGAGCACGCTGATGTCGGCGGCTCGCTGCATCATCCGGATTTCGGCCGGTGACTTGAACAGGCGCAACTCGTCGAGCAGGTGGCCGAGCTCGAGCAGTTCGTGCGGCGGCTGCGCGCCGCTGCGCACCTGCGCCCGCACCCGGTTGACCCAGCCGATCAGCTTGATGTCGAACTCGGTGTCGTGGCCGAAGTGGTAGTAGATGCGGCTGCGCCCTTCCAGCAGGCCCGGCAGGATCTCGTCGAGGTCGTCGATCGGATAGGCATCGTCGAAACCGCAGGTATCGACCGCACCCTCCGGCCCATGCCGGGGACCGTCCCAGGCTTCGCGTTCTGGATCGCGCTCGCGGCAGAACAGGATCGCTTCGCCATGGACGCGGCCGGGCACCAGCACCAGCACCGCCTCCGGCTCGGGGAAGCCGCCGAGGTACCAGAAGTCGGAATCCTGGCGGTAGGGATAGTGGGTATCGCGGCTGCGGATGCGCTCGGGTGCGGCCGGCAGGACCAGGATCGCGTCGTCGCCGGCGATGCGCATCAGCTGGCGCCGCCTGCGTGCATATTCCTTGTTGTCGATCCCGGCGATCGGCTTCATGTGGTCAATGGAATTGTTGGCGATGGCGCGGTGCCAGCACGCAGTCTCCATGCAGGAGCAGCGCGGCGACGCGCACGAACTCCTCGATTTCGGCCAGCGCGTCCTCGTCCTCCTGGTCGCCCTCTTCCTGCGGCGTCGCGGCGGCCAGCCCGGCGAGGTCGGCGAGCGCTTCGCTGCCCTCTTCCGACAGCGGCGGCTCCTTGCCCGCGGCCAGCCCGAAGCCGCCGAGGAAGCCGCGGCACCATTCGAACAATGCGCCACTGCGTTCCGCCAGCGCGGCATCACCTGCCGGCAGCAACAGCTCGAAACCGAAATCGCGGTCCTCGAACTGCGCGGCACTGGCTTCGCCGAGCTGCGCCAGCACGCCCTCGGTGGGCGGCAATGCGGAGTCCGCGAGTACCTTCGCCAGCCAGCCGGGGCCCACCTCGCCGCCCCCGGCCAGCCAGCCGCAAAGCCCGCCATGCAGCTCCGAGGCGTCGGTACCCAGGCCCAGCTTGCGCATGGCCGCTTCGACGTCGACGAATTCGGGCAGGGATGCTGTCATCGGGCAAGTGTAGCGCCTGCCCCGGGGGCCTTGGCAGGTGCGCCTTGACCGCCCGTTCATGGCTGCCTATCGTGCCGGGATGGACCACGCCCAGGTGATCGCCCAGTTGCGCGCCATGGCCGCCCGCGTCGACGCGCTGGCGACCCGCGCCCAGCAATTGGCCGAAGAGAACCGCAGCCTGCGCCAGCAGCAGGAACAGCTGGCCGGCGAGCGCTCGCAATTGCTGGCCAAGAACGAGCAGGCGCGGTCGCGGGTCGAGGCGATGATCGCGCGGCTCAAGTCGCTGGAGCAGCACACGTGAGCAGCAACGAACCGGTTTCGATCAAGCTCCTGGATCGCGAGTACACGGTGGGCGTGGAGCCGGGCGAACGCGACAGCCTGATGGCCGCCGCGCGCCTGCTCGAAACCAGGATGCGCGAATTGCGCGGCAGCAACCGCATGGCTGCGGTGGATCGGGTCGCGGTGCTGGCGGCGCTGAACATGGCGCATGAAATGCAGCAATCGCGCGATGGCGAAGCCGGGCGCGACGCTGAATTGGCTAGCGCCCTGGAAGACCTGCGGCGACGCCTCGACAGCGCCGGAGTTTGAACGCACGCTCAAGCACGCGCCGACGAATGGATGCGCGCAGGTGGCACGCGCCGGTATACTTCATGCGCGTCCTCTGCCCTGTGCGACGGCGTGCACAAACATGCGCCTTGTCCCTTAATGACGACCACGGGGATGCAGCGGAAGCCGGGTGTGCAAGTCCGCCATGCAGCGGGAAGCCCGATGGCCTCCAGGCATTCCCACTTGAACCCTGGGTTCAAGGTCGTTTGGCACGCATCGCCATGGCGGAGGATGTACCAACAACGCGGGGCCCTTGCCGTCGAGGCATCGGCCCCGTTTTTTTGACGCCCCGCGCATGAGCATGAACGAGCCGACGACAGCCGACCGCAAGGCCTTGCGCAGCGAACTCCGCCGCAAGCGACGGGAAATCCCCGCCGCGCAGCGCATCGCGGCGGCCGAAAGCCTGGCGTCGCGGTTGCTGGAGTTGCCTTTCCTGCCCGCAAGCGGCGACGTCGCCGGCTACTGGGCGATGGATGGCGAAATCGCGCTGCACGTGTTCCAGTTGCGCCTGCCGCCGGGATTGCGCTACTGCCTTCCCGTGCTCTCGGGCGACCGGCTGCGTTTCGCGCACTGGCGCCCCGGCGAGCCGCTGGCGACCAATCGCTATGGCATCCCCGAACCGGACGTTGGCGAGGATGCGCTGCTCGAGCCGTCGTCGATGGCGATGGTGCTGTTGCCCCTGGTCGGCTTCGACGCGCGCGGGCATCGGTTGGGCATGGGAGGCGGCTGGTACGATCGCAGCTTCGCATTCCGCAACGAGGGCGCGCATGGCGGCGCCCGGCGACCGCCATGGCTGGTGGGCGCGGGCTTCGGCCTGCAACAGGTCGAGGCCCTCGACGTCGCACCCTGGGACGTGGGGCTGGACGCGATCTGCAGCGAACGCGACACCATCCTCGTCGATATCCCTGGGAACCGTTAGATGGCGACACGCAAGCGCTACTGGCTGATGAAGTCCGAACCCGGCGACTTTTCCATCGACGACCTCGAGCGGGTCGGTACCGAACCCTGGACCGGCGTGCGCAACTACCAGGCGCGCAACTACATGCGCCAGATGCAGGTCGGCGACGGCGTTCTGTTCTATCACTCCAACTGCGAGGTTCCGGGGATCTACGGCATCGGCGAAGTCGCTTCGGCGCCCTACCCAGACAAGACCCAGTTCGAACGCAAGTCCAAGTACTACGACGAGAAGGCCACGCATGAGCAGCCACGCTGGGACCTGGTCGACGTGGGCTATGTGCGCCACCTCAAGCGGCCTTTGTCGCTGGACGAGATCCGCACCCACGCCGATGCGCTCGGCGAGGAGTTCGCGTTGATCCGCAAGGGCTCGCGCCTGTCGGTGCTGCCGGTGACGGCGGCGCAATGGAAGCTGCTTCTTTCCCTCGAGTGACCGCACGCATGTCCGAAGCCAAGCGCCTGGCCGGCGAAAAAGCCATCGATTACGTCGAGGACGGCAGCATCGTCGGCGTCGGCACCGGCTCCACGGTCGCGTACTTCATCGACGCGCTCGGGCGGATCAGGCACCGCATCGCCGGCGCCGTTTCCAGTTCCGAGCAGAGCACCGCGCGCCTGCGCAGCCACGGCATCGACGTGCTGGAACTCAACGATACCGGCCCGCTGGCGTTGTACGTGGATGGCGCCGACGAGTGCGACCCGGGCAGGTGCCTGATCAAGGGCGGCGGGGCTGCGCTTACCCGCGAAAAGATCATCGCCCAGGCCTGCGAAAAGTTCGTCTGCATCATCGATCCGGCCAAGCGCGTCGACGTGCTCGGCAAGTTCCCGCTGCCGGTCGAAGTCATCCCGATGGCGCGCAGCCTGGTCGCGCGCGAGCTGGTGCAGCTCACCGGCGGCCAGCCGGTGTGGCGCCAGGGCGTCACCACCGACAACGGCAACTGGGTGCTGGACGTGCACGGACTGCAGATCCGCGATCCGCTCGCGATGGAAGCCGCGATCAACCAGGTTCCCGGCGTGGTCAGCGTCGGCCTGTTCGCGCATCGACGTGCCGATATCGTCATCGTCGGTGGCGAGCCGCCGATCATTCTTTAGAAGCCAAAGAAAAACCCCGCAGCCGTGGCTGCGGGGTTTTGGGGTAAAGACCCTGGCGATGACCTACTCTCGCATGCTAAATGCACACTACCATCGGCGCGTGCGCGTTTCACTTCCGAGTTCGGGATGGGATCGGGTGGTTCCACGCAGCTATTGTCACCAGGGAGAGGGTGGAGGGTCGCGGTCCATCAAGTGATGGTCGCGCCACGCTCTCGCTCGGTTGCTTCCGGCAGGGGGATTGCCCCCGCGTTCGGCGAATAAGGTTGGGATGTAGCGAACTTTTGTTCGAATGCCGTCGACGTGTTCGTCGAGGATAAGGCAACTTGAGGTTATATGGTCAAGCCACACGGATCATTAGTACAGGTTAGCTCAACAC
>JALYWW010000004.1 GCA_030852515.1 Pseudomonadota bacterium
CCGGCTTGTAGCGCAACGCGGCATTGGCGACCTTGAGCACGTCGCTGCGCTTGCTGACCTCGATCTCGGCGTTGACCGTCAGGCCCGGCAGGAGAGTGCCGTCGCTGTTGTCGACCGTGACCACGACCGGATAGGTGACCACGTTGCTGGTGGTCGTGGCCGACAGGCGCACCTGCTCGACGGTGCCGCGGAACTGGCGATCGGGGAAGGCATCGGCGGTAAAGGCCACGGTCTGCCCTTCGCGCACCTGGCCGATGTCCGATTCGTCGACGGCAAGCTCGATCTTCATCTTCGACAGGTCTTCGGCGATGGTGAACAGCTCCGGCGCCTGCAGGCTGGCCGCCACGGTCTGGCCGGGCTCGATGGACCGGGTCAGGACCACGCCGTCGACCGGCGAGCGGATCACCGTGCGGTTGAGGTTGACCCGGGTGGTCTGGGTCGAGGCGGTCTGCTGGCGGATCTGTGCCTGGGCGGCGTTGACCTGGGCCTGGGCCTGGTCGCGCGCGGCGCGGGCCAGGTCGATGTCGCTCCTGGCGACCATCTGGCTGGAACCCAGCTCGGCCTTGCGGCGGTAGTCCAGCTCGGCGTTGCGCAGGCTGGCCTGGGCCTGGCGCAACTGGGCCTGGGCGCTGGCGACCTGCGCATTGCCCTGCTCGATCTGCGCCTCGTAGGTGCTCGGGTCGATGCGCGCGATCACCTGGCCCTGTTCGACCTTGTCGTTGAAGTCCACCAACACTTCGGTGACCTGGCCGGAGACCTGGCTGCCGACGGTGACGGTCGAGATCGCGCTCAGGGTGCCGGTCGCCGAGATCGCGACGCGGATCTCGCCGCGCTCGACGCTCGTGGTCCGGTATCCGGCGGCGTCGCCCGCGCCGCGCTGTAGCCACCACCACCCGGCGGCAACGACGACGGCACAAGCCGCGGCAATGGCGCCGGTGCGGCGCAAGTTGGAAACGGATCGGGCCATGGAAGATCGCTGCGGTCGGAGGGAGTCGAATGGTCAACGCACGATCGGCGCGTCGGTTGACAGCATTCGCGGGGCCACGTTACTGCAGCGCGTCGGTGAACCGGATGCTGACCACGGTTCCCTGGCCTGGCTTGCTCTCGATGCCGACCGGCCAACCAAATCGCTCGCCGAGGCGACGGACGATGGACAGGCCCATGCCCTTGCCGGAAGTCCGGTCGGGTTCGGCCCGGTAGAAGGGGTCGAAGGCGCGTTGCAACACGTCCGGCGCCATGCCGATGCCGGTGTCGGTCACCAGCACCCGGTCCGGCTCGATCCGGACCTCGATGCGGCCGCGCTCGGTGAACGTGCTGGCATTGGACAACAGGTTGCGCAGCATCACCGCGAACACTCGTGGCGAAGCATGCAACACGGGATCGGCGGCTCCGACCACCGCCAGCTCCACCGGTTTGTCGGCGAGCAGCGGGCGGACATTGTCGACCTCTTCGATGACCACCTCGCGAACTGCGAAATCCTCGCGCTGCGGCTCGATTCCGCCCTCGCGGGCGAGGATCAGGAACGAATCGATCACCGCCTCCATGTCGCGGCCGGCCAGCTGGATCCGGGCCAGCGAACGCTGCGCGCGCGCGGGCAGGTCCGGGTCGTTGTGCAGCAGGTCGCTGGCGACCCGGATCACGGTCAACGGGGTGCGCAACTCGTGGCTGGCATCGCGGGTGAAATCGCGTTCGCGGCGCACGAATGCGCGCATCCGCTCGGCCATGCGCTGCAGCGAACCGGCCAGTTGCCGCGCCTCGATGCCGGCATCCGCCGGCAGGCGATCCGCGCCGAGCGCGGCCGGGTCCGGTTCCATCGGATCCCACTCGCGCACCTGCCTGGCCAGCCAGTCCACCGGCGCGACCAGGCGCCGTGCATTGCGGTAGGTGAACCAGGTGCTGGCGAGCAAGGCCAGCAGCGCAACAAGCACCGGCGGACCCACGATCTGCAGCGAACGCAGGTCCATGATGGCCCGCGGGTAGGCCAGGTACAGGCGCATGTCGCCGCGCTGGTCGACCAGGACCAACTGGTCGGCGAGCTGGTGCATTCCAGGTTCGAGCACACGCAGCGCCGGCGGCACCGCCACCGCCGAATCGCCATCGCCGACGGCGTAGCCGCGCAGGCGCGCCTGGTCCGGCGCCTCCCGGTCCATGTCGCCGGCGTCGCGCATCGCATAGAAGTAGTCGGCCTCTTCCTGCAGCGCCGCGCGCGCGATCTGCTGCTTGGCGATCTCGACGGCCGCCCAGCCGCCGGCGACGATGACCAGGCTGGCCATCAGCACCTGCATCGCGAACGCGACGCGCAGCTTGCGCGGAAGCCCTTGCGGCATGTGCGAACGGCCGGCGTCAGGCCGGCGGCTGTTCGATGTCCGCGATACGATACCCGGCGCTCTGCACGGTGTGCAGCAGCGGCTTGTCGTACGGCTTGTCGATGGTCTTGCGCAGGTTGTACAGGTGGCTGCGCAGGGTGTCGGAATCCGGAAGCCCATTGCCCCAGATCTCGCGCTCGATTTCCTGGCGGCTGACGACCCGCGGCGATTCGCGCATCAGGATCGTGAGCAGCTTGAGCCCGATCGGCGACAACTGCAGCTCGACGCCGCCGCGGGTGGCCCGCAGCGAGGCCGGGTCGAGCACCAGGTCCGCGACCTTCAGCACCTCGGAACCGACCTGGCGGCGCTCGCGCCGGATCAGCGCGCGCAGCCGTGCCTCCAGCTCCTGGATGGCGAACGGCTTGGTCAGGTAGTCGTCGGCGCCCACCGAAAGCCCGGTGAGTTTCTCGTCGAGGGTGTCGCGGGCGGTGAGCATCAGCACCGGGGTCGACTTGCGGGCCTCCTCGCGCAGGCGCTTGCAGACCTCCACCCCGTCCAGGCGCGGCAGCATCAGGTCGAGCACCACCACGTCGTAACTGTTCTCGGCGGCCAGCCGGTAGCCGTCCAGGCCGTCCGAGGCGTAGTCGACCTCGAACCCCCGGCCCTCGAGGTATTCGCCCACCATTTCGGAGATGTTGCGGTTGTCCTCGACGATCAGGACCAGGCCAGCAGGATCTTGGGAAGCACGCATTCGGATGGCTCCTTGTCTTCAGCTTTGTGAAAGGCTGCCGGGACACGGGTGGAATCCATGTGAAGGCGGTAGTCTGCGCCGATTTCCCGCCCTGAGCCCGCCCGATGGCCCTCTACGACCGCTTCCTGCCCCTGCTCCTGCTGGTGGGCTCCAACATCTTCATGACCTTCGCCTGGTACGGCCACCTGCGCTACAAGAGCGCCCCGCTGGCGCTGGTGATCCTGGCCAGCTGGGGCATCGCCTTCTTCGAATACACCCTGCAGGTGCCGGCCAACCGCATCGGCAGCGCGGTCTACAGCGCACCCCAGCTCAAGGGCATGCAGGAGGTGATCACCCTGCTGGTGTTCGCCTGGTTCTCGGCCTGGTACCTGGGCGAGCCGCTGAAGTGGAACCACTGGGCCGGCTTCGCCCTGATCGCGGTGGCGGCGTGGCTGATCTTCATGGAATGAGGGGCGCGGGCGTCAGAACGGTACCCGGCGCCGCAGGATGTCGGCGAACATCACCCAGTCGCCGGCAAACGAATAGAAGGGATGCCTGAAGGTGGCTGGCCGGTTCTTCTCGAAGAAGATGTGCCCGACCCAGGCGAATCCGTAGCCGCAGGCCAGCGCCGCCAGCAGCCACCATGCATTGGTCGTGGCGATGGCAACGGCGGCCAGCACCAGGACGCCGCAGCTGCCGATGAAATGCAGGCGCCGCGAGGTGCGGTTGGCATGCTCGGACAGGTAGAACGGATAGAACTCGCGGAAGCTGTCGAACTGCTGCATGGTCGCGCTCCTCAGGCCGTGCGTTCGGCCGCCTTGGCCCTGGCCCAGTAGCCATCCTGGGCGTCCAGGGGCAGGTCCTGCAAGCGCAGGCCGTCGGCCGCCGCCATCGCTTCCATCGCGCGGAAGCGGCGTTCGAACTTGGCGTTGGCCCGGCGCAACGCGGTGCCCGGATCGACCTTCGCGTGCCGGGCGAGGTTGGCGCACACGAACAGCACGTCGCCGATCTCATCCTCGAGCCGGTCGTGTGCGGCGGCATCGGCGCCATCGGCCGCAACTGCGGCGAACTCGACCCGCACCTCGTCGATTTCCTCGTGCAGCTTGGCGATCACCGGCTCCGGCCCGGGCCAGTCGAACCCGACCGTCGCCGCGCGCTTCTGCAGCTTCGTCGCACGCTGCCACTCGGGCATGCCGCGGGCGATCCCGGCCAGCGCGGAAGCGTCATCGCTGCCGCCCGCTTCGCGCTCGCGTCGCTTGTGTTCTTCCCACTCGCGGGTCTGCGCTTCCACATCCGCCACGCGGGCACCCGCGAACACGTGCGGATGGCGGCGCAGCATCTTGTCGCTGATCGCAGCGACCACGTCGGCGAAGGCGAACGCGCCCTGCTCCTGGGCCATGCGCGCATGGAACACCACCTGCAGCAGCAGGTCGCCCAGCTCGTCGCGCAGGTCGCCGAGGTCGTTGCGGTCGATCGCGTCGGCGACTTCGTAGGCTTCCTCGATCGTGTACGGCGCGATCGTGGCGAAGGTCTGCTGCACGTCCCACGGGCAGCCGCCCTCCGGGTCGCGCAGGCGCGCCATGATGTCGAGCAGTTCGTCGATCCTGCCCGCGCGCGGGCCCGCACTCATGCCAGCCACTCGCGCCAGGGCAGCGACGTATCGCCCAGGGCCATGAACTCGCCGTTGAGGATGGTGTCGCGCTGGTTGTAGCGCAGCGGCCTGCCGCGCGGATCGAGCACCGCGCCCCCCGCGGCCTCGAGTACGCATTGGCCAGCGGCGGTATCCCACTCACTGGTCGGGCCGAAACGCGGATATACGTCCATGCTGCCCTCGGCCAGGCGGCAGAACTTCAGCGAGGAACCGACACCGACCGGTTCGATCTCGCCCATGCGCGCCAGTACCGCCTCGGTGCGCGCATCGCGGTGCGAACGGCTGGCCGCCACGCGCAACGGCGCGCCCGCGGGACTGCGCACCCGGATCGGGAGATCGCGCCCGCCTTCGCGGCGGAACGCACCGCGGCCACGCTGGCCGTGCCACAGGGCGCCCGTGACCGGCGCCTGGACCACGCCCAGCACGGACTCGCCGTTCTCGATCAGGGCGATGTTGACGGTGAACTCGCCGTTGCGCTTGACGAACTCGCGGGTGCCGTCGAGCGGATCGACCAGCCACATCCGCGGCCATTGCCGGCGCAGCAGTGCCGGCACTTCCTCGGCCGATTCCTCGGACAGGATCGGGATCTCCGGCGACAGTTTTTCCAGGCCGTCGACGATGCAGCGATGCGAGGCGAGGTCGGCGGCCGTCAGCGGCGAATCGTCGTCCTTGCGCTGGACCGCGAACTCGCCGCCGTAGACCTGCATGATCGCCGCGGATGCCTGTTGCGACAGCGCGATGATGCCTTCGCGCAGAATGTCGTAATCAATCGCCGCCATGGCGCAGCCACTCCCGTGCCATGAACAGCGCCGCAACCGCGCGGCCTTCGGAAAAATCCTCGCGCAGCACCAGTTCGTGCAGCGCATCGAGCTTCCATGGCACCCGTTCCAGCTCCTCGGGCTCGTCGCCGGGCAGGCGCTGCGGATACAGGTCGCGGGCGACGATCACGTGCGCCTGGTGGCTCATGTATCGCGGCGACAGGGTCAGCATGCGCAGGTGGTGCAGCGAGCGCGCCGCGTAGCCGGCCTCTTCCTGCAGCTCGCGGTTGGCGGCCTCCAGCGGCGCCTCGCCGGCATCGATCCGCCCTTCGACCAGTCCCAGCTCGTAGCGATGCAGCCCGGCGGCGTATTCGCGCACCAGCAGGACGGTTTCGTCGTCGAGCAGCGGGACCACGATCACCGCGCCGTGGCCGCGTCCGTGCAAGCGCTCGTATTGGCGGCGCTCGCCGTTGCTGAACTCCAGGTCCAGCCGCTCCATCCGGTACGGGCTGGCGTCGTGCTCGGTGACGCCGTGGACGGTAGGCAGCCGGCGGGTCATCATGGCGCCATGATAATGGCAACCGATGCCGAAGGTTGGCGGAATCGCGACCTGGCGGTGCTCTGGCACCCGTGCACGCAGATGCGCGAGCACCCCGACGTGCTTCCGCTGGTGCCGATCGCGAGCGGCGACGGCGCCTGGCTGCTGGGCCACGACGGCCGCCGCTACCTGGACGCGGTATCGAGCTGGTGGACCAACCTGTTCGGCCATGCCGAGCCGCGCATCGGCGCGGCGATCGCGGCCCAGGCCGGCTCGCTGGAGCAGGTGATCCTGGCCGGGTTCTCGCATGCGCCGGCAGTCGAACTGGCGGAGAAGCTGCTGGCCATCGCGCCGCGCGAGGCGAGGCGCGAGCCGCTGGCCAAGGTGTTCTACGCCGACAACGGATCGGCCGGGGTCGAGGTCGCGCTGAAGATGGCCTTCCACTGGTTCCGCAACCGCGGCGAGGACCGGCGCACGAAGTTCGTCGCCCTGGCGAACGGCTACCACGGCGAGACCCTGGGCGCGCTGGCGGTCGGCGACGTGCCGCTGTACCGGCGCGTGTATGCGCCGCTCCTGGTCGAGTGCCTGTTCGCGCCGAGCCCGGACGCGTACCTGCGCGAGCCGGGGGAGTCGCCGGAGCAGTGCGCGCGCCGGGCAGCCGATGCCTTGCGCGTGCTGCTGGAAGCCAATACCGGCGATGTCTGCGCCTTCATCATCGAGCCGCTGGTGCAGTGCGCCGGCGGCATGCGAATGCACGATCCGCTGTACCTGCGCCTGGCGCGCGAGCTTTGCGACGCGCACGGAGTGATGATGATCGCCGACGAGATCGCGGTCGGCTTCGGCCGCACCGGGACGATGTTCGCCTGCGAACAGGCAGGCATCCAGCCAGACCTGATGTGCCTGTCCAAGGGCCTGACCGGCGGCTTCCTGCCGCTGGCGGCGGTGCTGGCCACGCAGTCGATCTACGACGGCTTCCTCGACGACTCGCGCGAACGCGCCTTCCTGCATTCGCACAGTTACACCGGTAATCCACTGGCCTGCGCCGCGGCGCTGGCTTCGCTGGCGATCTTCGACAGCGACGATGTGCTCGCGCGCAACCAGGTGACGGCCGCGCGCATGGCCGCACTCGCCGCACCGCTGGCCGCGCATCGGCACGTAGCCGACCTGCGCCAGGCCGGGATGATCGTCGCCTTCGAGCTCACCCGCGACGGCAACCGCGATACGCCCTTCGATCCCTCGCTGCGGGTCGGCCTGCGCGCCTATCGCGCAGCCCTTGAGCGCGGCGTGGTGCTGCGTCCGCTGGGCGACATCCTCTACTGGATGCCGCCGTACTGCATCGACGAAGAACAATTGCAACTGCTGGCCAGGGTGTCCCGCGAAGCCATCGACGAGGCGACCGCATGCGCGTGACCCGCGTCCCTGTCGACCAGCCGCTGGCGGTCGGCGACACCGTTGCGCTGCCGGAGGAAGCGGCCGCGCACCTGGTGCGGGTGATGCGGCTGCAGCCAGGCGACAGCTGCACGCTGTTCAACGGCGATGGCAGGGACTACCAGGCACGGCTGCTTGCCGCGAACAAGCGCGGCGCCGAAGTCGAGGTGGTCGGGTCCCAGGTCGTCGGCAACGAATCCACGCTGCGCATCCTGCTGCTGCAGGGCATCGCCCGCGGCGAGAAGATGGACTGGATCCTGCAGAAGGCGACCGAGCTGGGCGTTGCCGGCTTCGTGCCGGTGGAGAGCGAACGCAGCGAGGTACGCCTGGACGCCGCACGCGCCGGCAAGCGCCTGGCCCATTGGCGCAACGTGGTGGCTTCGGCCTGCGGCCAGAGCGGACGCGCGAGGGTACCGGCGGTCGATGCGCCGCAACCGCTGCAGGCGGCGCTGGAAGCCCTGCCGGCGATGCCGCGTTTCCTGCTCGACCCGGCCGCCACCGACTCGATCGCGACCATGGCGCCGATCGCCGACGCCTGCGTGCTCGCGGTCGGTCCGGAAGGGGGCTGGTCGCCGCGCGACCGCGACATGCTGCAAGCCGCCGGATTCGGCGGACTGCGCCTGGGCCCGCGGATCCTGCGCACGGAGACTGCCGGCATTGCCGCGATCGCGGCCTTGCAGTCGCGCTTCGGCGACCTCGCGTAGCGTCAGGCGGCTTGCTGCAGGCTTTCGCCGATCATCCGCTCGACCGCTTCGAGATCGGGCACCAGCGCCTCGTCCTCGTTGAGCATGACCTGCGCCTGCACGCCGTCGGGCAGCAGCGAAGGTTCGGTTTCGCGCGTGACCAGGCGTGATTCGTTCACCGTGACCAGCCGCGGGAAGCCCTGGGTCAGGACTGCGAAGAACGGCGCCTTCGCGTCGCCGCCCAGCGCCTTGAGCACGATCACCTTGCTGCCCAGTCCGCCCTTCTCGTCGGAGATGCCGGCCAGGCGCGAGAACGCGACCAGCGGCAGCTGCCAGCCACGCCAGCGGATGCGGCCGAGCAACCATGCCGGCGCGTCGGCGATCGGCTCGGGGTCGGCGAACGACAGCACCTCGGCGATGGTCGCGTTGGGCAGCAACAGGCGGCCGCCTGCGATCTGGATCAGCACGCCTCGGATATCGGCCTGGGGAGTCATGTCCATGCTTGCGGCTCCATGCTTACAGACTCAGGGACAGCCAGCGCGTCGACAGGCGCTGGGCAAAATCGGCGGGGGCGCTGGCTTCGCCACCCGCGGCGACCAGCGCGGCGGTGGCAGCGCTGTCGAAACAGTCTTCCACGGCCTGGCCGGCCACGATGGCGCCCTGGGCGGCGGCCGCCATGGCTTCGGGGACCGCATCCGGATCGCTGCCGCTGAGCAGCAGGATGGCGCTGTCGCCTGCCGGCAGGCCGGCCAGCACCGGCACCGGCGCGTCGGTGGCACTGAAGACGCTGTCATCGCCTTGCGGCTGCGTGGTCATGCCGTCGGGAAGGATGTAGATGCGACCGGCCTGCAGGCGGGTCCCCGCTTCGGCCAGGGCGACGGGCAACGTCGTTGCACGCTGCATCTGCTGCACCAGCCGGTCGTGGCGGCCGCCATCCAGGCGCTGGCGAACGACCACCGGACGGGCGAAGCCGTCCGGGATCGCCGCGAGGAACTGGCGTACCGCGTCGGGGCCGCCGATGCCGGCGAGCACCAGGACGGCACCCTGCTGGTCTGTGCCGCCGCCACCAGGCGAGGTATTCCTGGCACCCGACGCCGGATTGGCCACGTCGGCCTCGACCAGGGACAGATCGTCGGCGGAAAAGCCCACCGATGGCGCGGGGCCGGGCGAGGCAGGTGCGGGTGCGGGAGCCGCTGGTGCGAACGCGCGGGCCGGCTCGTCGGCGGGTTCGCTTGCGGGCGGCGGCGCATCCCAGTCGATCACGGGTGGCGGCGCGACGTCGCGCACGGGCGCCGGCGCAGGCTCCTCGACCGGCTCGGCCGAAAGCAGCGCCTTCATTTCATCGGTCAGGTCGCCCAGGTCGAGGCTTATCCCGGCTTCTTCGAACTGCGGAGCATCGACTTCCTCGACGTCGGGCTCGATCTCGTCCAGGGTGAACTCGATCGGAGCGTCGATGGCCGGTTCGGCTTGCGGTTCCGGCGCGAACTCGATTTCGGGCTCGATCGCGGTTACGGCAGACGGCGCTGCAACGGGCGCTGGTGCGACGACGTCGTCGTCGTTGCCGGCACCCGGCGGCAGGACGTCGTGGTGTCCGCCCAGCTTCGCTGCAAGGTGGCGCACCCAGCGCGCCGCGTCCCAGCCTTCGCGCTTGGCCGCGACCGCGACTTCGTCGTAGATGACGATCATCGACGGATCGAGCAGGATCGGATCGAAGCCGTCGAGTGCATCCTCGACGCTGGGCTCCAGCGCGACGAGCACGGCCTGTGGCGCGGCGGCGGCAACGGCCGCGGAATCGCCGGCGGTCGGGTCGGCGACCATCACGATCTCCGCACCGGCCTGCCTCAACGCCGATTGCAGGTTGTCGCAGGCAGGGCCCGGCCGTGCGAGCAACGCCACCCGCTTGGGCGCTTCAGCCACCGTGCTGCTCCTGCGCCAGCAACTCGAACACGTTGCGCAGCAACTCGTGCTCCTGGTACGGCTTGCCCAGGTAACGGTTGACGCCGATCTCCATCGCGCGCTGGCGATGCTTCTCGCCGGTACGCGAGGTGATCATGATGATCGGCACGTCGCGCAACCGCGCCTCGGCCTTCATCGCGGTCGCCAGCTCGTAGCCGTCCATGCGCGGCATTTCGATGTCGAGCAGCATCAGGTCGGGGACGCGCTCGGCCATGCGCTCCAGCGCATCGATGCCGTCCTTCGCCGTGCCGACCTCGAAGTTGTGGCGTTCCAGCACGCGACCGGTGACCTTGCGCATCGTCACCGAGTCGTCGACCACCATCACCAGCGGGACCTTGCGCGCCACCACCGGCTGCGCCGGCTCGATGTCGCGCGGGGCGGTGGCCTGGCGGCGCACCAGCGGCGCGACGTCGAGGATCACGACCACGCTGCCGTCGCCCATGATGGTGGCGCCGAAGATGCCCGGCAGCGATGCGACCTGCGGTCCCACCGGCTTCACCACGATTTCGCGGTTGCCCAGCACCTGGTCGATGCAGACCGCGGCGCGCAGGTCGCCGGAGCGGATCAGCAGCAGCGGCATCTGCAACTGGCCTTCGGCCTTGGCCGCGCCATGGCCCAGCAGCAGGCCAAGGTCGTGCAGCACGTACTCTTCGCCGCCGTAGCTGTAGGTCGCGCCTTCCTTCTCGAGGTCCTCGCGCGAGATCCGGCCGACGCCGCGCACCGATGCGATCGGCACCGCGTAGCTGGTCTCGCCGGCGCGGACGAACACCGCCTGGGTGACTGCCAGCGTCTGCGGAAGATGGAGGACGAAGGTGGTGCCCTCGCCGCCCTTGGTGCGGATGTCGAAGGTACCGCCGAGCTGGCGGACTTCGCTGGCGACGACGTCCATGCCGACGCCGCGGCCGGCCAGGCGGCTGACCTCGTCGACGGTCGAGAAGCCGGGTTCGAAGATCATCGCGTCCAACGCGCTGTCGCTGAGCACCGCGCCCGGCTGCACCAGGCCGCGCTGTTCGGCACGCTTGCGGATCGCCTTGCGGTTGAGGCCGGAACCGTCGTCGCCGACTTCCAGCACCACTTCCGAGCCTTCGCGGCGGAGCACGATGCGGACCGTGCCTTCCGGATCCTTCTTCGCCTTGCGTCGTTCGTCCGGCGATTCCAGGCCATGCGCGACGGCGTTGCGGAGCATGTGCTCCAGCGGCGCGGTCATGCGCTCCAGCACGTTGCGATCGAGTTCGCCCTGGGCGCCTTCGAGCTTGAGCTGCACCTGCTTGCCGGTGTCGGTGGCGGCCTGGCGCAGCACCCGGCGCAGGCGCGGCACCAATGCATCGAACGGCACCATGCGCGTGCGCATGAGGCCTTCCTGCAGGTCCGAACTGACGCGCGACTGTTGCAGCAGCAGTGTTTCGTAGTGACGGACCTGGTCGTCCATCGACTGCTGCAGGCTGGTCAGGTCGGCCGCGGACTCGGCCAGCGCGCGCGACAGCTGCTGCAGGGTGGAGAAGCGGTCGAGCTCCAGCGGATCGAAGGCCTGGTCGCCGGTGTCGTGCTCGCGCTGGTAGCGGGCGATGATCTGCGCTTCCGTTTCGCTGTCGAGGCGGCGGAGCTGGTCGCGCAGTCGCGAATTCGTCTGCTCCATTTCGCCCATCGCCGTGCGGAACCCGCCCAGCTGCTGTTCGAGTCGGGCGCGGTAGATCGCGACTTCGCCGGCGTAGTTGACCAGGCGGTCGAGCAGGTCGGCGCGGATGCGCACCTGTTCCTGCGGCGCGCGCACGCTGGTGTCGTCGTCGTCCTGGGCGACATCGCCGATCGGGGCCGACAGCGGCTTGAGTTCGACCTTCGGTGCGGGCACCGGGCCGGTCGGGCGCGGGATGTCCTGTTCCGGGGCGAGGGTTTCGCCGCGCGAACGCGCCTCGAACTCGGCGATCAGGCGCTCGGGCAGGCCGATCGCCTGGCGCGCGCCGACGCGGGTCACCATCGCATGCAGGCGATCGAGGCCGCGCTCGAGCAACGGCACGCCGTCGCGGCCGAGCTCGACGCGCTGGTCGACCACGGCTTCGAGCAGCGACTCCATGGCGTGGCCGAGGTCGCCCACGGCCATGATGCCGGCCATGCGCGCGCCACCCTTGAGGGTATGCAGGTCGCGCTGCAGGCCGACCAGCGAGTCGCCCTCGCCCGGCGCGGCCTGGAGCTGCGCCAGCAGGGAGTCGGAGTGATCCAGGAGGTCGACGCTTTCCTCGACGAAGATGTCGACCAGTTCGGGGTCGAGGTCGGTGAGGTCGAGCGCACCGTCGGGGTCTTCGGCGCTGGCGGCGGCCGGTGCCGGCATTTCGGCCACGGGCTCGGGTGTTGATACGGGCTCGGGTGTCGGTCCGGGCTCGGACGGCGCCGCCTCGGCGGCGGCCTGCTCCCTGGCCAGGCGCTCCTGTTCGGCGTACTCGGCTTCGATCCGCGCGTATTCCTCGGCTTCGAGGCGTTCGGTTTCAACGCGTTCGGCTTCGGCGCGCTCTGCCTCGAGACGGGCGGCTTCAATGCGCTCGGCTTCGAGGCGTTGGGCTTCGGCGCGTTCGGCTTCGAGACGGGCTGCTTCAACGCGCTCGGCTTCCGCACGCTCTGCTTCGAGGCGCTCTGCTTCGAGGCGCTCTGCTTCGAGGCGCTCTGCTTCGAGCAGGCTGGCTTCGAGTTCGCTGGTGCCGGCATCGGCCGGCGCGGGAATTGCCGCGTCGGCTTCGCTGGTACCCAGCACACTGGCCAAGTCGCCGAAGGCGCTGTCGACGTCGATGGACGACAGTTCGTCGGCGAGCGAAACACCCGTGGACGCGGGCGTTTCGGCCACGGTCGTCTCCGGCACGACGGCATCGGAGGCATCGAAGTCGATGTCGATGTCGATGTCGAGATCGCTTCCGCCGAACTCCTCCGCCGGAGCCACTTCAGGCAGGCTGTCGCGCAATGCGACCAGGCGCTGGGCCAGGGTGTCGCAGTTGGCGATCCGCGGCGCCGGCGCCTTCAACGCCGAGACCGTGGCGCGGATCGCGGTGGTGAGATCGGAAAGCGCTTCGACGCCCTCCGGCGTGGCCGTTGCCCGCGCGGCGACCATGCGCCGGACGTAGGCTTCGGCCGGGGTCATCGCGTCGGTGATGGCCGGTACTTCGGTCATCGCAAACGCGCCATTCATGGTGTGGATGGCGCGCAGCAAGGCGTCATCGCCCTGGGCCGGCGCGATGCGCGCGAGCCCCAGCCACTGGTCGACGGTGACCAGGTGGCCGCTGATCTCGGCATCGAGGATTTCGAGCAACACCTGGTCGACGTTCGCCAGCTCGCCGATCTCTTCCACGACCGGTTCGGGCTGTGCTTCGACCTCGATTGCGACAGGCGCTTCGACTTCGGCCGGCGCGTCGGCCACCGGTGCGGGCATCGCGGGCGCGGCGGCATCGTGGAACGCTTCTTCGCCGGCTGCAACGCGATCGGCCACGTCCTGGATCGCTTCCAGGTTGGCGCCGATCCCGCCGTCGCCGCGCAATGCGGCAAGCAGCTGCGGAAGGGTCTCGTAACTCAGCGTGACCAGGGCAAGCACCGCGGGGCTCGACGGGCGCGACCCGTCGAGCACGCGATTGAGCATGTTCTCGGTCTTCCAGGCGAATTCACCCAGGGTGCGCGCGCCGACCAGGCGACCGCTGCCCTTGAGGGTGTGGAACACGCGCCGGATCGGGCGCAGGCGTTCCATGTCGTCTGGGGCCCCGCGCCATTCGGGCAGCATGTTGCGCAGGTTGGCGATTTCCTCCTCGAACTCCTCGAGGAAGATCTCGCGGATCTCGTCGTCGATCTCGTCGCCGGTGACCTCGAAGCCGCCAGCATTGCCGGTGCCCACGGGTGCGGGCACGTGGACGGGAGCGGCCGGTACTTCGGCAACCGGGGCCGGCGGCGGTGCCGGCACGGGCGGCATTGCGGGCTGCGTTGCCTCGCCGGATGCAGGGGCCTGCGACGCCTCGATTTCAGGTTCCGGCGCCGCTTCGCGAATCGCCACAGCCGCAGGCTCGGGCATCGGTTCCGCAGCCGGAACCGGCCAGTAGCCCAGCGCTTCCAGGCTGTTGCGGGCGATGTCGAGGATGTCGTCGCGGTTGCCGCGCTGTTCGCGCAGGGCTTCCAGGAAATATTCCAGGCTCGCCAATGCATCGGCCAGGGTGTCGAGCTGGCGGCCGCTGGGAATCCTGCGGCGCCCGACCAGCTCGCGCTCGGTATAGGCACGCACGCCGGCAAGGTACTTGGCCGGTTGCGGCAGGTCGAGCATCTGCAGCGCGCCGGCGACCTCGCCGAGCAGGCGCGGTACTTCGACCAGTTCGCCATGGTCCCAGCCGGTTTCGACGAAGGCGACGAACGCCTGTCGGGCATCGGCGAAGTTGGCGATCGCTTCCTTGGCGAGGACTTCAGTGACCTTGCGCGACTCGCTGGCAAGCATGTCGTCGGTGCCGGCGGCATCCGGGCCGCCGAGGCGCGCAACCTGCTCGTCGAGCGAAGCGTCGACGTAAAGCAAGGCCGATGCGATATCGAGCAACTCGTTTTCGGCGACGCCGCGATTCTGACCGAGGATGCCCTCGAGGGCATCGCGCTGGCGCGAGACCAGGTTGCGGGCTGCCTCCAGGCCGAGCATGCCGAGGGTGTCGGCAATGGTGCCCAGCGCGCCGGCCTGCGGCCGCAGTGCGGTCACGTCGGACTGGCCGGTGCGCAGGTGCAGGTCGAGCGCGTCCTTGACCCGAAGCAGGTCTTCCTTGATCGCGGCGGACACGGTGTCGAGCAGCGCGCGGTTGTGGCCGCTGAGGCTGCCCTGCGCGTGCGCGATCTCCGATTCCGATGCCTGCAGGTCGAGGTCGAAGGTTTCTCGCAGGCTCTGCAGCGCCGGATGGTCGGCGCCGGAACGGGCGACGCGGTAAAGCAGTTTGCGCGCCGGCTCGAGCGCGACATCGGCGCGTACCGGCAAGGCGGCATCGGCATCGGGTTGGCGCCGGGCTTCGGCGGCGACGGCAGCAAACGCGTCGCGCAATCCGTCGTCCGCCTGCAAGGCGCCATCGCGCAGCGCCGAAGCCACCGCGGACGCGACCCAGTACATGCGGCGCGCGCCTTCGGCGTTGCCGGCGCGCGTATACAGTCCTTCGGCAGCCGCGGCCAGGGCCGCCGATTGCGTCGGCCACGCGGCAAGGGCGGTGTCGAACCGGGCGAGCAGCGCGGCTGCGTCGCCTTCGGCGGCAGGCTGCGGCATGCCCGCGCCGAACGCATCGGGCAGCGGACGCTGCATGCCCGGCGAGAACAGCGCGCTTTCGTCCACCGCCGGCTGGCCGTGGGCGGTGCGCAAGTCGTTGAGCAACGGCAACAGCACGACCGGGACATCCTTGTGTCCGCCCTGCAGGCGTTCAAGGTAGTCCGGCAGCAGCACCACACCGCGCATCAGGGTGGCGCAGGCATCCTCGCGCGCCGGCGCCCGGCCCTCGCGCAATGCCTCGGCCAGCAGCTCCATTTCCTCGGCGACCTTAGCCGGCGCATACAGCTCGACCATGCGCAGCGTGCCCTGCACCTCGTGCAGGCGTTCGGCGCACGCGGCCATCCGCGCAGTGTCGGACAAGTCGTCGGCGAACGCCTCGATCTCGATCCGCGCCTTGCGCAGGGTCTCGTCCAGCTCGGGCTTGATCCACCCGAGCGTGGTGTAGTCGATCGCGTCGCGAAGCGCAGTCGTCATCGTACGGCTCTATCCGTCCTGCCGGGTCAGGCAGGCAGCTTGAAGTCGGCGACCGAACGGCGCAGGTCGGCGGCGAGCTGGGCCAGGTTTCCGATCGACTGCGCCGTCTGGCTCGCACCTTGCGAGGTCTGCGCGGTAATCGACTGGATGGTGTTCATCGCCTGGGTGATGTTGGTCGCCGCCGCGGTCTGCTGCTGCGCTGCGCTGGAAATGCCCTGGATGAGGTCGGCGAGGTTGGTCGACACGTTCTCGATCTCGCCCAGCGCGGTACCCGCGTCCTCGGCCAGTCGCGCACCGGCGACCACTTCCGAGGTCGTCTGCTCCATCGAGCTGACCGCTTCGTTGGTATCGGCCTGAATGGTCTGGACCAGCGATTCGATTCGCTTGGTCGCGTTGGAGGAACGTTCCGCGAGGCGCTGCACTTCGTCCGCCACCACCGCGAACCCGCGACCCGCCTCGCCGGCCGAGGCCGCCTGGATGGCCGCGTTGAGCGCGAGGATGTTCGTCTGCTCGGAGATGTCGTTGATCAGTTCGACGATCGAGCCGATTTCCTGCGAGGACTCGCCGAGGCGTTTGATTCGCTTCGAGGTCTCCTGGATCTGGTCGCGGATGTTGTCCATGCCCTGGATCGTCTGGCGCACGACGCCGGCGCCGTTGGTCGCGATCCGCACCGAGCGCTGGGCCACCTCGGCCGACTCGGCGGAGTTCTTCGACACCTGGTTGATGCTCGCCGCGATTTCGTTGATCCGGTCCGAGGCGGAGTTGATTTCCGTGGCCTGGTGCTCTGCGGCCTCCGCCAGGTGCATGGCGGTGGCCTGCGTTTCCTGCGCGCTCGACGCCACCTGCACCGACGTGTCGGTAATCGTCTGCACGAGGCTGCGGAGCTGCTCGACCGCGAAGTTGATCGAGTCCGCGATCGCGCCGGTCATGTCCTCGGTCACGGTCGCCTTCACGGTCAGGTCGCCTTCCGCGAGCGAACCCATTTCGTCCAGCAGGCGCATGATCGCCTCCTGGTTGCGGTTGTTGAGTTCCATCGTGGTTTCGTAGCGCTTGCGCTCCGCGCGACGGGTGCTGAAGTACAGGCCGATCAGCGAGAGCAGCAGCAACGCGCCCGAGGCGATCGAGACCCAGACGCCGCCGATGATGCTGGTGTCCTTCAGCGAGCCGAACGCGGTCAGCGCGCCGAACAGGTTTTCGCTGTCGGTCAGCAGCTGGTTGGAGCCGGTGGCGATCGCGTCCGCCGCGCTCTGCGCGCGGAACAGGTTCTGCGAAGTCCCCAGGATCGCGTCGAGGTCGGTCTTCATCGCGGTCCACAGGGTGTTGGCCTGGTTGAGCGACGCCACGGCCGCCGGCGCCGTGACCTTCTGCGCCTCGCCCGTGCCACCCTCGTGCAGGCCCTGCAACACCTGGCCGAACACGCCGGCGTCTCGCGCCAGCGCGTCGCCGGCGATCTGCGCACCCGGGCCGCCGGCCTGGATCTCGGCGACGCGGCGGGCCATGGTCGCCGCGAGGATGCCCTCGCGCACGGCCAGGTAGACCTGCGAGGAGGCCGAACCGCTGGCCAGCATCGCGCGCACCACTTCGTCCATCTGCGCCTGCAGCTGCGGCACGCGCTGCACGAAGCTGTTGGCGTTGCCGGCCAGGCCGAGCACCGCGCGCTCGGAGTCGATCACCTGCTGCGCATTCTTGTTCAGCGGCAACCAGGTCTCGGTGACCGTGGCGATCTGGCCGGAGACGCCGGGCGCCTGGCCGTAGTTCACGTTCAGCGACTCGACGTCGCTGTTGATCTGCTGGCGGGTCGCCTTGAACGCCACGAATGCGTCGGCGTTGCCGCCGACCGCCTCTCGGCCC
The DNA here is from genome assembly GCA_030852515.1 of Pseudomonadota bacterium. Lineage (GTDB taxonomy): Bacteria > Pseudomonadota > Gammaproteobacteria > Xanthomonadales > Xanthomonadaceae > Cognatiluteimonas. Next base: position 17,627 of record JALYWW010000004.1, read on the forward strand.
TGGTTGGCGAGCCGCTGCGAATTCACCTGCAGGTTCGAGGCCGCGCCGCTGGCGCCGCTGAGCCGCTGCGCCTTGACGATGGCGTAGACGGTGTTCGCGCCGACGATGAGTAGCGACAGGACCAGGAGGAACACCCAGAAATTGGTGCTGACGCTACGGCCCTTGGCGGTGTTGTCCATCACGGTGCTCATGGTTCTACCTCGGTCTTCGGTTGCGGTGCGCGGCGGTCAGGCCGTCGCTTGCCTGAATTCAGGGGTGCGGGCCAGCTTCTGCAGGCTGAAGATGCCCCACGCGTTCTCGCCCAGCTGGTATCCACGCTCGACGAAGTTGCTGTAACGGCCATCGGCGAACGCCTGCTCGTGCAAGGCCTCCGCCGGGATCTGCTGCTCGTCGATGAAGCTGCGCTGGCCATACAGCTCGTCGATGGTGACGGCGACGTCGCCGCCGGGCTGGCGCACGATCAGTACGCGCTGGCCCTCGTGGAGCACGGTGCGCTCGCCCTCGAGGAACTGCTTGAGGTCGACGATCGGCAGCAGGTTGCCGCGCACGTTGGCCACGCCCAGCATCCAGGGCTGGGTGCCCGGCACCGGCGTGACCTGCGGCATCGGCAGGATTTCGACGACCTCCTCGAATCCCGACGCCAGGCGCTTGCGCCCGATGCGGAAACCGACGCCACGCCACAAGCCGGGCGCGTCGAGCTGCTCGGGCAGGCCGGCGACATGCGCCAGGCTCCGATGCTCGTAGTCGGTGAGGATATCGAACGGGCTGAGCGCCTTGCCCATCTCAGGCACCGACCAGCTCGTTGATGCGGGCGACGAGGGCATCTTCGTTCGGCGGCTTGACGATGTAGTCCTTCGCGCCCTGGCGCAGGCCCCAGGCACGATCGGTGTCCATGTTCTTGGTGCTCACGATCAGCACCGGGATGTTCCCTGTCGCCGAATCGCGCGACAGCGCGCGGGTCGCCTGGAAGCCGTTCATGCCCGGCAGGATCACGTCCATCAGCACCAGGTCGGGCAATTCGCGCTTGCACAGCGCGATGCCGTCCTCGGCGTTGCCGGACGACATCACCTCGTGGCCGTTGCGTTCCAGCAACTGGGTGAGTACCGCGACGTCCGTCGGCGAGTCCTCGATCAGCAGGATGCGTGCCATGTTGTGCCCTACCCCCCGGTCAGGCGTTCACGTGCTTGCGAATCGCGTCGAGGAGTTCCTCGCGCGTGAATGGCTTGGTGACGTACTGCTCGGAACCGACCACGCGGCCCCGCGCCTTGTCGAACAGGCCATCCTTGGAAGACAGCATGATCACCGGCACCGACTTGAACAACTGGTTGTTCTTGATCAGCGCGCAGGTCTGGTAGCCGTCCAGGCGCGGCATCATGATGTCGACGAAAATGATCTGCGGCTGCTGGTCGGCGATCTTGGCCAGCGCCTCGAAGCCGTCGGTGGCCGTGACCACGTCCGCGCCCTCGCGCTTGAGCAGCGTCTCGGCGGTACGCCGGATCGTCTTGGAATCGTCGATCACCATCACTCGGAGGCCACCAAGGCTCCCGGTGCGGCTGTCGTCTGGCGTCATCGAAAAACTCCCCTGGCGCGGTGCTCGTGATTGCCGGCGCCGCTGCGAAACATCTATATCCCAGCCCACGGCGGAAGTGTCAAGTTTTGCCTGTCCTGGATCGGCGCCTGAACACGTTGCCCCCTGCTACCATGCCTGCCCCACGCCGCGGACCTGCGCATGGTGCTCGATATTGTCGTCGTAATGGACCCGATTGGCGACATCCGCATCGCCAAGGACTCCACGTTCGCGATGCTGCTCGAAGCGCAGCGGCGCGGCCATCGCCTGCAATACGTGCGTCCCGGGGGCCTTTCCGTCCGCGATGGCGTGGCCATGGCCGATCTCGCGCCCCTGGCCGTCCGCGACGACCCCAACGGATGGTTCGAACTGGGAACTGCGTCACATCGCGCGCTGGGTCGCGGCGACGTGGTCCTGGTCCGGACCGATCCGCCGGTCGACAGCGAATACATCCATGACACCCAGGTCCTGGGCCTGGCCCAGGCCGCCGGGGCGATGGTGGTCAACGATCCCCAGGGCTTGCGCGACTACAACGAGAAGCTGGCCGCGCTGCTGTTCCCGCAGTGCTGCCCGCCGACCCTGGTGAGCCGCGACACCGCGGCACTCAAGGCTTTCGTGGCCACCCATGGCGAGGCGGTGCTCAAGCCGCTGGACGGCATGGGCGGCCGCTCGATCTTCCGCGTCCGCGCCGGCGAGCCCAACCTCAACGTGATCCTGGAAACCCTGGTTAACAGCGGCCTGGTCGCCGGCGGGCGCAGCTTGGCGATGGCCCAGCGCTACCTGCCGGAGATCGCCCTGGGCGACAAGCGCATCCTGCTGGTGGATGGCGAGCCGGTGGACTATTGCCTGGCCCGTATCCCCCAGGGTGACGAATTCCGCGGCAACCTGGCCGCCGGCGGCCGTGGCGAGGGCCGCCCCCTCAGCGAGCGCGACCGCTGGATCGCGGCCCAGGTCGGCCCGGAGATGAGGCGCCGGGGGATGCTGTTCGTGGGCCTGGACGTGATCGGCGACTACCTCACCGAGGTCAACGTCACCAGCCCGACCTGCATCCGCGAGCTGGACGCCGAGTTCGGCCTGAACATCGCCGGCCAGCTGTTCGAAGCCATCGAGGCCAGGATCCGTGCCGCCGGCGGAGATGCGGCTGCCGGATGAGTGCCGTCGCCGTCCAGCCGCGCGTCGGCGAGCGCGAGCGCCTGGGCGCGACCATGGTGCTGTCGCTGCTGCTCCACGGCCTGCTGATCCTGGGCGTGGGCTTCGCCCTGGACTCCGCCGCGCCGGTCATGCCGACCCTGGACGTGATCATGTCCCATGCCCGGACCGCGCTGACCCCGGAGCAGGCGGATTTCCTGGCCCAGTCCAACAACCAGGGGGGCGGCGAGGACGACAAGGCCGTGCGCCCGCGCGACAGCCAGACCGGTGACCTGGCGCGGCCCGAACCGGGCCTGGCACCCCGCGAACTAAGGGCCCAATCCCCGCAGCCCGCGCCGCCGCCGCAGGCCCGGATCGTAAGCAGCAGCGCCGGCGACACCCGCGTGCCGCAGCCCGAAACCGTGCCCGAAGCCACCACCACCCCGCTGCCACCCGGCGACCGCCACGTCGCCCAGGACGTGGCCATGGCCCGCCTGGCCGCGGAAATCAACGCCAATACCCGCCTCTACGCCCGCCGGCCGTCGCGCAAGTTCGTCTCGGCCAGCACCCGCGAATACGCCTGGGCGGCCTACCTGCGGACCTGGGTCGACCGGGTCGAGCGGGTCGGCAACCTGAACTACCCGGACGAAGCGCGCCGGCGCCGGATGCGCGGCACCGTGGTGATCAATGTCGGCATCCGCCGCGACGGCAGCGTCGAGGGCGCCGAGATCGTGCGCAGCAGCGGCGTCCCGTTGCTCGATGCGGCCGCCCTGCGCATCGCACGTCTGGCCGAGCCCTATCCACCGCTGCCGCCGACCGGGGAAGACCCGGACATCCTCAACGTGGTCCGCACCTGGCAGTTCATGCCCGGTGGCACCATGTCCGACGACACGGGAATGGAAACGCGATGACGATCCTGCTTGCCTTCGAGACCTCGACCGAAGCGTGCTCGGTGGCGCTGTGGCGCGACGGCGAGGTGCTGGAGCGCTTCGGCGTGGCGCCGCGCAGGCACGCGGAGTTGGCCTTGCCGTGGGCGGAGGCGCTGCTGGCCGAAGCCGGCATTGCCCGTTCGGGGATCGACGCGATCGCGGTCGGGCGCGGTCCGGGCGCGTTCACGGGGGTGCGCCTGGGCGTGGCGCTGGCACAGGGCATCGCGCTGGGACTGGAACGGCCGGTGCTGCCGGTATCGACCCTGGCGGCGCTGGCGTTGCCTGCAGCGGGCGACCGGATCGTCGCGGCGATCGACGCGCGCATGGGCGAGGTGTATCTCGGCGCATTCGTGCGCGAGGGCGGCGGCTTGCGCGATGTGCTCGACGAAGCGGTGGGCAAACCGGATGCCGTGGTGGTGCCCGATGGCGATGACTGGGAGGGCGTCGGCACCGGTTTCGCGGCGGTCGAAGGCACGCTGCGTTCGCGCCTGGGAAGACGCTTGTCGCGGGTGGATGCGCAGGCGTTGCCGCATGCGGCGGACGTGGCGCGGCTGGCGGCAATCGCGTTCGCGCGCGGCGAGGCGATCGCCCCGGAACTCGTCGAACCGGCCTACCTGCGCGACAACGTCGCGTTGACGCTGGCCGAGCAGGCCTCGGCGAAGAAATCCTCCACGTCGGCGACGTCGCGGGTCGACGGGAACGGCGGCAAGGATTCCAGGAACACCCGTCCGTAACTCTTGCCGACCAGGCGCGGGTCGCACAGCACCAGCACGCCGCGGTCGGTCTCGGTACGGATCAGGCGGCCGACGCCCTGCTTGAGCGCGATCACCGCCTGCGGCAGCTGTTCGTCGCGGAACGGATTGCCGCCAGCGCGACGCACCGCCTGCAATCGCGCCTCGAATACCGGATCGTCCGGCGCGGCGAACGGCAACTTGTCGATCACCACCACGCTCAGCGCGTCGCCCGCCACGTCGACGCCTTCGCGGAAACTGGCTGCACCCAGCAACACGCCGTTGCCGGATTCGCGGAATCTCTGCAGCAGTTGCGCGCGCGGCATCTCGCCCTGCACGAACAGCGGCCACGGCGAACCGCGCAACGCCGCGGCAGCCTCGCGCAATGCACGATGCGAAGCGAACAGCACGAAAGCGCGGCCCGCCGATGCCTCGAGCACCGGACGCAAGGCGTCCACTATCGCGGTGGTGTAGCCGCGCGACATCGGCTCGGGCAATCCCGGCGGCAGGTAACACAACGCCTGGGTGTTCCAGTCGAAGGGGCTGGGTTCGAGCACCATGGTCGGTTCGTCCAGTCCCAGCCGCGTCGCGATATGGTCGAAGCCGCCGGCCACCGCCAGCGTCGCCGAAGTGAACACCCACGCCGCCCGCGATTTCTCGCGGTGTTCGCGCAGCGGCCCGGACACATCCAGCGGCGTGCGCTGCAGCCGGAACCCGCGCGCCGTCAATTCGTACCAGAGCACGTCGGAAGAACAGGGGTCAGAGTACATTTTCCCCGAAAGCCCATCGGCCTCCGGATCACCCGCCGGGGAAATGTACTCTGACCCCTGTTCTTGCTGTTCCGTCCACCGCGCAAGGCGGGCGGACATGTCGATCGTCCGCGCGTGGCAGGCGTCGAATCCCGGCGATGCTTCGCGCAGCGGGCCCAGCGCCTCCGCCAGTTGCGACAGCGACAGGCCCAGCGCATCGAAGGCGTCGGCGACGGCACCAGACTCCAGCGCGCGCTCGCGAGTAGCGCGAACCGGCAAGGTGTCCATGACCGCGCGCAGCGCGCGGGTCGCATGCTCCAGGCGTTGCGCGTGCGGCTGCACCGTTGCCAGGGAACCGGCGACGTCCTTGCACTCACGCATCGTGTCGCGCGCAAGTTCGACCAGCGGGCGCGCGCCGAGGCCCTCGCCGAAGAACTGCGCCGCGAGTTCCGGAAGCTGGTGCGCTTCGTCGACGACGAAGGCCTGCGCTCCGGGCAGGATCTCGCCAAAGCCTTCCTGCTTGAGCGCCAGGTCGGCAAGCAGCAGGTGATGGTTCACCACGACCAGGTCGGCGGCCTGCGCGCGCTGGCGCGCCTGGACCACGAAACATTCGTTCCAGAAAGGGCACTCGCTGCCCAGGCAATTGTCGGTGGTACTGGTCACCATCGGCAGCAGCGGGGAGTCCTCGGGCAGGCCCTCGAGCTCGGCCATGTCGCCCATGCGCGTGCGTCCGGACCAGGCGACGATGCGCTGGAACTGCGATACCTGCTCGCGGTCGCCGAACTTCGCTTCGCCCCTGGCCTGCTCGACCCGGTACCGGCACAGGTAATTGGCGCGACCCTTCAGCAACGCGGCCTTGAGACCGACGCCGAGCGCATCGCGGACCCGCGGCAGGTCGCGGTGGTAAAGCTGGTCCTGCAGCGCGCGCGTGCCTGTCGAAACGATCGTCTTCAGGCCCGACAGCAGGGCCGGCACGAGATAGGCGTAGGTCTTGCCGGTGCCGGTGCCGGCTTCGGCCAGCAGGCTGGCGCGCGACTCGAAAGCCTGGGCCACCGCTTCGGCCAGCCGCTGTTGCCCGGGGCGCGGCGCGAACGCCGGGATCGCTTCGGCAAGCGCGCCACCTTCCGCCAATGCAGCGCGGCTGAGATCCGACAGTGCCGACATCAGTAGCGCGCGGGGCCGGCGACCGTGCAGGCTTCGCGCTGCACTTGCGCGGACAGGACGCCCGGCGCATCGCCGCTGGCCAGGCGCAACTGGCGCAGGGTTTCCCAGTGCCGGCGGCACAGCGGACCGACCTTGGCACCCAGGTCCCAGGCGCGCTTGGCCAGTTGCCCCGCGGTGGCGAAATCGTGCACCAGCAGCGCAGCTTCGGCGCGTTCCTGCAGCAACGCCGGATCGTCCGGCACGATACGCAGCGCCTGTTCCAGTGCCGCCACTGCTTCCGGATAGCGCCGCTGGCGTTCGAGTGCCTGCGCCTGCTCGCGCAGGTCATCGACCATCGGGTCGCGCAACGGCTGCACGGCCAGCTCGGTATCGTCCTGGCCTGCGGCGGCGCGGATTTCCGCGACCATCGTTTCCGGCGTCCCCGAGGGCGTCGCCGTCGTCCCGACCGTGCTTGCGCACGCCGCCAGCAGCAACGCCAGGCAACCGGCCATCGGCAGCAAGTTGCGGGTCGTCATGGCTGTTCTTCCGCCGGTTCCGGTTGCGATTGCGGTTCTTCCCCCGGCTCATCGCGATCGCCCCAGCCGAACCAGCTGCGCCAGCCGCCGCTTTCCTGCTGTTGCTGCTGCTGGTAATAGGGATCGAAAGCCTGGCAAGGCTGGTAGGCGGGCGCGAAGCCGGCGACGAAAGCAAAGCGGCGCGCGTCCGGGCAGTTCGCATCGGTGGTGTTGGAACCCACCACCCACTGCCAGTCGATGCCCTTGTCGGCGACTTCCAGTGGCGCGCTCGGCAACCGCGCGAAGATCGACGACCACACCTTCATCGCGCCGGTCGCGCCGTACAGGCCCGTTGGCTTGTTCTGGTCGTTTCCGACCCAGACCACGGCGAGATGGTCTCCGGTCCAGCCGGCGAACCAGCTGTCGCGGCTGTCGTTGCTGGTGCCGGTCTTGCCGGCGGCATGCAGGTCGCCCAGGCCGTCGGACACCAGTTGCCTGCCGGTGCCGGACGATACCGCCTGCTGCAGCGCGATCGTCACCAGGCGCGCGGCGATCGCGTCGCCTTCCTGCGCCGGCGCCGGATCCTTGTCGTAGCGGTTGACCACCTTGCCATTGCGATCGACCACGCCGCGCACCGCGTGCAGCGGCTGGATTTCGCCCTGCGACGCGAGGAACTGGTACAGCTGCGCCATCGCATACGGACTCTGGTCGAGCGCACCGAGGATCAGTGACGGATTGGGCGTGGCGCGGATGCCGGACAAGGTGCGGACGAGATCGGCGATGCGTTCCGGGCCGACCTGCATGCCGACGCGCACCGTGGCCTGGTTGCGCGAACTGGCCAGCGCATCGACCAGGCGGATGGTGCCGCGGCTGCGACCGTCGGAATTGCCCGGGCTCCAGCGCTTGCCGGTGTCCAGGGTCACCGTCACCGGCGTGTCCTCGACATAGCTGGCCAGCGACCAGCGCCCCGGCTGCGCAAGCGCCAGCAGGTACACGAACGGCTTGATGATCGAGCCGACCGGACGCTGCGCTTCGACCGCGCGATTGAAACCGTGGCGGGTGAACTCGCGGCTGCCGACGACGGCGCGCACCTCGCCCTCGTGGACGTCGGTGATCACCAGGCCGGCCTGCAGTGCCGGCCGCTTCTTCGAATCCAGCGACTTCAACGTCGCCGCGACCGCGCCTTCGGCGTAGGCCTGCGCGGACGGCGACATCCCGGTCATCACCGCCAGGCCCGCGCCCTGCAGCGCGTCCTCCGGATAGTCCCGCGCCAGTTGCCGGCGCACGAGATCGACATAGGCCGGGAACCGGTTGGCCGAGGTGCTGCCGGGCGCGCTCGTGATCCCCAGCGGCTCTTCCCTGGCACTGGCGAACTGCTCGTCGCTGATCAGCCCGGTCTCGTGGAACTTGGCCAGGACGAAATCGCGACGCACCTTGGCCCGGTCCGGATGCCGGCGCGGGTCGTACCACGACGGCCCCTTGATGATGCCGACCAGCAACGCGACCTGCGCGGTGCCGAGGTCGCGCAGGTCGCGGCCGAACCAGAACTCCGAACCGGCGGCGATGCCGCGGATCTCCTGGTTGCCCCGCTGGCCCAGGTAGACCTGGTTGAGATAGGTCTCGAGGATCAGGCTCTTGTCGTAGCGCGCCTCCAGCAGCAGCGCATAGAGGATCTCGTTGAACTTGCGGACCGGCGTCTGCTCCTGGCCGATGCCGAGCAGGCCGCTGCGGGCCAGCTGCTGGGTCAGCGTACTGCCGCCCTGCAGGGTTTCGCCGCCGGAGCTGACGGTGACGAACAGCGCGCGCAGCATGCCGCTGAGGTCGATGCCGTGGTGGCGGGCGAAGTCGCGGTCCTCGACCGCCTGCAGGCCGGTCACCAGCAATTCCGGAACGTCCTTGAGCTCGACCAGGCGCCGCTCTTCCTGTTTCTGGCCGTACAGCGTGGCGATGCGCGCCGGATCGAGCCTGGCGCCGCGGATGGCCTGGTTGCGAGCAATATCCTTCAGCGCGCCGACGCGACCGCCGGACACCACTACCTCGATCCGGCTGGGGCCAACCTCCCCGCTCACGTCTTCGAAGCCGCGGCTGGCGATGCGCCAGCGGCTGCCTTCGTGGCGGTAGGTGCCCGGACGCACCCCGGCGCCATCGTCCTGGTAGGACGCGGCCGCCAGTTCGGTCTTCAGCGTCGCCGCATCCATCGCCAGGCCCGGCGCCAGGTGCAGCGGCCGCGCGTAGACCCGGGTCGGCAACTGCCAGCGCAGCTGGCCGAAGCGCTCGCCGACCTGGTGGTTCAGGTACATCACATAGGGAATGAGGAAACCGAGCCCGAGGCCGATCGCCGCGAGGCCCCAGGTCAGCAGGCGCCGGCGCCAGTCCGGTCCGCTGCCGGCGTCGCCATCGTCATGGTCGTACTCGTGTTCGTCGGGATCGATACGTGGCATGTAGGGGTGCGACAATGGCCCGGCATGCCGGGAATGGGCCGAGTCTAGCGCAGCCGGCCGCATCGTCCCGTGCGCATGCTTCCTTCCAGTCAGCCGGAGTTACGCGGTTTGTCGGCACAAGCCCGGTTCCTGATCGAACGCACGCTCGGCCTCGCGCGACGCGGCATGGCGAGCTTTCGCAGCCGCGGCTGGCGCGCGACGCTGGACCGCCTGCTGCTGCACCTGAAACCGGCGGCACGGCCCGCCATGGGCCTGTATCGCCCCGACGACGCGGCCTTCGCCCCGTTCGCGGTTCCCGCGTCCGCATCGCCACGCGCGAGCATCGTCATTCCCGTCTACGGCCAGCTGCGGCACACCCTTGCCTGCCTGCGCGCGCTGGCCGCGCATCCGCCGTCGACGGCGGTCGAAGTGATCGTGGTCGACGATGGTTCCGGCGACGACAGCGCCGCCGTCCTGCCCGTGATCGAAGGCCTGCGCTTCCACCGCCGCGCCAGCAACGGCGGGTTCATCGCCGCATGCAACGAAGGCGCCGCATTCGCCCGCGGCGAGTTCCTGGTGTTCCTCAACAACGACACGGTGCCGCAGCCCGGCTGGCTCGACGCGTTGCTGGCGACCTTCGATGGCGACCCGCGCATCGGCCTCGTGGGCGCGCAACTGCTGTATCCAGACGGACGCCTGCAGGAAGCCGGCGGCGTGGTGTTCAGCGACGGCAGCGCGTGGAATTACGGTCGCTTCGAGTCGCCCGCGGATCCGCGGTTCGCCTACCTGCGCGACGCCGATTATCTCAGCGGCGCGGCGATCGCGATCCCGCGCGCGTTGTTCGATTCGCTGGGCCGGTTCGACACGCGCTACGCGCCCGCTTACTACGAGGACACCGACCTGGCGTTCGCGGTCCGCGCTGCCGGCCGCCGGGTGGTCTACCAGCCGGCTGCGCGCGTGGTCCACGATGAAGGCGCGACCGCCGGCATCGATCCGGCCAGCGGCGCCAAGGCCCATCAGGTGCGCAACCGTGCGATCTTCGCGGCGCATCGACAGGCCGAGCTTGCGACGCAACCCGCGCCGGATACCGTGCCTGCGCCCGCCGTGCTGCATCGCGGCCAGCGTCAGGTCCTGGTGATCGATGCACTGACCCCGCGACCCGATCACGACTCCGGCTCCCTGCGACTGGTCAACCTGATGCGCCTGCTGCGGGAGGAAGGCGCGCACGTGGTGTTCGTTGCCGCCAATCGCGAGCACGCCGGCGTCGCTACCGAAGCGCTGCAGCAACTCGGCGTTGAAGCCTGGTACCGGCCGTTCGTACGGTCGCTTCCGGCCTGGTTGCGCGAGCACGGCCCGCGCTTCCACACGATCGTCGTCTCCCGGCACTACGTTGCCCGCGGCCTGTTGCCGCTGTTGCGCGCATCGGCGCCGCAGGCCTGCGTGGTGTTCGACACCGTGGACCTGCATTACCTGCGCGAGCAGCGCGAAGCGGAACTTTCGGGCGACGAGCGCCTGCTGCGCGCCGCCCTGCGGACCCGTGCGCGCGAACTCGACACCATCGCGCGCAGCGATGCGACCCTGGTCGTCAGCGAAGTCGAGCGCGCGCTGCTGGCACGCGACGCGCCAGGTGCGCGGGTGGAGGTGCTCTCCAACCTTCACGCCATTGCCGGCCACGGCCTTCCCTGCGAGCGGCGCCGCGACCTGGTGTTCGTTGGCGGTTTCCATCACCCGCCCAACGTCGATGCGGTGCGCTGGTTCGCCAGCGAAGTCTTCCCGCAAGTGCGCCGCGAACTGCCCGGCGTGGTGTTCCATTGCATCGGCGCGCACGTGCCCGCGGAAGTCCGGGCGCTGGCTGCGCAACCAGGCGTGGAAGTCCATGGCCATGTCGCCGACATCGCACCGTACATGGATGGCTGCCGGATCGCGCTGGCGCCGCTGCGATTCGGCGCCGGGGTCAAGGGCAAGATCAACATGAGCATGGCCCATGGCCAGCCGGTGGTCGCCACGTCGTGCGCCGTCGAGGGCATGCACCTGGTGGACGGCGAGGATGTGCTGGTCGCGGACGATGCGGCAGGCTTCGCATCCGCCGTGGTCCGGCTCTATCGCGACCAGGTCCTGTGGGAACGACTGGTCGCAGGCGGCCTCGCGAACGTGGAACGGCATTTCTCGCTGGACGCGGCGCGCCCGACGGTACGCCGGGTGCTCCTGGCCTGAGTCAGGCGCGGCTCGCGCGCTCGATGCCGGGGATCGCCTCGAGCTTGCCGAGCAGGCGCGAGAGCTGGCCGAAATCGGCGACGCGCAGGCGCATCCGCAGGCGCATGCGGCCGCCGCGCCCGCTGGTGGCCGGCATGTTGTCGCTATGGATGTCTAGGACGTGCGCGTCTTCCTGCGCGATCAGGTTGGTCAGGTCCTTGAGCAGCCATTTGCGGTCGATGGCATCGAGCAGCAGATCGACTTCGTGGCTGCCGCTGCGCGCCCCGCCCCATTCGACCGGGAGTACGCGGCCCGGTTCGGCGCTGGCCAGGCGCAGGAAAGTCGCGCAGCTGGCGCGATGCACGCTGACGCCGCGACTGCGGGTCAGGTAGCCGCCGATCGGCTCGCCCGGCAACGGCTGGCAGCACCTGGACATCTGCACCAGCAAGTTGCCTACGCCGACCACGGTCACCGGCGAGGCCTTGCCCTTGTGCGGGCGGCGCGGCGGCTGGATGCGTGGCACCAGCACGTCGTCGCGCGGCACCTCGGAGCGCGCGCGCTCGTGCTCGGCCATGGCGCGCACGACCTGGTGCGGGCCGACGTCGCCAAGCGCGACCAGCACCTGCAGGTCCTCGACCGTGTCGGCGTTGAAGCGGCGGGTGATCGCGGCCAGGTCGGCCTGGTGCAGGCCGACCCGCTTGAGTTCCTTGTCCAGAAGCTCGCGGCCGGCCTGCAGGTTGCGCGCGCGGTCGAGCTTGTGGAACCAGTTGCGCACCTTCTCGCGCGAGCGCGGGCTGGCGAGGAAGCCGTTGGCGGCGACCAGCCAGTCGCGACGCGGCTCGCCGGTTTTCGCGGTCATGATCTCGACCCGGTCGCCGCTTTCGAGCCTGTGGTCCAGCGGCACGATGCGGCCGTCGACCTTGGCGCCGCGGCAGCGATGCCCGACTTCGGTGTGCACGTGGTACGCGAAGTCCAGCGGGGTCGCGCCGCGCGGCAGGTCGACGACCTCGCCCTTGGGCGTGAGCGCGTAGATCCGGTCCTCCACCAGCTCGCTGTCGAGCTCGTCCAGCAGGCCCGCGTCGCCGGCGCCCTCGCTGCGACCGTCGAGCAGTCGCCGCATCCATTCGATCTTGCGATCGAGCGCTGCGTCGCCGGCGGCCGAGCGGCCGGGACCGCCGCCCTCTTTGTAACGCCAGTGCGCCGCCACGCCGAGCTCGGCCTGGGCATGCATGTCGAAGGTGCGAATCTGCACTTCCAGGGTCTTGCCTTCCGGCCCGACCACGGCGGTGTGCAGCGACCGGTAGTCGTTGCGCTTGGGCCGGGCGATGTAGTCGTCGAATTCGCTGGGCAGCGGCGCCCACAGCGCATGCACCAGGCCGAGCGCCGCGTAGCAGGCGGAGACATCGTCGACCATCACCCGCACTGCGCGCAGGTCGTAGAGCTCGCCGATCGGCACCTCCTTCTTCTGCATCTTCTTCCAGATGCTGAAGATGTGCTTGGGCCGGCCCGAAACTTCGGCGTGCAGGCCATGCGCCAGCAGGGCCTCGTCAAGCGCGCGCTTGACCTGCTCGATGTAGCGCTCGCGGTCGCCGCGCTTGCCGTCGAGCAGACGCGCGATGCTGCGGTAGGTGTCCGGTTCGAGATGGCGGAACGCCAGGTCCTCGAGTTCCCATTTCAGCTGCCAGATGCCAAGCCGGTTGGCCAGCGGCGCGTGGATGTCGCGGGTGAGCTGGGCCAGTGCGCGCCGTTCCTCTTCCGGCAGGCTGGCGGCAGAACGCAACCGTGCCAGCTGCCGCGCCAGCAGGATCGGCACGACCCGCAGGTCGCGCACGATGGCCAGCAGCAACCGGCGCAGGCCCTCGCTGCCCGTCCCCTGGGCGCTGCGCTCGGCATGCAGGGCCCAGACCTGGTTGGCGGCGCGCTGGCCTTCCAGCAGCACCGGCACGTTGGGGTGCTTGCGGGCCAGTTCCGGCTTCAGCGCATCGGCGAGGGTCGGTGCGACATGCAGGATCGCGGCCACCAGCACGTCGCCGTCGGACTCGAGCAGGGCCAGGGATGACAGGGTGTCGGCGAGCACCTGGCCCGGATCGCGCGCGCCGTGTTCGCCGCTGGCGAGGGCACCGCCGAGGAGCTTGCGCAAGGACGGCGGGATCGCCGCGCAGGCGGCCGCGTCCAGCAGGTCCGGTGGCAGCTTGTGCAGCGCGTGCGGGTTGTCGTGCTCGGGGGGAGGCACGGCAGGATCACTTGGTGGGGGTGTCCATACCATAGCGCGTAGGAGGACGCCTTGCGCGCGGCGCTCAAGCGATGCGGGCAAGCCTGGTGGCGAGCTTCTTGGGCGACACGCCGCCGCGGGTGCCCAGCTCCTGCGCGAACTGCGAGACCCGCAGTTCCTCCAGGTCCCAACGCAGTGCCTGCCATTCGGGTTCGTCGGAGCGTCCAGCGCGTCCTGCCGCCTCGATGGCGTCGACGAATGGCTTGAGTTCCAGCATTCGCGCCTGGTCGCGGGCCGGGTCGCGCAGCGCGCGTTCGGCGCGCAGGGCCAGCGCGCGCAGGTAGCGCGGATACTCGGCCAGCGCGGGTGCCGGCACGTCGCGCAGGAACCCGGACGGCACCAGTGCAGCCAGCTGCGCCTGCATGTCCGCGAGATTGCCGCTGGCCCAGCCGACCAGTTTCGAGTCGAGCGCGGCGCGCACTTCGGCCACCAGCGCGAGGATGTTCTCGGCCTGCTGCAGGCGCTGCATCGCCTCGGGGAAGAGGCCCTTGGCGATCGCGTCGCGACGGGCATCGAAAGCGTGCCTGTCGCGGATTTCGTCCAGCGCGTCGCTGGCGAGTGCGGCAAACGCGCCATCGACGAGATCGGCGCGCAAGGTGTCGCCATGGCTTCCACGCGGTGCCGCGGATTCGATCGCCGCGTACAGCAACGCGGTTTTCGGCTGCACCGGCAACTGCTTGCGCGCCTGCTTGAGCTTGTCGGCAAGCGCGATCGCCAGCAAGCGGCGCACGCCGCGCGGGTGCGCGCGCTCGGCAACAGCGCGTTCTGCATGCACCGCCAGCGAGGCGCTGTCGCCATCGTCGTGCAGCGCCGGATAGGCGGGCACGCCGCCGGCACCGGGTACTGCCTTCGGGATCGGATCATCGGGAAACGCCACCAGGCCAATGCGCGCCATGCCCTGCGCTGCGTGCCTGGCGAATGCCGACGCTGCACGTGCACCAAAGCGCTTGCGCAGGTCGCCCAGGTCACGCGACTCGGCCAGCACGTTGCGCAGGTCCCCCGCATCGAGCAGGCGCAGGTTGGCGCGCAGGTGCGGCTCGATGCTGGCGGGGTCGAACTCGGTGCCGGCAAGCGCGACGCCGGTGGTGCGCTGCAGGAAGCGCGCCAGCTCTCCTTCGATGCTGTCGGCCGATGGCTGCGGCCAGGCTTCGGCGAAGGCGCGGGCGAAGTCCGGCGCCGGCACGAAGTTGCGGCGCAGGGCTTTCGGCAGCGAACGGATCAGCGCCGCGGCCTTGTCGCCGACGAAACCCGGCGCAAGCCAGGACAGCCGCGCCGGATCCAGCGCATTGAGCAGGTGCAGCGGCACGGCCACGGTCATGCCGTCGTCGACGGCGCCCGGCTCGAAGCGGTAGCGCAGTTCCAGGCGCGCATCGCCCAGGGCCATGTAGCGCGGGAACATGGCGGCATCGCTTTCGTCGCCGACCATCAGGTCGTCGCGCGACCACTCCAGTGCCTTCTTCTTCTCCGGCGGAAGCCGTCCGTACCAGGCATCCAGCGCCTGCACGTTGTGCATGTCGGAAGGCAAGCGGTCCAGGTACCAGCGCGCCTGCCAGTCCTCGTCGACGACAAGCCCGGCGCGGCGCTGCTTGGCTTCCTCCTCGCGCGCCTTCTCCAGCGTCGCCAGGTTGCGCTTGAGGAAGGCGCTGCGGGTGTCGATCTCGCCGGTCAGCAAGGCATCGCGCACGAAGATCTGCCGCGATTCCTCCGGGAACAGCGCGCCGTAGTGGATGGGCTTCTTCGGCGCGAGCACCAGGCCGAACAAACTGACCTGCTCGCTGCCGATCACCCTGCCCTGCGCACGCGACCAGCGCGGGTCGAAGCGACGCCTCACCAGCAGGTGCGGCAACTCGGCCATCACCCATTCTGGCTCGATCGAGGCGTTGGTCAGCGACCATACTTTTTCGGTATCCAGCAGGGTCGCCGACAGCACCCACGGTGGCGGTTTCTTCGCCAGCGAAGATCCCGGAAACAGCTGGAATTTGCGTCCCCGCGGCCCGTCGTACAGCGCGGGAGCCTTCTTCGCCTTCTCGCTCGGCTGCCGGTTGCCAACCTGCGTGGGCAGACCCGCGATCAAGGCGCGATGCAGCGCAACGTACTCGCGTCGCTTCGCCTTTTCACTGGCGGCTTCGTCGCCGCCTTGTTCCCGGGCTTCCTCGATTTCCCACCCCAACTCCCGCACCACCAGCCGCAACTGCCTGTGCAATTCGCGCCATTCGCGCAAGCGCAGGAAGCCGAGGAAGTTCTTCTGCGCCCACTTGCGCAACTGCGACTGGGTGAGTTCGCCATGGGCCTCGTCATACGCATGCCACAGCTTCACGATGCCGAGGAATTCCGAACGCGTGTCGGCGAACTGCGCGTGCGCCTGGTCCGCTGCCGCGCGCTGGTCGGCCGGGCGTTCGCGCGGATCCTGGATGCCGAGGAAGCTGGCGATCGCGAGCATGTCGCGCAGGCAACCGTGCGCGTGCGCGGCCACCAGCATGCGCGCCAGCTTGACGTCGATGGGCATGCGCGCCATCAACTTGCCGGTGGCGGTGAGCCTGCGTTGCTCGTCGATGGCGCCGAGCTCGGCCAGGGCCTGCCAGCCGTCGGCGATCGCACGCGGCTCCGGGGGTTCCAGGAACGGGAAGTCCTCGATCGCGCCCAGGCGCAGCGACAGCATGCGCAGGATCACCCCGGCCAGCGCGGCCCGGCGGATCTCCGGATCGGTGTACTCCGGCCGCGACTCGAAATCCGCTTCGGAATAGAGGCGGTAACACACGCCCGGCGCGATACGGCCGCAACGGCCCTTGCGCTGGTTGGCGCTGGCCTGGCTGATCGGTTCGATGTGCAGGCGGTCGAGTTTCTGCCTTGGGCTGTAGCGCTTGACCCGGGCCAGGCCGGGGTCGATCACGTAATGGATGCGCGGCACCGTCAGCGATGTCTCCGCGACGTTGGTCGCCAGCACGATCCGGCGCTGGCTCCCGGGCTGGAACACCCGGTCCTGGTCGCGCGCGGACAGGCGCGCATAGAGCGGCAGCACCTCGGTGTGCCGGTACTTGCGCTCCTCCAGCGCGCGATGTGCATCGCGGATCTCGCGCTCGCCGGGCAGGAACACCAGGGCGTCGCCGGTGGGCCGGCCTCTGGCGATGTCGTCGCAGGCGGCCAGGATCGCGGAAAGGTGGTCCGGCCCCTGTTCTTCCGCGGCGTCGTCGAGGTAGCGGGTTTCGACGGGGTAGCCGCGGCCTTCGACCTCGACCACCGGCGCGCCGCCGAAGTGGGCGGCGAAACGCGCGGTGTCGATGGTCGCGGAGGTGACGACCACCTTGAGATCCGGACGCCTGGGCAGCAATTGCTTCAGGTAGCCGAGCAGGAAGTCGATGTTGAGGCTGCGTTCGTGCGCCTCGTCGATGATCAGGGTGTCGTAGCGCGAGAGTTTGCGGTCCGACTGGATCTCCGCCAGCAGGATGCCGTCGGTCATGAACTTGACCGCGGTCTGCGGCGTGACCTTGTCGTTGAAGCGGACCTGGAAGCCGACGGCGCCGCCCAGCGGGACCTGCAGCTCCTCGGCAACGCGCCGCGCCACCGCGCGCGCCGCGATCCGGCGCGGCTGGGTGCAGCCGATCATGCCCTTGGTTCCGCGGCCGGCGGCCAGGCACAGGCGCGGGAGCTGGGTGGTCTTGCCGGACCCGGTCTCGCCGGCCACCACCACCACCTGGTGGCGCCGGATCAGCTCGACGATCTCGTCCGCCGCCGCCGCGATCGGCAGTTGCGGGTCGATCGGCAGGCGCGGGTCGATGACTAAGTTCATAGCTTGGATCAATGAATGTGGTTGGCCGGATGTATTTCCAACCTTCACACGGCGGCGCTATTGTGAAGCCTTCCCCTACCCTCCGGGAGTGACCTCCATGGCCAAGACGAAATCCAAGTCCGCACCCGCCAGGCCCGCAGCTGCCAAGCGCGCAGCGACCGCGCCGGGCGCCACCGCACCCGCGATCGACATCGGCCTGTCGACCGCCGAGCGCAGGAAGATCGCCGACGGACTGTCGCACTTCCTTGCCGACGCCTACACCCTGTACCTGAAAACCCACAACTTCCACTGGAACATCACCGGGCCGATGTTCAACAGCCTGCACCTGATGTTCGAGACCCAGTACAACGAACAGTGGACCGCGCTGGACCTGATCGCAGAGCGGATTCGTGCCCTTGGGTACAACGCGCCGGGATCGTACGCGGAGTTCATCAAGCTGTCTTCGATCCGCGAAGAGCCCGGCCTGGCGCAAGCGCCGGATTGGCGCGAAATGGTGCGCCAGCTCACGGTCGGAAACGAGGCCGTGTGCCGCACTGCACGCAAGGTTCTCCAGACTGCCGACGATGCCAGCGACGATCCCACCGTGGACCTGCTGACCCAGCGGCTGAACACCCACGAGAAGAACGCGTGGATGCTGCGTAGCCTCCTGCAGTAGGACCGGCTTTCGACCGAGACCTACTTCAGGCGGACCTGGAACCTCACTGTGAACTGGGTGTTGCCGTTGAACATCCCCTTGGGATTGATGCGGATGGCGTTGACTGCCGCATCGGTGTCGCTTCCAGACGGGGAATAGCTCCAGGACCCGCCCCCGTTGGCAGAAAAGGCGATGTCGTCCGTCGTACTCGCCAGCGAGGCAAAGTTGTAGGCAAGCCCGCTGGGCGGTGGCCCGCCAGTGAATGTCACCGGACCCGGGCCACCGATGTCGGCGACGCGGAATTCCACCTCGGGTGGCAGCGCGTCGATGACGAACACCGTATCCGCGTCCACCGGGGTCGCGATTGGATTGAGGACGGTGATCTGGTATTCGATGATGGCGCCCGGAATGGCTTTCGGGTTCGTCGTCCCATTGACGGGGTCGGAAAGGACTTTGCTGGCCTTCATCACCGTCAGCGGAATCGTCCAGGTGTTGGTCCAGACACAGGCCACGGCGCTGTCGTTAGGCATGGCGATGGTGCGACTCAGACCGGTGCCGGTGAGCGGCACCGACACGCTGTCCTTCACGCGGGTGCAGGTCAGCGCAGGGCTGTAGTTCCCGGCGACACCGCTGGTAAAGGTCTCCGACAGGGTCAGCGTGGCTGACGCTGCTGCGGAGGCAACGGCAACCGAAGTCGTCGAAGGAGCCGTCGAACTGCCTGCCGACGCGCTGCTGCCGCCGGCGATCGCCAGCGACACTGCGTTCCCGGCGGTTGCGCCGCTCCATGTCTTGCCGAGCGTGATCCGTCCATGCACCGGCAGCGAGCCGTTGCGCGAATGGGTCACGGTAGGGTTTCCGCCACCGTCGACTTCGGTGCCTTCGATACCCGTCACCCGCGCCGTCCAGCTACCGATGCGGGGATTGGCCTGGATGGTGTAACTACCCTCGAAGGTCTTGGTCGCCGCGGTCTGGGCCGGTGCCCGCTCGGTCATCGGGGTGTCGTTCACCAATACCGTTCCTGCCGCGTCCACCAGCCGCAGCCGCGCCGCGCTGACGTCGTATGCGCCGAAGGGATCGCTGACGACCGCACGCACCCAGATCGTTTCTCCCTGCACGTACTGTGCCTTGGTCGCGGTCGACGGATATGCAGCCGAATGAAACGTGATGCCGTCAACGTTGACGACTGTCGATGTGGCGAACGCCACGGTGCTCGCGCCGCCGCTGTACTGGGCCACCGCGATCGTTTGCGGCACCCAGCCGCCTCCAGCGTTCACGACGCGAATGGACAGGGTTTCGCCGGCGGAAATGGTCTGATCGGCGCCAAGGTTGATGGTGAACGTCCTGAGTGCGAAGTTCTCGTTCTGGACGTTCTGCGCGGAGCTCGTCGCGAGAACGGTCGATCCACGACGCAGCTCCACGCTTGTTGCCTGGTTGCCCCAGGTGCACAGGAAGTCGCCCGTGCAGCGCATGCGCAGGTTCACCACCACCTGGCCGCCCGTCAGTACCAGCGATTTTCCGGTTGCGACCGCCGGCGCGAGCGTCCAGGTGCGGCTGCCGCCGCTGGCGATGGTCGCGCCGCTGGTACCTGCCGACGTCTGCGGCGTACGGGTCAACTGGCCGTTGTCGTAGACATAAAGGATCTTGTTGCCGCTGGAGGCCAGCTGCGACTGCGACACCACGATGGTCGATGACGCTGGCGTCGCCCCCGTCCCGCTGGCGGGCGTGATGGTCGCGGTATTGTCGATGGTTGTGCCGGGCGCGACGGAATCGACCGTCACGTCGAACACCACCGTGCAGCTGCCACCTGCCGCCAGCGTAATCCCCGTCTTTCGCGCAAGCGTGGCAGTCGAGGTGTCGGTCCCCGGACAGGTAGTCGCCGCGTTCAACACGCCCCCGAACGTCGTGTTGGCGGGCCGGGAGTCGGTGAAGGTGACGTTGCCGGCGGCAACGCCAGCGGATTCGACCAGGGTGATGGTGTAGCGCAGGGTGTCGCCGGGATTCGCATCGCCCCCGTTGAGATCGACCACGCCCTTGGTCGACGTGGACAGGTTCGGCCTCAGGATCGCGGTGACGTCGCTGGCTGTGTTGTTGCTGGTGTCGGGATCGTAGCCGCTGGGTACGGCGACGGTCGCGGTGTTGGTGACGGAAGCCGGGGCGCTGCCTGAAACATTCACGTTGAGGGTG
Source organism: Pseudomonadota bacterium (assembly GCA_030852515.1). Classification (GTDB taxonomy): domain Bacteria; phylum Pseudomonadota; class Gammaproteobacteria; order Xanthomonadales; family Xanthomonadaceae; genus Cognatiluteimonas. The sequence goes on from JALYWW010000004.1 coordinate 37,879, forward strand.
ATCGGCGGCAGGGTGGTCCCCCCCGCCGCCGCCCCGCCCCTCGTGCATGTCACGACCTGGCCGACGGAACCGCAGCTCCAGCCCGTGCCGCTCGCCGATGCATAGGTCAGTCCCGCCGGCAACGTGTCGGTAACGACGATGGTATTGGCCGCCAGGTTCACGTCGGGACCGTTGTTGCGCACCGTCAACGTGTAGGCGCCGGTGCCCCCTAGCGCAAAGCTGCCGCCGTGGGTCTTGGCGATGGACATGTCGGTCGCGCGGTACTTGACGGCGAATGCAATGCCCTGCAATCCGCTGCCCAGCATCGAGGCGGAGATCGTTGTCGGATTTCCTTCGCTGGCGAATGCATAGGCACCAACCGTGCCTGCGACACCGGTTTCCGTAACCGTGGTCGTGCCCACGCCGCTCAACGCGGGATAAAGCGTCGACGAGCCGTTGCGCATCGTCGCCAGCAGGGTCCACGGCGAGCCGTTGGTCGTGAAGCCGAGCGTCTCGCCGCCATTCGACGATTCCGCATCCGCGGCAACGAACGCATAGGGCACCTGGCCACCGCCGACCACTACCGAGATGCCGCTCAGGGTCACGGTGGTGGTGGTCCCGTCCCTCGATTGATAGAGCACGGGGGCGCCTGGGATGCCGGTGAAGGCGGCGGCGCCGAGGGGCGCACCGGACCATGAAGGCGAAGTCGCGGCTACAAATGCCGATCCCGCTGGCGATGCTGTCGCCCTGAGCTTGAAACTCAGGGTTCCGCCGCCGTCCAGGTTGATGGTGAAGTCCTGGCCATTGCTGCTGCGCGCGAGCGTATCGTTGTAGCCGGTGAAATCGATCCAGCAATAGCCGACATAGTCGGCGGGGCCGTTGGCTCCCTGGCCCGTAGCGGGCGCACAGCTGCCAACCGCCGCGAGCGCCACGGGCGAGAAACCCGAAGCTGCCAGCAGGACCAGCATCCAGCCCCTGAGCTGCGATCGGCGTCGCGCAATGGCGCGCCAGAAAAGAAAAAAGCTACCAGCAAATCCGGACAAAACCTTCCGCGCCCCCTGATGCGCGACCTCCGCGCTTGGTGTCGGAGCCCTCGATCAGGACATTCTAGATGCATAGGGCGTATACGCATGGGGACGGGCGTCACGTATTCAGCGACGAGTGCAAGTTCCATCACGTACATGAACGCATCAGCGGATACGTGCGCGAAAACGCAACTGGAATGCAGCATTGCCTGGATTGAACACGCCTTTCGGGTTGAGCCTGATCGCGGACACCAGCGTATCCGTGCCATCGCCCCCGACCGCGGGCGCATAGGTCCAGGTCGCGCCGCCATCGCTGGAGAACGCGATGTCGGAGATGGCGAAGCTCAAGCCGCTCGACGGCGAACCGTTGAGGAATACCACCGGACCGGTGCCCGGGCCGCCCAGATCGTCCACGAAGAGGGAAACCTCCGGCGGCAACGTGTCGGTCACGACGATGCTGTCGCTGTCGACGGCGATGGACGAAGGATTGAGGATCGAAAGCGTGTAGTCCACGAACGCGCCGGGAATCGCCTTTGGATTCGAGGTGCCGTTGACCGGATCCGAATGTACCGAACTGGTCTTCACGATGGTCAGGGGCAGGTTCCGGGTATTGGTGAAAACGCAGGTGACCGCGCTGTCGTTCGGCATGGAGATGGTGCGCGACATGCCGGATCCGCCCAGGGGCAAGGCGCCGGCATCCTTGTCGCGCACGCAGGCCAGCCCCTTCGTGTAGTCGCCGGCGACGCCTGTCGTGAACGACTCGACAAGCGTCAGCGTCGCCGAAGCCGCGGCGCTCGCCGTCGCCACGATCGTCGAGGCCGGTGTCGAGCTTCCGGGGGTGGTCGAGGTTCCGCCCGCGATGGTCAGGTCGACGGCGTTGCCCGGGATCGCGCTGACCCACGCCTTGCCTAGCGAAACCCTGCCATCGACGGCGAACCCGCCGACACCTTCGTGTTCGACTTCGTTCTCGGAGCCCTCGTGCGCGACGACACGCGCCGTCCAGCCGCCGATGCGCGGATTGGTTGGCACCATGTAGTCGTACTCGTAGGTCCGGGTTGAAGCCGTGGTCGCAACGGAAGTCATCCCGACAACGGGCAACTGGGTATTGCCGGCTGCGTCCTCGATTTCAATCGTGGCGGCGGTGATGTCGGAATTGCCGAACGGATCGCTGACAACGGCGCGGACGAATGCGTGTTCGCCCTGCAGGTAGGACGACTTCTGTGCGGTCGAACCGTATGCGGAGGAATAGATCCCGACGCTGTTCACATTGATGACGGTAGCGACGTTGAGGCGCACGTAGCTGTCGCCGGTGACATTCAGGGAATACTGGACCGATCGCGTGTTGCTGCTGCTGTCGACGCACAGCGTGAAATAGTTTGAGGCGACGTAGCTGGTGTTGCCTGCATTGAGGTTGAACGTCCAGTCCAGGTTCGTGTAGTTCGCGACATTGGCGCTTTGGGTCGCGGTCCAGCCGCTTATGACCGTACCCGTAGCGTTCTTGCGCAACTGCACGCGCAGGGTGCGGGCTTGTGTCCCGCCCGACCGACGGACCCTCAACCGCACGGTGACCGAAGAGCTGTTCAACGTCAGGTTCGCCGCGAGCGGGGCCAGGTTGAAGCAGGCATCGCCCGCGAACGTGATCGAAGCCGTCGCGGGTCGGGCGCGCGTCAGGGTATTCCCCGTGTTCAGGTACAGGTACTTGTTGCCGCTTGCCGGGGGCAACGCCAGTTGCACGGTCACCGGGTCCGCCACGGCCGTGCCGACCACGACGTTGCCGGCGGTCCTGATCGTCGCCGTGTTGCCGATGACGTCGTCCTGGGCCGCCGAACCCGAAATCACCGCGGTGAACACGATGGTCGCGGTACCACCCGGAGGCAGCGAAATGCCGGTGATCTCCAGCGTGTTGCCCGCCGAAGCGTCGGTCGCTCCGGCCGGAATGCTGACCACGGACAGGCTGCCCAGGTTCGGCACCAGCGTGTCCGTGACCCGGAGGTTGGTCGCGGCCATCGCCGCGCTGTTCACGACGTTGATGGTGTAGCGCAGTGTATCGCCCGGCTTTGCCAGCCCGCCGTCGACATCCTCGACGTCCTTGGTGGAGCCGGACAGGTCGGGGTGCGCGATCGGCGTGGGATCGATTGCGGTGTCGTTGGACGGGTCGTAGTCGTAACCGTCCAGCACCGACACGGTGGCGGTATTGTCGACCGACGCCGGTGCCGTGTCGGCGACGTTGACGTTGACGGTGATGGGGTTCAGGTCGCCGCCGCTGGCGAGGTTTGCGCTGGTCGTGCACGTCAGCAACTGTCCGGCGGGCGCGGGGCAGTTCCAGCCAATACCACTGGCCGAGGCGTAGGTCAGGCCGGTCGGCAATGTGTCGGTCACGGTGAAGGTGTTGGCGGTCGTGTACGGATCCGGGCCGTTGTTGTGCACGGCCAGGGTGTACGCGCCAGTGCCGCCGGCCTGGAATCCGCCGCTGTGCGACTTGCTGATGCGGACGTCGGCGGCGAGATACTTCATGCCTATCGCGATGCCCTGCAGGCCACCGCCGTCGAGTACCGACGACACGGTGCCGGGGCTACCCGATGTTGCGAAGGCGTACGCGCCGACCGTGCCGGCGACGCCAGTTTGCGTCACCGTGCCGGTACCGACGCCAGCGAGGCCGGGGAAAAGCAGAGAGCTCCCGTTCTGCATGCTCGCCAGCAGGGTCCAGGGATCGCCGTTGGTGGTGAAGCTCAGGGACTCGTCGTTGTTCGAGGACTCGGCGTCCGCAGCGACAAGCGCGTAGGGCACCTGGCCGCCGGCGCCAGCGATCACCGTGATGTTGCTCAGGGTGATGTTGGTGGTGGTGCCATCGGTCGTCTGGTAGAGCACAGGATTGCCGGGCACGTTCAGGAAGGCGGTATGGCCGAAGGGCGCGCCGCTCCACGAAGGTGCGCCCGCGGCGAAAGCCGCGCTGGTGGTGACCCGCAGGCGGAATGTCATCGAGCCGCCGTCGAGCAGGGTGACGGTGTAGAGCTGCCCGTTCGCATCGGCGGCATCGGCCTGGTTGTAGCCGGCGAAATTGACCCAGCAGTACGTCGCGTAGTCGGAAGGGCCGTTGGAACCCCGGGCCGTGGCCGCGCCGCAGTTGGTGGCGACATCGGCTGCCATTGCCGGCATCGCCAGCAGCGACAGGGCGATCAGGCACGCGCAACCTGCGCCTTTCAGGAAAGACCCGGAAACTCTGCTGGACACTTGCCACGCCCCTGTCGAACTTGTTTTCGTGCTCGGCGAATGCCGCGGCTATTTGATGCGGGTCCGGAACCTGACAGTGAACTGGGCGTTGTTCGCGTTGAACAGGCCCTTCGGATTGATGCGGATATGGGTCACCGACGGATCGACGCCGTCCACCCCCGGGACCGGCGTGTAGACCCAGGTCGCCCCTTCGTCGTTCGAGAACGCGACGTCGTCGGTGCTGCTGGACAACGCGGTGAAGGTATACGCCAACCCGCTGCCCGGCGAGCCGTCGGTGAACGATATCGGGCCCGAGCCGGTGCCGCCGATGTCGGCGACGCGCAGTTCCAGCTGGTCGGGGACAGGATCGACGAGGAAGACGGAATCGGTATCGACCGGCCCCGCCGCCGGGTTCGTCACGATGATCTGGTATTCCATGATCGCGCCGGGAATCGCCTTGGGGTTCGACGTGCCGTTCACCTGGTCCGACACGGCCGAGACCAGCTTGACTACCGTGAGCGGCACCGTCTTGCTGTTGGTCCAGGTGCAGGTCACCGATCCGGCTGGCATCGTGATGGTGCGGCTGAGGCCCGTACCGACCGGCGTCACCGTGGTGCTGTCGATATCCTTCAGGCATGCCAGCGTCACCGTGTACTCGCCGGCGCTGCCGTTGGTGAACGCTTCGGCCAGGGTGATCGTCGCACCCGTCGCCGCGTTGGAGACCGCTTCGACCAGGGTGGAAGGTGCGGTCGAGCTGCCCGCAACGGCGCCCGTGCCGCCGCTGATGGTCAAGGAAACCGCGTGGCCGGCGGTCGCACCCGGACCCCATACCTTGCGCAGTTTTACCTGGCCGCCGACGCTGAAGCCGCCATTGCCGGTGTGGGTGATGGTGCCTTCGGCACCTTCGTTCGCGGTCACGCTGGCGGTCCACGCGCCGGTCGGGGCGCCACCAGGGATGACGTAGGCGTACTCGTAGACACGCGTCGCCCCGGACGTCGACTCTGTGTGCGAGCCATTGACCAGGTTGGCGGTGTGGACGGTGCTTCCGCCCGGATTCTTTATGGTGATGCTGCCGCCACTGATGTCCGCGAACCCGAAGGGGTCGGTGACGGTTGCCCGGACATGGATGGTTTCGCCCGGCCCGTAAGCCGCGGCCTGCGACGTCGACGGGTAAGCCGCGGAATAAACGGCCACGCTGCCGACATTGACCACGGTGGGCGTGCTGATGGTGGCGATGCTGAGGTCGTCCGCGTCGGAACCGCCGGTCACGCGCTGGTCGAAGCGCACCGTGCGGTCGTTGCCGCCCGAGCCGGAGTCGTTGTAGATGCGCAAGACCAGCGTGTCGCCCGGCACCAGGTTGCCCGCGCTGCCGAAGCTGGGCGCGGTGATGGTGAATTGCTGCCGCGCGGCGTTGGTCGAGGTGAAGCCCACGGTATTGCTGGTGCTGCCGATCTGGGTGGTGCCGTTCTTGAGCAGCCTGGCATAGAGCGAACGCGCGGTCGTAGTTGTGCTGCCTGTGCGCCGCAGCCATGCGTGGACAGTGATCGTGCTGCCGGGAGCGATGGTCAGCGCACTGGAGATGCCGGACAGGATGAAGTCCTGGTAGCTGCCCTCGTTGATCGTGTTGTTGCCGTTGGCGGCTTGCGCAACGCGGGTCATGGTGTTGTTGGCGTAGCCGTAAAGAACCTTGTCGCCGGGGTTCAACACCTGCGATTGGGAAACGGTGACCGGTGCGTTCGGCGTTGCGCCATCGCCGGCCGGATTGTTGATGGTCGCGACATTGTCGATCAGCAGCCCGGCGCCGGCCGACCCGGAAACCTGCACGTCGAACACGATCGCGCAGCTGGCGCCGCCGGCAAGGCTCAATCCGGTGACGGTCAGCGTGCCGCCGACGACCGACGGCGTGCCGTTACAGGTCGTCAGGGTGACGTTGAGCCCCGCCAGGCCGGTCAGGCCGTAGGGCAGCACGTCGGAGACCGTGACGTTGTTCGCCGGGTATCCGGCCGATTCGATGACGTCGATCGAATAGCGCAGGCTATCCCCCGGGTTGGCGTCGCCACCGTTGAGGTCTGACACCGACTTGGTGGACGTCGACAGGTCCGAATGGCGGACGATCGCCGTATCGGTGTTGCCGGGCTTCTGGTATCCGCCGGCGATGGTGGAGTTGCCCACCGACGCCTGGTTGGCCACCGATGCCCCCATGTTGCCGGCGACCGCGACGGTCAAGGTGATCGGCGCCATGCTGCTGCTGGCGGGGATGCTGGCATTGCTGGTGCAGGTGACGACCTGGCCGGCCGAGCTGCAGCTCCATCCGGTCCCGGTGCCGGAGACGAAGGTCAGGCCCGCTGCCAGGGTGTCCTTGACCGTCGTGGTCCCGTTGATGGTGGCCCCGCCGCTGTTGCTGACGGTGAGGGTGAAACTGTTGTTGGCGCCCGCGGTGAAGTCGCCGGAGTGGGTCTTGAGGACGGCCAGGGCTTGAGGTTCCACCCGCATGACGCCGTTGCGGGTGTGTGTCACCGCAGGCGTTTCGGAACCTTCGGTAGCGGTGACCGAGGCTACCCAGTTGCCAAAGTCGGGGTTGCCGGGAATATTGAACTGGTACTCGAAGTAGCGATTCGGCGTCCCGTTGTTGGAAGGATTCGTGACCGCCGGCATGACCGCGTTGTTGACGTGCACCGTGCCGTCCGGATCGGTCAGGGTCAATCGCGCGCCGCTTACGTCGTAGCCGCCGAACGGGTCGCTCACGTCGGCGCGGATGTACACCGAGTTTCCGGGATTCCAGACCGTCTTGGAGCCGGCGGCGGCGTAGGCTGCGGTATGGAAACCGACTGCGTCGACATTAACCACGGTATCGCTGTCGAAGATGATGCGGCTGTAGTTGGCGGCGCTGGTCCGGGAAACCACCACGATGTCCCGATTGTTGGATTGATGCGTGTTCTCCACCCGCATTTCCAGGCTGTCGCCCGATTGGATGATCGTGGGATCGATGTCGATCGACCATGTCCGCAGCGTGTTACCGGTTCCAACAACCCCGACCGTATCCGCACCGATCACCACGCCGTCGTTAAGCAACTGGACGATCACGTTGCGGGTATTGCTTCCGGTAGAGCTGCCCGAGGCACGGGTCACCAGCTGGACCGCCACCGTCTGTTCCGGGAGGATCAGGCTCTTGCCCGTGGCGACCGGCGAAGTCAGCACCCATGTTGACGAGTCATTGTCGTTGTCGATGGTGACACCGGTCGTGGAGTTCGCCGTCTGCGGTACGCGTGTCAGGTCGAGATTGTTGTAGACATAAAGTCGCTTTTCGCCGGTCACCGGGGCCTGCGAAACAGCTACGGTCAGCTGGGACGCGGATGGCGTGGCGCCGGGACCGGTTGGATTGGCGATCGTCGCCGCATTGTCGATGGTGTCGCCGGCCTCGGCATCCCCGAAAACGGTGACATCGAAAACGATCGAGCGGGTGGCACCGGACGGCACGGTAATGCCGGTCACGTTCACCTGGCCGGTGCCATTCGCGCCGCCTGAGCCGATGGAATTGTCGGTCGCCCCCGAGGGAATGCTGACGATGGAAAGATCGCCAAGGTTGTCCGCCAGGTCGTCGACGACCGATACACCGGTCGCATCGATGCCGAACGCGCCGGTCTCGTTCAGGGTAATGGTGTAGCGCAGGATGTCGCCCGGCTCGACGTCGTTGCCATTGAGGTCGACCACCGTCTTGCTCGACGTCGACAGGTTGGAACCGCGAACCGCGACGGTATCGTCGTCGCTCTGGTTGCCGCCGGTACCGTCGAACATCGGGTGCGAGACTGTCGCCGTGTTCTCGGTCGAGGCGGCGGCGGCGGCGCCCACCGCGACGGTCAGGGTGAGGGCCGGCAGGTCGGCGCCGATCGCGAGCGAGGTCTGGCTGTTGTTGCAGGTCACCACCTGCCCCACCGCACTGCAGGCCCACCCGGTCCCCGTGCCCGAGACATAGGTCAGGCCGGTCGGCAGCGTATCGGTCACCGTCGCAGTGCCGGTCGCGATCTCCGGTCCGTGGTTGTGGACGACGATGTTGTAGCTGCCGTTCTGGCCCACGGTGAAGAAGCTGCCGTTGTGGGTCTTGGTGATGCCCAGGTCGGCCACCGGGGTGTTGGTGGTGCTGATCACCTGTGCGGTCAGCAGGACCAGGTCGTTGCCGGAGCTGTACTCGAGGGTGGCGCCGGTCTGGCCTTCGTAGAGGTAGTTGGTGATGTCGTAGGTATCGACGTCCGCGCCGTAGTTGGTCGAGACGCAGGAGCTGCCGGTCGTGTTGAGCGTTGAGTTGTAGAGGTTGTTGTTGCCGTCGCAGCCGGCGTTGAGTAGCGGGTTGCCGTCGAATGAGAGGGCTTCGTCGAAGCCGTCGAGCGCGAAGGATGTAGCGGTGTCAGGGTCGCCTTCCCAGGTGACCGTGGTGACCTTGCCGTCCAGCAGGTCCGGAACGCGGAAACCCGATTGGGTGGTCGTCACCGAACTGCCGCGGAAGTATTGCAGGCCATCGTAGACGCGCGTGTACCGATAGCTCTCGCTCGGATTCGAGTAGACGACCACCAGCGCCCAGGCCGCCAGCGTCGTCTGGTTGGTGCAGTACGCACCCGAGTTGGTCACCGCCAGGTTGCTGAGGCTGTAATTTCCATTGGGCCCGCCGGCCTTGCCCGCGACGATCGCGGTGGCGTCGTAGTAGGCGCCGAAGAAGCTGAAGTTGTAGCCATCTTCGTTGAACAGCTCGCTGAACTGGTTGCCGCCGGCTGCCGTCCTGTTCGCGGTCGCCCCGGTCGGGCCGAAGGTAACGCTGTAGTCGCCGGTCGAGCCCGACCCACCCCAGTAGAGGAATGCGCCGAGAATCGTCGATCCGCCGGGGATTCCGGACAGTGCGGCCGTGCTCGAGGTGTTCAGGTCGCATGCGTCGTCGTCGTTGCTGTCGCCGCGCAACGTGCCGCCGGTCACTACATAGTTGTGCGTGCCGGCGAAGGTGGCGCGCGGCGTGGTGTTGTTGAACTGCGCAAGCGCGTCAGGCGCGGACGCCATCCCCAGGAAGACGATCGACGCCAGGATGATCGTGCGAATCTGCTTGTGCACGGCCCTGTTACTCCTTGGCTCAGTGGACCGAAGCGGGGGCACCGCGATCCAGACCCAGGCTGCGCTGGTCGAACTTCATCCGGAACACGAGGTACGCGCCCTCTGCGGTGTAATGCGAGGCCTCGAAGTCGCGGTCGTTGAAGCCGCGGATGTTGTACCCGACGCTGACCCAGGTGTTGGCAAACGGGGTAAAGCCCACGCTCGGGCCGAAGGCCCAGGCGACGGTGTCCTGGCTCCAGGAGTGCAGGACGCTGGCGCGCACCCCGATGTCGATGCGCCGGGTCAGGTCGAACCGGTATTCGGCGCCGAGGATGTCGGTATAGCCGGCGTAGTCATCGCTGCCGTAGCTGTCGATCACGTACTTGGAGCCGTAGTACAGCGACAGCTGGCTGCGCTGGTAAAGGTCCAGCGGATTGCCGGCGGCGTCCTCGCCATCCCATGCGCCGGAAGCGTAGTTGAGCACGAAGTTGTTGATGAAGCGCGCCGAACGGGCATCGCCGGTCGCTGCCAGCGTGCCCTGGCCGATGATGCTTTCGCCGGTACCCGAACGCAACTCGTCCAGGCGGAACTCGAGCTTGTCGAGCATCGACCATTCGCTGCCCAGCGGACGCCAGGCCCACGACAGCTGCGCGTTGGCGAGGATGCCGGTGCTGCCGTCGGCATTACGCTGGGAAAAGGCCTGCGCACTGGCCGACATCGCAACGCCGTCCCGGACCTGGCGCATGAAGCCGGTGGTGAAACCGTAGCGGTCGTTGGTGTCGCTCTGGCGGGCCTCGCTGCGCAGGTTCCATGTCCACAGTTCGCTGCGGTAGGTTGTACCGGCAGAGAGGGCGACGAAGTCTTCGGTCAGGGCGCCGCCGTCGCGAATCCCGCCGGCCTGGATCGGCTGCGACGGATCGACGACCAGCGGCGCATCCCCGGACTCGTTGAATGCATGGCTGGAATCCACCGCAACGTCGAAGCTCCAGTGCTCGTCCACGACGAAGCGCTGGTTCAGGCCCATCAGCGCGAACGTACGCGGGCCGTACTCGCTGACCTGGCTTTGGTTGAGCGTGCTGGTGAGCGTCGCATCCTTCCACGGCTTGGCTTCGAATCCGAGACGGGTCGTGGAGGTGTCGCGGTCCTTGCCGTCCGTATATTCCTGGGCGGCGAGCAGGCGGAACGCATCGTTGATCCTGTACGCGCCGTTGACCTGCAGGCGGGTCGGGAAGTCGACGCTTTCGTTCTTGCCGCCCAGGCTGAAGTCGGCTTGCGCGCCCAGCTCCAGGCGACCGTCCATCAGCCGCCTGCTGACCCCCAGCATCACCTGCTGCGACTCGGCCACCTCGCCATCGGCGCCTTCGTCGTGCGCCCATTGCAGCCCGGCCCTGGCGGACCACTGGTCCTGGCGGTACTCGAGTTCGAGCTTCGCAGCGTCGCGCACCGCATCGGCCTGGAGGTTCTCTTCGCGGTAGAGCTCGCCCTGCAGCGAGAACCGCTGGCCAATGCGGAACTGGCCCTTGACGCCGGTCTTGAACATTCCCGACTGGTACCCGCCCTGCTGTCCCAGGCCGAATCCGAGGCCCTGGCGACGCGCGTAAGCGAGGAAGTTGAGCTGCTCGCCGCGGTGTTCCCACTCCAGCAGCCAGGCACTGCCGCTGCTCTCGCCGGTACTACCCTCGCTGCGCGACGACGCGTACTCCGCGCGCAACTCGGCGTTCGGCGTCAAGCGGAACTTCGCGTCGAGGCCAGCCAGCTGGCTGTCGGCTAGCGCATCCTGGTCGCGGATGTAGGTGGCGCCCGCCTCGAGGCGGCCTTCCATCGCGCGGATGCCGACCCGGCCACCACCATTGAGGAATTCCTCGCCGGTGCCGACGGTTTCGTACTCGGCGACGATCCAGATCGGATTGAAGTCGAAGTCGCGGCTGGCGATGGGCTCACGGAAGAACAGCGTGCCGTTGTCGTAGTCGATGTCGTAGTCGATATGGCGGGACAGCTCGCGGCTCTCGAGGATCTGCTCGCTGTGGTAGCGGTCGCGGGTTTCGATGCGGATGCGTTCGCTGTTGAGCACGACCGGACCCGAGCGCAGACGGTACAGGCCCGACGTGCCGTCGCCCTGGAGTTCGTCGCGGACGTAGTTCTGCGCGGTTTCCGCGGCGAAGCCGTTGAACTCGAGCATCGGCCCGCGGTACTCGACCTTCACGCCGGTGAGCGTGCGCTGGTAGCGCGAGAGCTGGTTGCGGTCCAGTCCGGTCTGGAAATCGCCGAACAGGGCGTAGAACTGGTCGCGCTCGAGCTTGAGGTAGACCTTGCGCGCGCTGGCGGCATCGTACCCCTGCTGCGCGGCATCGCCATAGAGGGTGTAATACTGGCCCGGATCGATGGTCGACAGCAGGCTCTGGTCACGCAGCCGGTCGGTTGGCTTGTCGCTGTCGTAGGCCAGGGTGAGCAGCCACTTGCCGAGCACGCGGCCCTTTGCGTACAGGGCAACCTGGCTTTCGCCACGCACGCCCTTGCCGTCTTCGCCCGGCTGCAGCGCCTGCATGTTGTCCTGCAGGGTTTCATAACCCACGCCGCCCTTGGCGAAGCCCACCACGACCCAATCGCGCGGCGCCGCCTTCAGCCACACCTGCAGCTCCTGTGCCTGGGTCTGTTTGTCGTCGCTGAACTCAAAGGAGAGGCTGGCGCTGCCGGCGTTGCCCGTCGGCTGCAGCTCGATGTAGGCGATGCCGTCGTCGCCCTCGGTGAGCCAGACCGGACGGTCGCCTGCGATGCCCGCGATCTGCTGCTGCTGGAGCTTGCCCGCGGAGACCGCCGCCTGGTACGGCGCAGAGATGGAGAACGGGCCGGTCATGCCCTTGCGCACGGGACGGCCGGTGCGATCGAGCACCCGCACGGCGATCACGGGACGATGGATGCCGTCGGCGAACAGTGCAGAGCGGTCGGAAACCAGTTCGATGCGGGCGGGCGTGTTGGCGAAGTGGACGGCGCGGTCGAGCGTGGCGACGGTCGCGCCGGTCGCATCGACGATCTCGACTTCGATCTTGTTGTCGCCTTCCAGCAACGGCAGCGCTCGCCAGCGCGTGACGGTCAATCGGCGGTCCGCACTGGTGGTGGATCCGTCGTAGTAGTGCGGATCCACCTGCTCGCCGTTCACGCGCAGGCGGGGCTTCTCGCCCGGCAGGTGCTTGATGACCACGGCGCTGGTCGGCGAACGCGGGTTGTAGTCCGCAGCCGGGAAAAGGAAATCGCGGCCCGGCTCCTGGCCCACGAACCACTGGCCCGGGTCCAGGCTGCCGGCAGCGGTGGCATCGTCGGCAATCGCGGCGCGCAGTTGGGCGAGCGCCTCAAACGGCGAAGCCGCCGGCCCTTCGGCGGCGGCGTCAACGCGGGTTTCGTTGCGTTGGCTCGAAGTCGTGCCCGGCTCGCGATCGCAAGCCACGTCCAGCTCGATCGCGGGGGTTCGCTGGCCGGACTTGCCCCCGGCGTCGAACAACCCTACGAGCTTGGACTGGCTTTTTCCCGGTTCGCACGCAGCGGGCCGGGCAGCCTCGAACGTCAGTCGTCGTCGCCAGTGCGTGCCCGGATCGCCGAGGCTGAAGATCGCCAGGCCGTCGCTGAGGGCGGGATCGGCGACCAGCTCGCCATCGACCCTGGCCGATCCGGGCAGATAGGTGCTCCCTGCGGGCAGCATGATCATCGCCCGCAGTTTGGCGACCGGCACCTTGCCGCCATCCAGTTCCGCCGAATAGGACAGTTTGCCGTCGGCGGCACGTGCGATGGCCAGTTGCGCGCCCACCGCACCGGTCTTGCGCCGCAGGTAGAAGTCGGCGCGCCACAACGTCCCGCCCTGCGCCTCGACGAACTGCGAGTCCGCGCGACCGGCGAAACGGGTGTTCTGCTGGCAGGCTACCGGCTCCATGTCGGCCGGGATCGAGGCAGGATCGAGCTGGACCACGTGGGTGCCCGGGCGCAGGCCTTCGAAGTGGTAGGCGCCGTTCTCGTCGCTCGCCACGAAGGTGCCGTCCTGCAGCAGGAGCTGCACGTGGGGCACGCCGGCGGCGCCGGCCGGCGGAACTTCGCAGCTGTCCACTGCGAACACCCGGCCGACGAGGGTGAAACGGGTGGTATTCAGCGACTCGCGCATCCGCACCACAGTGTCGGTCTCGTTGGACGACAGCGATCCATTGGCGGTGGCGATGGCGTAGTTCAACAGGTGCTGGCCGGCGGCTCCGGCACCGACCTCGGCAATAAAGGTCGCTGTGATCGAGCTGCCGGGCGCAAGGTTGCCGGCCGGGAACTGCAGGGTGCGGCCGTCGCTGGAGACGGTGGCCCCCGCCTCGACAGCCGGCCGCGCCGGCACCCGGGCTGCGGCGGTCGTTGCACCGTTGCCGCCCGCCGGCGGGGCCGGCGTGACGTCAGGGCTGTCGGGCACGGTCGGCGCGCCGATGCGCAGCGAGCCGGCCTGGAAACGCAGGCCCGGTGGCAGCTCATCACGGATGCGCACGTTGGTCGCCGGCACATCGTGGATGTTGCGCACGACAAGCGTGTATTGGAGGAACTCGCCGATCTCGACGATGTCGCGCGAGACCGTCTGCTCAAGGCGGATGACCGTGTCGTCCTCGAGCGGGGCGTAGCCGATCGCAGCCACGGCCAAGGCGTCGAGCGGGAAATCCGTGTCGGTGTAGCGTGCGGTGATTTCAGCAAAGGCGGCGAGCGAGAGCGCGCAATTCCACTGGGCCGCCGCCGGCGGCATCGGCACGCTCTGGATCGCGCCGGCGAAAACGCCGGTGTCGGCGCCGGTTTCCTGCAGGCGCAGGGTCTCGGCATCGCCGGTAGACGTGGTGATGTCGACATCGACGTACTCACGCGCGGCCGGATCGGCATTGCGATTGACGTCGGAAACGGTGATCACGATCGGTTCGCCGGTGTAGTAGCCCGGCGCAGGCGTGGTACCGACCTCGCCGGGGTCGAGCGGTTGGCCATCGCTCCCCACCAGCGCGGGCATGGGGGCGAAGCTGCCGCCTTCGATCCGGCACTGGCCGCCGTCGATCGGCAGCCTCGGCTGGGTGCCGGACGGGTCGGGATCGAAGCGCAGGAACCCGAGCGATGCCTGGGTAGGCGACGGGAGGATCTGGGTGATGACGGTATTGCTGTGTTTCGATGCGACGGCATTGCCGTGGCGATAGGTGACCGAAGCGGTATTTTCGATCTGGGCGGCGTATGCCGGGCCGGTTCCCGAAGCGCAGGCGAAGCCAAGCGCCCACACCAGCAGCACAGCCGCAGTGCGTCCTAGCGTCCCGTTTTTCTGGGTGCCGGAGGCATTCATCAGGCGCAATCCGTCCTGGGCGCGCAGGCAAGGCCCGCGCGCATGGAGGTAAGGAGTGGCTTCCACGACCGCCTTGCCCCGGCCGCTGCAATCGCAGCGACCGGGTCAGGCGCGACGGTCCGGCTCGATCAGTCGATCGTGACCTGGAAGATCGTGGTGGTGGTGCTGCTCACGGGCAGGCTGGTGACCGTGGTGACCGAGCCGGCAGTGGTGCCGCCGAAGTCGCCATGGGTCGTGACAGGCGTCACCAAGATGCCGGCTTCCTGGTTGCCAGGGGTGCCGTCTTCGGCGTCGGAGTCGGTCATCGCGTCGCCATCGTCGATCGCACCCACATCGCAGGTCACACCGGCGTTCAGCACGCGCAGCGAGCCGGGCACGTAGGTGGTGCCGGTCGGGATCGGGTCGCCGACGGTAACGTCGGTGGCCGCCACGCTCGCGCTGCCGTTGGAGACCGCGATGCAGTACACCATGGTCGCGCCGGGGATCGCCTTCGGATTCGTGGAGTTGTTGATCGGGTCGGAGACCACGGCCGAGGACTTGGTCACGGTGATCGAAGCGGAGGACACGACGTAGGAGTTGGTGTCGCTGTGCGCACCGTCGCGCAAGCCATCGACATCGCCGTCGGCGTCGTTGAACACGTTGTCGACGTTGGCCGCATCGTTGTTGGTACCGTCGTCCGCGTTCGCGGAGCCGTCGTCGTTCAGGGTCAGCGCGCCCAGGGCGGCCGCGCCGCCGGCGTCGTGCGCAGTGGCCAGCAGGGTGACGTCCGCGTTGTCGCTGTTTGCCTGGCCGCTGTCCGGGATATTGGCCACGACGAACACTGTCCACACGGCATCGGACGGCATTTCGTCGAGGTAGGTGACCAGGGTGTCGCCGCCGGTGCCGTAGACACCGTCGCCGCCGGTGCCCACGCCGTCATCGAGGTAATAGGTGAAGGCGCCGGCATCGAAGTCGTCGCCGGCTGCCACGTTGGCGGCATCCAGGTCGAAGTCCATCGGGCTGTTGGTGTTGTTGGTGACGGTGAACGTGAGCGCTGCGGCAGACTGGCCCGGGGTCACGTTGGTGGTGGCGCCGGCCTGCACGGTCACGTTGACCAGGCGGTCAACGGTGAAGTCGGCCTGGTCGTCCGGCGTGGTGGACTGCACGACACCGCCCACGCTGAAGGTGACCGTGGCGGTGTTGGAGATCGTTTCGCCGGCCTTGTTGGTACTGGAGGTCGGGCCTGCGGCGAACGCCGCCTGGGTGCCTGCGGCCAGCAACAATGCCGCCGCCAAGATCTTGGTAGTCGCGAACTTCATGCTTTGGGTCCCCTGTAGCTTGCGGTAACGCGGTGGTCAAAATGAGGATCGGTTTGGGACCGATCGGTGAGATGAAAGAATGTCCGGTTTACTTGACTCGGGCGCGAAAAATGACCTGGGTCTCCGCCCTCGGCGCCAAGGTGGCGATCACCCAGCGCAGGTGGGTGACATCGGTTAGCTGCGCTGCGCGTTGCGCGCCGTCGACGCCGGTTACGGCGAGATCCGCCAGATTGCCGAAGGTCTCGCCACCGTCCACCGAGACCTCGCTCGGGGCGGGCCTGGGATCGCCGCTGAGCACGAGGCCGGACGGCACCGCATTGTTGATCACGACATCGGTCGCGGCCGCGTCGCCGTTGTTGACGACATCGATGTGGTACACCACCTCGCCACCCGGCACGACCTTCGCCGCCGGCACCAGCTTCATGCTGGTCGTGCCGTCGGCCGCCTTGGCTTCGACTTCCTGGAACACGGTGTTGGTGATCTGGATCGGGCTCGCGTCCTGCGCGAGCGCAACACCGGACACGGCAAGGCAGAGCGCCATGCCCAGCAGCCGGATGCCTGAAATCTTCATTGCGATGTCCCCTGTAAAGGCCGATTTGCCGTTCTGCTCCATCAATCCGGATGATTGGGGCATCCGAAAGGCGTTGTGAGCACAGCGTGATAATTCCGTTATGGGAACGGTACCACGCACAAAATGTGAACTGCAATCACGACTTGCTGAATAGTGTGAACGTCATGTGTGCGTAAAACCGTGATGTTTATCGCAAATCAGGAAGAATTGCCGCCTTACGGTCGCGACCCCCATGAACATGGTGCCCATGGCATGCTGGACGGCCCTTCGCGCCTACCCACCCATGTCCGGAACGGCCCTCGCCCATCTGCGGGACATCTTCGGTTTTGACGCCTTCCGCGGCGAACAGGCGGCGATCGTCGCCCATCTTGTCGACGGCGGAGACGCCTTGGTGCTGATGCCGACCGGCGGTGGCAAGTCCCTGTGCTACCAGCTGCCCGCCCTGCTCCGTGAAGGAACCGGAATCGTGGTGTCGCCCCTGATCGCGCTGATGCAGGACCAGGTCGAGGCCCTGCGCCAGCTCGGGGTCCGGGCGGCCTTCCTCAATTCCAGCCAGGAGGCCAGCGAGGCTGCGGCCACCGAACAGGCGTTGCTGGCCGGCGACCTGGACCTGCTCTACGTCGCCCCCGAACGGCTGTTGACCCCGCGCTTCCTGTCCCTGCTCGACCGCGCCCGGATCGCCCTGTTCGCGATCGACGAAGCGCATTGCGTGTCCCAGTGGGGGCACGACTTCCGTCCCGAGTACCGTGAACTGACCGTCCTCCACGAGCGATGGCCCGAGGTGCCGCGGATCGCCCTGACCGCGACCGCCGATGCGCCGACCCGGCGCGAGATCGCCGAGCGGCTGGCGCTGGAAGGCGCCCGCCAGTTCGTGAGTTCGTTCGACCGCCCCAACATCCGCTACCGGGTCGAGGGCAAGCACGACGGTCGCCGCCAGCTGCTCGACTTCCTCGACGGCCATCGCGGCGAGGCCGGCATCGTGTATTGCCTGTCGCGGCGCAAGGTCGAGGCCACCGCCGAATACCTGGCCGGACACGGAATCCAGGCCCTGCCCTACCACGCGGGACTCGACGCCACGGTGCGCGCGGCCAACCAGCGCCGGTTCCTGCGCGAGGACGGCATCGTCATGGTCGCCACCATCGCCTTCGGCATGGGCATCGACAAACCGGACGTGCGCTTCGTGGCCCATCTCGACCTGCCCAAGTCGCTGGAGGGGTATTACCAGGAAACCGGCCGCGCCGGCCGCGACGGCGAGCCGGCGGTCGCCTGGCTCGCCTATGGCCTCGGCGATTCGGTCCTGCTGGGACGGATGATCGAGGACTCCGATGCCGGCGACGAGCGCAAGCGGCTGGAGCGCCGCAAGCTCGACGCCCTCGTCGGCTACTGCGAATCCACCGCATGTCGCCGCCAGCAGCTGCTGGGCTGGTTCGGCGAAGCGCATCCGGGCGCCTGCGGCAATTGCGACAACTGCCTGGACCCGTCCCAGGCCTGGGACGGAACGGTCGCCGCGCAGAAGGCGTTGTCGTGCGTGTACCGCAGCGGCCAGCGTTTCGGCGCCGCCCACCTGGTCGACATCCTGCGCGGTGCGGACACGGCCAAGATCCGCCAGTTCGGCCACGACGCACTGAGTACCTACGGCGTCGGCGCTGAACTCGATGCGCGCCAATGGCGCAGCGTATTCCGCCAGCTCGTCGCCGCCGGGTTGCTCGAAGTCGACCTGGAAGGCCACGGCGCATTGCGCCTGACCGCCGCCAGCGCCGCGGTGTTGAAGGGCGAATCGAGCGTGGCGTTGCGCGCGGAACCAGCGGCGAAACCGCGCCGGCGCGGCCGCGACGCGACCGGCGGCCGCAGCAC
>JALYWW010000151.1 GCA_030852515.1 Pseudomonadota bacterium
GGTTGCGCGCGACCACGGCAACATCGTCGCCATTGCGCAATCCCATGTCGAAGCGGTCGAACGGCGGTGCCGATCCGCCCGCCGGCCCACGCAGGGTCACCAGCGCATGCACGCCGGGCGGGGCGGCCACTCGGCGCGGAGCACGCTGGCGGCGACGTCGGCGCGCGCATCGGGCATCAGCGGCCTGCCTGCTCCCGGGCCGCGGTGTCCGCGCGCAGTGCGCGCAACAACAGCTGCAGGTCCGCCGGCACCGGCGCGCTGACCCGCACCGGTTCGCCGCTGGCCGGATGGGTGAACTCAAGGGTCTCTGCGTGCAGCGCCTGGCGCTTGAAGCCCCGCAACACGGCGACCAGTTCGTCCGACGCGCCGCGCGGCAGCCGCAAGGGCCCGCCGTACAGCGGATCGCCGACGATCGCATGCTTGAGGTGGGCCATGTGCACGCGGATCTGGTGGGTGCGCCCGGTTTCCAGCCGGCACTCGAGCGCGGTGTGCGCATGGAAACGCTCGCGCAGGCGATAGTGGGTCACTGCATCCTTGCCATCCTCGCGCACCGCCATGCGGATGCGGTCGCGCGGATGGCGGTCGATCGCGGCGTCGGCGGTGCCGCCGGACACCAGCGCGCCGACCACCACCGCCAGGTATTGCCGGTGCACCTCGCGCGCCGACAGCTGCGCGACCAGCGCGGCATGCGCCTGCAGGGTGCGCGCGACCACCATCACCCCCGAGGTGTCCTTGTCCAGGCGATGGACGATGCCCGCCCGCGGCAGCGCCGACAGCCGCGGATCGCGATGCAGCAGCCCGTTGACCAGGGTGCCGGTCGGGTTGCCAGCGCCCGGGTGCACCACCAGCCCGGCCGGCTTGTCGAGCACGAACACCTCGCTGTCCTCGTACAGGACCTCGAGCGGGATGTCCTCGGGCTCGGCATGGGTCTGCTCCTCCAGCTCGGCCTGCAGCGTCACGAGCTCGCCGCCCCGGACCAGGTCGCGCGGGCGCGCGGCCTGCCCCTCGAGCAGGGCGTCGCCGGACTTGATCCAGGCCGAGAGCCGCGAGCGCGAGTATTCAGGAAACAGTTCCGCCAGCACGGCGTCGAAGCGGCGCCCGGCGGCGGCTTCCGGGATCCGGGCCTCGCGCGGCGCGGCATGGTCGGGGCGAACGTCTGGCATGCGGCTGGGGTCCTTGCGTGGCGGCACTGCTATTGCGCCGCTGCTATTATCCGACCTTCGTGCCCCCGGCGCCTCGATCGACCCAAGATGACCCCACGTTCCCCGCGTCCCCTCCTCGTCCTGTTGATGCTGGCGGTGCTCGCCACCTCGGGCTGCGCCCGGTTCAAGGGCTGGTTCAAGGACACGGACGCCAACGAGGGCGTGCCCGTGGCCCAGCTCTACGAGAAGGGCCATGCCGAGATGGTGGACGGCAGCTGGAGCCAGGCGATCACGGTCTACAAGCGGCTGGTCGCGCAGTATCCCTATGGCCCCTACACCGAACAGGCGCTGGTGGAGACCGCCTACGCCCAGTTCAAGTCGGGGCGCAACGAGGAAGCGATCTCCAGCATCGACCGCTTCATCCGCACCTATCCGACCCATCGCAACATCGCATACCTCTATTACCTGCGCGGTCTGGTGAACAGCAACCGCGACACCATCCTGCTGCAGCGGGTGTGGACGCTGGACGCGAGCCGCCGCGACCTGTCGACGCCGATGCAGGCCTACAACGACTTCAAGATCGTGACCGAGCGTTACCCGAACAGCCGCTACGCCGCCGACGCGGGCGAGCGCATGATCGAGTTGCGCAACATGTTCGCGCGCCACGAACTCGACGTCGCCCTGTACTACATGCGCCGCGGCGCCTGGGTGGCCGCTGCCAACCGCGCCACCTACATGCTCGAGACCTACCCGCAGGCGCGCCACCAGGACGATGCGGTCGCGATCCTGGCCGAGTCGTATACCCGGCTGGGCAATACCGAGCTGGCCGCCGACGCCCGGCGCGTGCTCGAGGCCAACGACCCGCAGCACCCCTGGCTGAGCGGCGACTGGCCGGACTTCCCGTGGAAGCTGCGCCGCGTCAATCCCTTCGCCGGCGAGAAATCCCTGCTCACCGAGTAGGAGCGGCGGAAGCCGCGATCAGTATCCGTACCCGTTCGTAATCGGGTAGCGCCGCTCCCGCCCGAACGCGCGCCGCGAGACCTTGGGTCCGGGCGCGGCCTGGTGCCGCTTCCATTCGCTGGTGCGCACCAGGCGCAGTATCCGCTCCACCGTCGCGGCGTCGAAGCCGGCAGTGATTATTTCCGCCGCCGACTGCTCCTGGTCGACGTGGCGCAGCAGGATCGCGTCGAGCACGTCGTAGGGCGGCAGCGAATCCTGGTCGACCTGGTTCTCGCGCAGTTCCGCCGAGGGTGGCCGCGCGATCACCGCCGAAGGGATCGTCTCGCCACCGCCCGCGGCACTGCCGCCGATCGTGTTGCGCCAGCGTGCCAGCGCGAACACCTCGGTCTTGTACAGGTCCTTGAGCGGCGCGTAGCCGCCGCACATGTCGCCATAGATCGTGGCGTAGCCGACCGCGTATTCGCTCTTGTTGCCGGTGGTGAGCAACAGTCCGCCGAACTTGTTGGACATGGCCATCAACAGCGCGCCGCGGGTCCGCGCCTGCAGGTTTTCCTCGGTGGTATCGACCGCCTGGCCTTCGAAGCTGCCGGCAAGGGCGTCGAGGAAGCCCTGGAACGGCGATTCGATCGGCAGCGTCAGCAGGCGCACGCCCAGCGACTCGCACTGCACCGCGGCCAGGTCGTTGGAAAGATCCGCGGTATAGCGCGACGGCATCCGCACCGCGGTAACGTTCTCGGCACCCAGGGCATCGGCCGCGATCGCCAGGACCACGGCCGAATCGATGCCGCCGGACAGGCCGAGCC
>JALYWW010000086.1 GCA_030852515.1 Pseudomonadota bacterium
CGAGCTGGTCGGGCTGCCGGCCACCGCGGTCAACCTGCGCCAGGGCGTATTGCGCGTCACCGGCAAGGGCAGCAAGGAGCGGCTGGTGCCGCTGGGCGAGGAGTCGCAGCACTGGCTGGAGCGCTATCTCGCCGAATCCCGCTCGCGGCTGGCCGGCACCCGCAGCCTGCCGGCGCTGTTCCTCGGCACCCGCGGCGCCGCGCCGAGCCGGCAGCAGTTCTGGACCCTGGTCAAGCGCTACGCCGCCGCCGCCGGCATCGACCCGGCCAAGGTCAGCCCGCACGGCCTGCGCCACAGCTTCGCCACCCACCTGCTCAACCACGGCGCCGACCTGCGCGCGCTGCAGATGCTGCTCGGCCACAGCTCGCTGTCGACCACCCAGATCTACACCCTGGTCGCGCGTGAACAGCTCAAGCGCCTGCACCAGCAGCACCATCCGCGCGCCTGAACACCATTTTCAGGGGGGCGGCAGGCGGGGTCGGCCGTGGGATAATCCGTGCATGAAGACTCTCCTGCCGCTGTTGTTCGCCGTTGCCAGCCTCTCCGCCTGCGCCCAGGACGGCAAGCCGCCGGCTGCGGCCAAACCTGCCGCCGTCGCTCCCGGCACGCCTGCCGCCAGCGTGCGCGCGGCGCTGCTCAAGCTGGACTCCAAGATGCCCATCGAAAGCATCGAGGCCGCGCCGCTCAAGGGCTTCCAGCAGGTCATCGTGGGCGGCCGTGCACTGTTCGTCAGCAACGACGGCAAGTACCTCATGCAGGGCACCCTGTACGACATCGCGCGCCAGGCCGACGTGGGCGAGGAGGCGATGCAGGGGCTGCGCGCCGAACTGTTGCGCACCATTCCGCTCAAGGACCGGATCGTGTTCGCGCCGCCGAACCCGAAGTACACGGTGACGGTGTTCACCGATGTCGAATGCGGTTACTGCCGCAAGATGCACGGCGAGATCGCCGAGTACAACCGGCTGGGCATCGCGGTCCAGTACGTGGCCTTCCCGCGCATGGGCCTGGCCAGCGAGGACTTCCGCAAGATGGTGGCGGTGTGGTGCTCGGCCGATCGCAAGCAGGCGCTCACCGACGCCAAGAACGAGCGCCCGGTGACCTCCGGCCAGTGCACCAATCCGGTGACCATGCAGTACGTCCTGGGCCAGCGCATGGGCCTGACCGGTACCCCCATGGTCCTGACGGCCGACGGCACCCAGCTCGGGGGCTATGTGCCGCCGGCGCAGATGCGGGCGATGCTGGACCAGCTGGCCGGCGGCGGCAGTCCGGCGGCGAGCACCGCCACGGGCTCTCCATAGGTACAATAGACGGCCCGTTTCCACACGGTTCCCGCCGGACATGATCGTCCTTGAGGGCCTGCCGGCCCTGTCGCCGTTCCGCCTGGAGCGGCTGCAAGCCAAAGTCTCGGCCATTGCCCCCGACCTGCGCGTGCTTGGCGCGTGGTTCACCTATTGGGTCGAGCCCGAAGCCGGTGCCGCCCCGGACCTGCCCGTGCTGGGCCGGATCCTGCAGGCCGGCGAAACATTCCGGCCGCTACCCGGCGGTGCGCAATCGCGCTTCGTGCTGCCGCGCCTGGGCACGATTTCGCCCTGGGCGAGCAAGGCCACCGAGCTGCTGCACGGCGCGCGCCTGGCGGTGAAGCGGGTCGAGCGCGGTACCCGCATCGACCTGTCCGGCTGGCCCGCCGAGGGCGAGGCCCGGGTGGCGCTGGTGAAGCTCCTGCACGATCCGATGACCCAGTCGCTGATCGAGGACCGCGGCCAGGGTGCCGCCATGTTCGCCACCCCCGCGCGCGGCGAACTGGAGCGGATACCGCTGGCCCGGCTGGAAGCCGCCAATGCCCGCCTGGGCCTGGCCCTGGCCGCCGACGAGATCGAGTACCTGCGCGAGCGCTACGGCGAACTCGGCCGCGATCCGTCCGACGTCGAACTGATGATGTTCGCGCAGGCCAACTCCGAGCATTGCCGGCACAAGATCTTCAATGCCAGCTGGACCATCGACGGCCGCGAGCAGCAGCGCGAGGGCCAGCCGGCGTCGCTGTTCCGGATGATCAAGCACACCCACGCGACCACGCCGGAGCACACGCTGTCGGCGTACAGCGACAACGCCGCGGTGGTCGCCGGGTTCGCCACGCGCCGCTACCGCCCCGATCCCCGGTCGCGCGAGTACCGCGCCGAGGACCTGGCCGACAGCGCGTTCTGCATCAAGGTCGAAACCCACAACCATCCCACTGCGATCGCGCCGTTCCCGGGCGCATCGACGGGCGCCGGCGGCGAGATCCGCGACGAAGGCGCCACCGGCCGCGGCGGCAAGCCCAAGGCCGGCCTGTGCGGTTTCAGCGTGTCGCACCTGCGCATCCCGACCCTGCCGCAGGCCTGGGAAGGCGCGCGCACGCTCAACCCGCGCATGGCGCCGGCGCTGGAAATCATGCTCGACGGCCCGCTCGGCGCGGCCGCGTTCAACAACGAGTTCGGGCGCCCCAACCTCACCGGCTACTTCCGCAGCTTCGAACTGGCCGAAAGCGAAAGCCTGGTACGCGCCTACGACAAGCCGATCATGCTCGCCGGCGGTCTTGGCGCGGTCGACCGGACCATGGTCGCCAAGCGCTCGCTGTCGCCGGGCGATGCGGTGATCGTGCTCGGCGGCCCGGCGATGCTGATCGGACTGGGCGGGGGTGCCGCCAGCTCCGTGGCCTCCGGCGAGAGCGCCGAACACCTGGATTTCGCAAGCGTGCAGCGCGACAACCCGGAGATGGAGCGCCGCTGCCAGGAAGTGATCGATGCCTGCGTCGGCCTCGCGGAAAACAATCCGATCCTGTCGATCCACGACGTCGGCGCCGGCGGCCTGTCCAATGCGATCCCGGAACTGCTGCACGACTCCGGGGTCGGCGGCGTCATCGACCTCGACAAGGTGCCCAGCGACGACCCGTCGCTGTCGCCGTTGCAGCTGTGGTGCAACGAATCGCAGGAACGCTACGTGCTGGGCCTGCCGCAGGAACGCGTCGCCGAGTTCGCCGCGATCTGCCTGCGTGAACGGTGTCCGTTTGCCGTCGTGGGTACCGCGACCGCCGAGGAACGCCTGGTCGCCGGCTTTGGCCTTTCCGGATCCCGGATCCCGGATCCCGAATCGCCCGCCCTCCCGATCGATTTGCCCATGGACGTCCTCTTCGGCAAGGCGCCGAAGATGCACCGCGACACCGCGCATCCGGCCCCGCCGCGCTGGCCGCAGCTCGACACCCGCGCCCTGCTGTTGCACGACGCCGGCATGCGCGTGCTCGCGCATCCGACGGTGGCGGCGAAATCCTTCCTGGTCACCATCGGCGACCGCAGCGTCGGCGGGCTGACCGCGCGCGACCAGATGGTCGGGCCGTGGCAGCTGCCGGTAGCCGATTGCGCGATCACGCTGTCGGGATACGAAGGTTTCAGCGGCGAGGCGATGGCCATCGGCGAGCGCACGCCGCTGGCGCTGCTGGATCCGGCCGCGGCCGCGCGCATGGCCGTGGGCGAAGCCATCACCAACCTGTGCGCGGCACCCGTCGATGCGCTGGAGCGGATCAAGTTGTCCGCCAACTGGATGGCCGCCGCCGGCCACGATGGCGAGGACGCGCGCCTGTTCGACGCGGTGCGCGCGATCGCGATGGAGTTGTGCCCGGCGCTGGAGCTTTCGATTCCGGTGGGCAAGGATTCCTTGTCGATGTCCTCGCACAAGTCGGTGTCGCCGGTTTCACTCGTGGTGACTGCATTCGCGCCGGTGCGCGACGTGCGCGCGCAGTTGACCCCGCTGCTGGTGCGCGAGGGCGCGACTGAGCTGTGGCTAATCGGGCTCGGCGCGGGGCGCCAGCGCATGGGCGGGTCGATCCTCGCCCAGTGCCATCCGGAAGCGGGCGGCAATGCCGGCTTGCCGGCGTTCCGCGGCGAAGGCGACGGCGCCGGCGTGCCGGACATCGAGGATCCGCGCCGCCTGCGCGCGTTCTTCGAGCTGATCCGCGATGCGCGCGAGGCCGGACTGCTGCGCGCCTACCACGACCGTTCCGACGGCGGCGCGTTCGCCGCGCTGGCGGAGATGGCCTTCTGTTCGCATCTGGGCCTGGACATCGTGCTCGACGGCTGGGGTGCGGACCGGATCGAGGACGTGTTCCGCACCCTGTTCAACGAGGAACTGGGTGCAGTGGTGCAGATCGATTGCGAGGACCGCGCGGCGTTCGCCGACATGGTCGCGCGCCACGGGCTGGTCGATTGCGCCCAGCGCATCGCGCGCCCGACGACGGCGCCGCAGGTACGGGTGCTGGACGACGGCGAAGTCCTGGCCAGCTGGCACTGGGAAGAGCTGTTCGGCGCCTGGTGGTCGGTGAGCCACGCCATGCAGCGCCTGCGTGACAACCCCGGCAGCGCCGACGAGGAACGTGCCGCGGCCTCGCGCTTCGATGCGCCCGGACTGCAGCCGAAACTCGGCTTCGATCCGGCCGAGGACATCGCCGCACCGTTCATCGCCACCGGCAACAGGCCGAAGGTCGCGATCCTGCGCGAGCAGGGCGTCAACGGCCAGGTCGAGATGGCGTCGGCGTTCGAACGCGCCGGTTTCAGCGCCCATGACGTGCACATGAGCGACCTGGTCGCCGGGCGCGCCACCCTCGAAGGATTCAGCGGCCTGGCCGCGTGCGGCGGCTTCAGCTACGGCGACGTGCTTGGCGCCGGCCGTGGCTGGGCCACCAGCATCCTCGAGCGCCCCGAGCTGCGCGAGATGTTCGAGCGCTTCTTCGCCCGCGGCGACAGTTTCGGCCTGGGCGTGTGCAACGGCTGCCAGATGATGAGCCAGCTCGGCGCGATCATTCCCGGCACCGGGCACTGGCCGCGCTTCCTGCGCAACCGCAGCGAGCAGTTCGAGGCGCGCTTCGGGATGCTGGAAGTGGTGGAATCGCCATCGCTGTTCCTGCGCGGCATGGCGGGCTCGCGGATCCCGGTCTCGATCGCCCACGGCGAAGGCCGCGCCGAGTTCGCCAACGATGTCGACCTGGCAGCCGCGCGCGTGGCCCTGCGCTACGTGGAAGGCGACGGCAGCGCGGCCACGAGCTACCCGGCCAACCCGAACGGTTCGACCGACGCCATCGCCGGCCTGTCCAGCGAGGACGGCCGCGTCACCATCCTGATGCCGCACCCGGAGCGCACGCCGCGTAGCGCCAACATGAGCTGGGCGCCGGGCGACTGGCCGGACGATTCGCCGTGGCTGCGGATGTTCCGCAATGCGCGGGCGGCGATTGGATGAAGGCTTCCGGCTGCCGGCTCCCGATTCCCGGCTACCAGTTCATGGAGCCGGTTACATCCAGGTAGCGCCCGGGCGACCTGCTAAAGTCGGTGGCCCGACGGAGGACCCGCGTGAACGCAGTCGCCAACGCCAGCGCCATCGACGGCAACAGCGCGGATGAACGCGTGGTCGCCGCGCTGCTCGAGCGCGGCAAGCTCAAGGATGCCGACGTCGCCCGCGTCCGCCGCCTGCAGGAGGAAGCCGGCGGCGGCCTGCTGGCCCTGCTCGGCCGCCTGGGCCTGGTCTCCGAGCGCGATCATGCCGAAGCCTGCGCCACCGTCCTCGGCCTGCCGCTGCTGTCCACGCGTGACGCGCCGGAGTTGCCGCCAGAAGGCGTGGTCCTGGCGACCAAGTTCATGAAGCAGTTCCACGTCGTGCCGGTGGCCGACACCGACGACAGCGTCGACGTGCTGCTGGCCGATCCCCAGGATCCCTACATCCTCGACGCCGTGCGCCTGGCCAGCGGCCGTGAGGTGCGCGCGGCGGTCGCCTTGCGTTCGGAGATCGACGACCTGGTCGAACGCTGGCATGGCCAGGGGCGCAGCGCGATGGGTGCGTTGCTCGACGCGAACGCCGGCGGCGAAGGCGACGCCGACAGCGACGATGTCGAACACCTGCGCGATCTTGCTTCCGAGGCGCCGGTGATCCGCCTGGTGAACCTGGTGATCCAGCGCGCGGTCGAGCTGCGCGCGTCCGACATCCACGTCGAACCATTCGAGAACCGGCTCAAGGTGCGCTACCGCATCGACGGCGTGCTCGAGGAGGGCGAAGCCCCGCCGCAAAACCTCACGGCGGCGGTCATCTCGCGCATCAAGATCATGGCCAGGCTCAACATCGCCGAGCGCCGCCTGCCGCAGGACGGCCGGATCATGCTGCGCGTGCAGGGCCGCGAGCTCGACCTGCGCGTGTCGACCATGCCCACGGCGCACGGCGAGTCGGTGGTGATGCGCCTGCTCGATCGCGAAACAGTGGTTTTCGACTTCCAGCGCCTGGGCTTCACCGATGCGTTTCTGCCCCAGTTCGAGCAGGTGTTGCGGCAGCCGCACGGTATTTTGCTGGTCACCGGGCCCACCGGTTCGGGCAAGACCACCACGCTGTACACCGCGCTGTCGAAGCTCAATACCGCCGACGTCAAGATCATCACCGTCGAGGATCCGGTCGAGTACCAGCTCGAAGGCATCAACCAGGTACAGGCCAAGCCGCAGATCGGCCTGGACTTCGCCAACGCGCTGCGTTCGATCGTGCGCCAGGACCCGGACATCATCATGATCGGCGAAATGCGCGACCTGGAAACCGCGCGCATCGCGATCCAGTCGGCGCTGACCGGCCACCTGGTGCTGAGCACGCTGCACACCAACAATGCGGCCGGCGGCATCACCCGCCTGCTCGACATGGGCGTGGAGGACTACCTGCTGACCTCGACGGTCAACGGCATCCTGGCCCAGCGCCTGGTGCGCAAGCTCGAGCCGACCCACGCCGAGCGCTATCCCGCGTCCGCGGAAGAGATCGAGAAGTTCGGCCTGCGCCGGTTCATGCCGGCAAACCAGCCGCAAGGCGAGATCTTCCTGTATCGCCCGCGTCCGTCGGCGCTGTCGCCGACCGGTTACCTCGGCCGCACCACCATCCTCGAATTCCTGGTGATGGACGACGAATTGCGCCGCGCGGTGATGCGCCACGCCGGCATGGGCGAACTGGAATCGCTGGCGCGATCCGCGGGCATGCGCACGATGTACGAGGACGGCATCGCCAAGGCCTTGGCTGGCGAAACGACGATCGAGGAAGTGTTGCGCGTCACGGAGGACGCGTGAGGGCGGGAGCCGGGAGCAGGGAGCCGGGAGCCGGACGGCGGGGGTCGCGCTGATGCCGCTTTATCGCTACAAGGCGCTCAATGCCCGTGGCGAAATGCTGGATGGGCAGATGGAGGCGGGCAACGACGCGGAAGTCGCGTCGCGACTGCAGGAGCAGGGGCATCTGCCGGTCGAGGCGCGCCTGGCATCCGAAAGCGGCGGCGAAAGCAATTGGCGGGCGCTGTTCAAGCCCAAGCCGTTCGCGGGACAGCGGCTGGTGCAGTTCACCCAGCAACTGTCGACGCTGCTGGGTGCCGGCCAGCCCCTGGATCGTGCGCTGACCATCCTGCTCGACCTGCCGGAAGATGCGTCGGCGCGGCACACCATCGCCGACATCCGCGACGCGGTGCGCGGCGGCAGCGCATTGTCGACCGCGCTGGAACGCCAGCACGGGACCTTCGGCAAGCTCTACGTCAACATGGTCCGCGCCGGAGAGGCCGGCGGCAGCCTGCACGAAACCCTGGCGCGCCTGGCGGATTACCTGGAGCGCAGCCGCGCGCTCAAGGGGCGCGTGGTCAACGCGATGATCTATCCGGCGATCCTGATGGTGATGGTGTCGCTGAGCCTGCTGTTCCTGCTCGGCTTCGTGGTGCCGCAGTTCGCGGCCATGTACGACAGCCTGGAAGCGCCGCTGCCGTGGTTCTCGCAGGTCGTGCTGGGCGTGGGCATGTTCGTGCGCGACTGGTGGATCGTGTTGCTGGTGGTGCCATGCCTGGCGCTGCTATGGCTGGACCGGCGCCTGCGCGATCCCGCGTTCCGCGCCCGTTTCGACGAATGGCTTCTGCAACGGCGCTTCGCCGGCGGCCTGGTCGCCAGGATCGAAGTGGCGCGGCTGGCGCGGACCCTGGGCACGCTGCTGAAGAACGGAGTGCCGCTGCTGACCGCGCTGGGCATCGCCCGCAACGTGCTCGGCAACCGCGCGCTGGCCGCCGATGTCGATGCCGCCACCGAGGAAGTGCGCAATGGCGCCGGGCTGGCGTTCGCGCTGGGCCGCGGCAAGCGCTTCCCGCGGCTTGCGGTGCAGATGGTGCAGGTGGGCGAAGAGTCCGGCGCGCTCGACGCGATGCTGCTCAAGACCGCCGACACCTTCGAACAGGAAACCTCGCTGGCGCTGGACCGGATGCTGGCGGCGCTGGTGCCGGTGGTGACGCTGGTGATGGCGCTGGTGGTCGGGGTGGTGATCATGGCGGTGTTGACGCCGATTTATGACCTTACGAGCGTGATTGGCTAAACGGAGATGAGAACTTCATGAGCAAGCAACGGCGAGCGAGTGGCGTGGGCCGTGTCGACGGCATCGTTGTCCGCGCGACCGGACGAAATTCGCAGCGAGGATTTTCGTTGATCGAGATCATCCTGGTGGTGGTGTTGATCGGCGGCATCGTTGCGTTCGCGGCCAGCCGCATCCTCGGCGGCGGCGACCGGGCCAAGGCGAACCTGGCGCGCGCGCAGGTGCAGACCCTGGCCGAGAAGGTGCAGCAGTACGAGATGGATACCGGCAGCCTGCCGCCTGCGCTCGAGGCGCTGGTCGACAACACCGGCAACGCGCCGGGCTGGCTGGGAC
>JALYWW010000027.1 GCA_030852515.1 Pseudomonadota bacterium
GCGCAACAACGTGGTCGTCTCCCGCCGCGCGGTGGTCGAGAGCGAGCATTCGGAAGAGCGCGAGCAGCTGCTCGAGAAGCTGGTCGAGGGCGCCGTGCTGAAGGGCGTGGTCAAGAACCTCACCGATTACGGCGCGTTTGTCGACCTCGGCGGCATCGACGGCCTGCTGCACATCACCGACATGGCCTGGAAGCGCGTGCGCCATCCGTCCGAAGTCGTGGAAGTGGGCCAGGAGCTCGACGTCCGCGTGCTCAAGTACGACCGCGAGCGCAACCGCGTCAGCCTCGGCCTGAAGCAGCTGGGCGAGGATCCGTGGGACAACATCGCGCGTCGCTACCCGGCCAACACCCGCGTGTTCGGCAAGGTGTCCAACGTCACCGATTACGGCGCGTTCGTCGAGATCGAGCCGGGCGTCGAAGGCCTGGTGCACGTGTCGGAGATGGACTGGACCAACAAGAACGTCAACCCGTCCAAGGTCGTGCAGGTCGGCGACGAGGTCGAGGTCATGGTCCTGGACGTGGACGAGGAGCGTCGCCGCATCTCGCTGGGCATCAAGCAGGTCACCAGCAACCCGTGGGAGACCTTCGCGGCCATCCACAAGAAGGGCGACAAGGTCGACGGCCAGATCAAGTCGATCACCGACTTCGGCATCTTCATCGGCCTGGACGGCGGCATCGACGGCCTGATCCACCTGTCCGACATCAGCTGGAACTCCACCGGCGAGGACATCGCGCGCAACTACAAGAAGGGCGACACCCTGGAAGCCGTCGTGCTTGCGGTGGACCCGGAGCGCGAGCGCATCTCGCTGGGCGTCAAGCAGCTCGAGCAGGACCCGATGGGCCAGTTCCAGGCGAACAACACCCGCGGCTCGATCGTCAAAGGCACGGTCAAGGAAGTCGACGCCCGCGGTGCCACCATCGACCTCGGCGACGGCGTCGAAGGCTACCTGGCCGCGCGCGACATCGCCCACGAGCGTGTCGAGGATGCCAGCCAGAAGCTCAAGGTCGGCGACGAAGTCGAAGCCAAGATCGTCGGCACCGACCGCAAGAGCCGCCTGATGCAGCTGTCGATCAAGGCCAAGGACGAGGCCGAGACCCAGGAAGCGATGGCCGAGTACAACAAGTCGGCCGCGGATGCTTCCAGTGGTACCACCAAGCTCGGCGCGCTGTTGCGCGAGCAGCTCGAGAGCAAGTCCGAGTAAGCAGTCGCGAGGTACGCGGCCCGGCAGCGATGCCGGGCCGCATGCTGCGCAAGCAAGTACGGCCCGACGCGACGAAATGACCAAGTCCGAACTGATCGAGATCCTCACGCTGCGCCAGGCCCACCTCAAGGCCGACGACGTCGACCTGGCGGTGAAGTCGCTGCTGGAGATGATGGGCGCTTCGCTCGCCCATGGCGAACGCATCGAGATCCGCGGTTTCGGCAGCTTCTCGCTGCATTACCGTCCGCCGCGCACCGGCCGCAATCCCAAGACCGGCGACGCCGTCGCGCTGCCCGGCAAGCACGTTCCCCACTTCAAGCCCGGCAAGGAGCTGCGCGAGCGCGTCGCCGATGCGATGCCGCGGGCAGCCGAGGACTGATGCGCCTGCTGCGCGTCCTGGTCGGCTTCTTCTTCCTCGCCGCCGGCCTGGCCGTCGGTGCACTCAATCCGCAGCCCGTCGCCGTCGACCTGGGCTTCGCGACCCTGCACGCCACCCTCGGCGTCGCGATCCTGATGGCGCTGCTGGCCGGAGTGATCGCCGGGGGACTGGTCCTCGCCGTCAGCGTGGTGCTGCCGTTGCGCAAGCGCCTGCGCCGCCAGGGACAATGAACCATGGCTTTCCTCGACCAATGGATCTGGTTCGTGCTGCTGTTGCCGCTCGCGGCGATCAGCGGCTGGGTGATCGGCCGCCGCGGTGGCGAACGCCATAGCGACAGCCAGGTCAGCAAGCTTTCCACCACTTACTTCCGCGGCCTGAACTACCTGCTCAACGAGCAGCCGGACAAGGCGATCGAGTTGTTCCTGCATATCGCGGAACTCGACAAGGACACCTTCGAGACCCAGGTCGCGCTGGGACATTTGTTCCGCCGCCGCGGCGAAGTCGACCGCGCGATCCGCCTGCACCAGGCGCTGGTGCAACGCACCGACCTGAGCGACCAGCAGAAGGTCCAGGCCCTGCTGGCGCTGGGCGAGGACTACATGAAGTCGGGCCTGCTCGACCGCGCCGAAACGGTGTTCACCGATCTTGCCCGCATCGACCAGCGCGCGCCTCAGGCGCTGCGGCACCTGATCGCGATCTACCAGTCCGAGCGCGACTGGGCCAAGGCGATCGAGAACGCGAGCCGCTTCGAGGCGGTGACCGGCGAGCCGATGGGCAAGCTCATCGCCCAGTTCGAATGCGAACTGGCCGACCGCCAGCGTGCGGCCGGCGACATCGATGTCGCGCGCGAATCGATCGCCCGCGCCTATGCGGCCGACTCCACGTCCGTGCGTGCAGGCATGCTCGAAGGGCGCATCGAGGTCGACGCGGGCAACGACGCCGCCGCGATCCGCGCCTTCGAACGCGCCGCGCGCCACGATCCCGATTACCTGCCGGACCTGCTCCCGGCGCTGCTCGCCAGCTATGCCCGGGTCGGCGACAGCACCGGCGCGCGCGCGTTCCTTGCCGAGATGGCCGAACACTATCGCGGCATCTCCCCGGTGCTGGCGCTGGCACGCCTGGTCGAAGCGTCCGAGGGCGTGGGCGCCGCACGCGCCTACCTCGCGCAGCAGCTCAAGGATCGGCCGTCGGTGCGTGGCGAAGCGGCGCTGATCGACCTGACCCTGGTCGAACGCGCCGATCCGGTGGCGACCCTGCACGACCTCAAGCACATTACCGACCAGCTGCTGGTGCGCAATCCCAGCTATCGATGCAGCCGTTGCGGCTTCGGCGCGCGCAGCCACCACTGGCAGTGCCCGAGCTGCAAGGAGTGGGGCACGGTCAAGCCGCTATTGAACTACGCGGTCGTCTAGCGCCATGTGGTTGCCCGCGACCGCGTTCGCCATTGCCCTGGCGGGTACCTGGCTGGCGCGGCGCTATTCCCTGCACCGCGGCATGCTCGACGAGCCCGGCGATCGTCGCAGCCATGCGACCTCTACGCCGCGTGGCGGCGGCATCTCGATCGTGGCGGCCATGCTCGTGGCGGTTGCGTGGATCGCCTGCCGCGATCCCGGGCACGCATCGGCGCTGGCCGCGATAGGCACCGGCCTGGTGCTGGTCGCCGCCATCGGCTGGATCGACGACCACCGCCCGTTGTCGCCGGCGTTGCGCCTGGTGGTGCACGCGTTGGCCGCGGGGCTGCTGGCGTGGGCCGTGCTTGCGCTGGGCGCGGGGATCGGCAAGGCGGTTGCGGCGTTCGTGCTGGCGCTGGTACTGATCAACGCCTGGAACTTCATCGACGGCATCGACGGGCTCGCCACGAGCCAGGCCCTGGTCGCCGCCCTGGGCTTCGGCCTGCTCGCCGGCGACGGCGTCGTCGCCATGCTCGGGCTGGCCCTGGCGGCAGCATGCGCGGGTTTCCTTCCGTTCAACCTTCCACGCAGGGCGAGCATCTTCCTTGGCGACGTGGGCAGTGGTTCGCTGGGCTACCTGCTGGCAGTGACGGTGGCGCTGCTGTTGGCCAGCAGCAGCTGGCAGCAAGGCCCGTTGCTGCTCCTGCCGCTGGTCGCCTGCGGGGTGGATGCGACCCTGACCCTGGCGCGCCGGGTCCTGCGCGGGGAGCGCTGGTGGCAGCCGCACGTACAGCACGCGTACCAGCGATGGGCGCGGCACAGTGGCCATGCCCGCGTCACTTTCGCGTTCCTTGCATGGACCGCGGTTGAAGTGGCGTTCATGCTTTTTGCTGACGGCCGTCACGCGCTCGTTATCATAGGCATCGTCGGAATCTCCTGCCTGGCCGCATGCGCCGTCTGGTCGCGCCTGCAACAGTCCCGGGACTCCCCAGCGGGAATCGATGAATGACGGACTGGAAGCAACGCGTTGCCAACAACCTGCCGCGCACCGCGGTGGTGCTCCATGACCTGGCCATGGTCTGGGTCGCCTGGAGCGGCTTGCACCTGGTGCGCTACGCCCTGCGTTCCGAACCCTCGCCCATGTCGGCCTGGTCGGCGGAGATCGCGCTGGTGCTGCTCGCGCAGGGCCTGGTGTTCTGGCGGGTAGGGCTGTATCGCGGCGTCTGGCGCTTCGCCAGCGTTCCGGACCTGATCAACATCCTCAAGGCCTGCCTGTTCGGCCTGGTCGCCATTGCGGTCGGACTGTTCCTGTACAACCGCATGGACCAGGTTTCGCGCACGGTGCTGCTGCTCTATCCGTTCGTGCTCACCGCGCTGCTGGGCATGCCGCGCCTGCTGTACCGGGTATGGAAGGACCACGAGACCTCGCGTTCGGAAGAAGCAGGGTTGCGGGTGCTGATCCTTGGCGCGGGCCAGGCCGGTGAAGCGCTGGTGCGCGACCTGCGCCGCACCGGCTCCTACCAGCCGGTCGGATTCCTCGATGACGCGGCCACGCTGCGCGGCAGCCAGCTGCAGGGCCTGCCGGTGCTGGGCAGGATCGACGAGGTCGAGCGCATCGCGCGCGAGACCGCCGCGCGACTGCTGGTCATCGCGATGCCGTCGCTGGACGCCGCGGCCATGCGCGAAGTGGTTGCCGCCTGCGAAAGCACCGGTTTGCCGTTCCGGCGCGTACCGCGCCTGGACGATCTGCTCGAAGGGCGCTCGCTGCCGGGCGAACTCAAGGAAGTCGCGATCGAGGACCTGCTCGGTCGCGAGCCGGTGACACCGGACTGGAAAGCGATCCGCGGCTGGCTTGGCGGCCGCAGCGTGCTGGTCACTGGCGCGGGCGGCTCGATCGGCTCGGAACTGTGCCGGCAGTGCGCGCGTCATGGCGCCGACAAGGTGGCGCTGGTCGAGATCGACGAACTCGCGCTGAGCACCATCGCCGCCGAGCTGCGGCGCGACTTCCCCCGGATCCAGTACGTGCCGGTCCTGGGCGACTGCGGCGACCCGGCGGTGATGCGCCACGCGATCGCGCTGTCGCAACCCGAAGCGGTGTTCCATGCTGCCGCCTACAAGCAGGTACCGCTGCTCGAAGCGCAACTGCGCGAAGCGGTGCGCAACAACGTGCTGGCCACCGAAACCGTCAGCGCCGAAAGCCACCGCGCCGGCGTGGGCAGTTTCGTGCTGATCTCCACCGACAAGGCCGTCGACCCTGTCAACGTGCTGGGCGCGACCAAACGCCTGGCCGAGAAGGTCAGCCAGGCGCAGGCATTGGCCGAACCGCATGCGACCCGCGCGGTCACGGTGCGCTTCGGCAACGTGCTGGATTCTGCCGGCAGCGTGGTGCCGCTGTTCCGCGAGCAGATCCGCAACGGCGGCCCGGTGACGGTGACCGACCCGGAGGTCACGCGCTACTTCATGACCATTCCCGAAGCCTGCCAACTGATCCTGCAGGCGGCCGCGATTGGATCGCAACACGCGATCTATACGCTGGACATGGGAGAACCGGTGGCCATCAAGGACCTGGCCGAACACATGATCCGCCTTGCCGGCAAGCAACCCGGGCGCGACGTCGCCATCGTCTACACCGGGCTGCGCCCGGGCGAGAAGCTGCACGAAACGCTGTTCCACGCCGACGAGCGCTATCGCCCGACCGCGCATCCCAAGATCCTGCAGGCCGAGGCGCGGGGCATCCTCGCCGAGCGCATCGTCACCATCAGCGCCCGCATGCGCGACGCCACGGCGCGCTACGACCTGGACGAGCTGGCCTTGCTGTTGCGCGAAGCGGTGCCCGAATTCGATCCCGGAAAGGCCGACGACTCCGCCACCGGACGCGGCGAAGTGGTGGCGTTCCCCGTCCGCAACAACCGGGGGACCTGATGGCGGCCGTGACGGACCGCTGCGTTCGCAAGGCGGTATTCCCGGTCGCCGGCCTCGGTACCCGCTTCCTCCCGGCCACCAAGACGGTGCCCAAGGAGATGCTGCCGATCATCGACAAGCCGCTGATCCAGTACGCGGTCGACGAAGCGATCGAAGCCGGCTGCGACACCCTGGTGTTCATCACCAACCGCTACAAGCATGCGGTCGCCGACTATTTCGACAAGGCCTACGAGCTGGAGCAGAAGCTCGAGCGCGCCGGCAAGACCGAGCAGCTGGAGCTCGTGCGCAATGTGTTGCCGCCCGGCGTGCGCGCGGTCTTCGTCACCCAGCACGAGGCCCTCGGCCTCGGCCATGCGGTGCTCTGCGCCAGGCCGGTCATCGGCGACGAGCCGTTCGCGGTGTTGCTGCCCGACGACCTGATCTGGAACCGGCAGGGCAGAGGCGCACTCAAGCAGATGACCGACGCCGCGCAGGCAGCCGATGCCGGCGGTGGCACCAGTGTGATCGCGATCCAGGACGTGCCGCGCGAGAAGACCGGCAGTTACGGCATCGTCGCCACCGAAGGTTTCAAGGGACGGGCGGGCCGGATCACGGCGATGGTCGAGAAGCCCGCGCCGGCCGATGCGCCGGGCACATCGGCAGTGGTCGGCCGTTACGTGCTGTCGCCGCGAATCTTCGACCTGCTCGAGCACACCACCCCAGGCGCCGGCGGCGAGATCCAGCTCACCGATGCGATCTCCGCATTGCTGCGCGAGCAGCCGGTGCTGGCCTACCGCTTCCAGGGCACCCGTTTCGACTGCGGCACCCACATCGGCCTGATCGAAGCCACGATCCGCTACGCCCTCGACCACGAAAAACTCAGCGACCCCGCGCGCGAAACCATGACCCGCGCCCTCGCCGAAATGGGCGTGATCGACCTCGACTGATCCGGAAGAGCTGTTTTTGGCCACGGATGAACACAGATGAACACGGATAGGGCAAAAGCAGAAGCCGAATAGAGCAAGGCGATTGCAAACGCTTGGTACTGCTATGCCTTTGCTTTATCCGTGTCTATCTGTGTTCATCTGTGGCTAAAACGCTCTTCGCTCTGCGTCAGAGGGCTTCGAAGATGCCGGCGGCGCCCATGCCGGTGCCAATGCACATGGTGACCATGCCGTACTTGAGCTTGCGGCGGCGCATGCCGTGGACGATGGTCGCTGTGCGCACCGCACCGGTGGCGCCGAGCGGATGGCCGAGGGCGATCGCGCCGCCCAGTGGGTTGACCTTGGCCGGATCCAGTTCGGAAGTGCGGATCACCGCCAGCGCTTGCGCGGCGAAGGCCTCGTTGAGTTCGATCCAGTCGAGCTGGTCCTTGCTGAGCCCGGCCTGCTTCAAGGCCTTCGGGATCGCCGCGATCGGGCCGATGCCCATGACTTCGGGGCGCACGCCGGCGACCGAGAACGAGACGAAACGGGCGAGCGGGGTCAGGCCGTAGTCCTTGATCGCCTGTTCGGAGGCGACCAGGACCGCGCCGGCGCCGTCGGACATCTGCGAAGAGTTGCCCGCGGTCACCGAACCGCCAAACTGGCCGTTGCGGAACACCGGGCGCAGCCTGGCCAGGCCTTCGGCCGAGCTGTCCGGGCGCGGGCCTTCGTCGGTGTCGACCAGGGTCTTCTTCAGGCGGATGGCATTGCCGGCCAGGTCCGGCAGGCGCGCGACCACTTCCAGCGGCGAGATCTCGTCGCGGAACTCGCCCGCGTTGATCGCGGCGATGGCCTTCCGGTGCGAGACCAGCGCGAATGCATCCTGGTCCTCGCGCGAGACCTTCCATTCCTCGGCGACCTTCTCGGCGGTGATGCCCATGCCGTAGGCGATGGCGACGTGGTCGTTGCCGCTCTCGTCAGGCCTGAACACGTTCGGGGACAAGGCGACCTTGTTGCCCATCATCGGCACCATCGACATCGATTCGGTGCCGCCGGCCAGGACCAGGTCGGCGTTGCCCAGGCGCACCTGGTCTGCGGCCAGTGCCACGGCCTGCAAGCCGGACGAGCAGAAGCGGTTGATCGTCTGCGCGGCGATGGTGTCCGGCAGCCCGGCCAGCAGCACGCCGATGCGCGCCACGTTCATGCCTTGCTCGCCCTCGGGCATGGCGCAACCGATGATCGCGTCCTCGATCCGCGAGGTGTCGATGCCCGGCGCCTGCGCGACCACGCTGCGCAGCACGTGCGCGAGCATGTCGTCGGGGCGGGTGTTGCGGAACACGCCGCGCGGTGCCTTGCCGACCGGAGTGCGGGTGGCGGCAACGATATATGCGTCCTGGATTTGGCGGGTCATGGGGTCAGTTCCTGAGCGGCTTGCCGGTCTTGAGCATGTGCTCGATCCGGGCCTGGGTTTTTGCCTGCTGCGCGAGTTCGACGAAGTGTTCGCGCTCCAGGCGCAGCAGCCAGTCCTCGTCGACCAGCGCGTTGCGGTCGACCTCGCCGCCGCACAGCACGGTGGCGATGCGGGTGGCGATCTCGTAGTCGTACTCGCTGATGAAGCGGCCTTCGAGCATGTTGACCAGCAGCATCCTGAAGGTGGCGATGCCGACGTCGCCGGCGACGCGCACCCGGCGCGCGGGCAGCGGCGGGCGGTAGCCGCGGTCGGCCAGCGCCAGTGCCTGCCCGCGGGCGATGTGCAGCAGTTCGTGGGCATGGAAGGCGACCACGTCACCCGGCCGCAGCAGGCCAAGTTCCTTCGCCTCGATCGCCGAGCTCGATGCCTTGGCCATCGCCACGGTCTCGAACACCTTCTTCAGTTGCTCGAACACGTCGCCGTCGGCGCCGGCAGCGTGCGAAGCGCGCACGGCCAGTTCCTTCAGGCCGCCACCGGCCGGCAGCAGGCCGACGCCGGCCTCGACCAGACCGATGTAGCTCTCCAGGTGGGCGACGGTGCGCGCGGCATGCATCTGGAATTCGCAACCACCGCCCAGGGCAAGGCCGCGCACCGCGGCCACCACCGGCACCAGCGAATACTTGATGCGCTGGCTGGTGGCCTGGAAGTTGGCGACCATCGCCTCGAAGCCGGCGACATTGCCGGCCTGCAGCAGCCCGAGCGCGCCGGCAAGGTTGGCGCCGGCGGAGAAGGGCTCCTGCGGCTGCCACACGACCAGCGCGCGGAAGTCGCGCTCGGCCACGTCGATGGCCTGCTGCAGGCCCGCCATCACCTGGTCGTCGACGGTGTGCATCTTGGTCCTGAACGAAGCCACCAGCACGCCGTCGCCGTCGTGCCAGGCGCGCACGCCTTCGTTCTCGAACACGGTCTCGCCCGGATCGGCGCGCTCGCCCAGCAGCGGGTCGGGGAAGCGCTGGCGCTGGTAGACGGGCAGGGCGGAACGCGGCAGCTTGGCGTTCTTCACCGGGCTGTAGCTGCCCTCGGCGCCATGCACGCCATCACGGCCATCGAACACCCAATCGGGCAGCGGCGCATCGCTCATCGCCTTGCCGGCGACGATGTCCTCGGCGATCCACTCGGCGACCTGCTTCCAGCCGGCGGCCTGCCAGGTTTCGAACGGACCGAGCTTCCAGCCGTAACCCCAACGGATCGCCAGGTCGATGTCGCGTGCGGTATCGGCGATCGATGCCAGGTGGAAGGCGCTGTAATGGAACAGGTCGCGGAACACTGCCCACAGGAACTGCGCCTGGGGATGTTCGCTGGCGCGCAGCGCGGCGAACTTCTTCGCCGGATCCTTTTCCTTGAGCATCGCCGAGACTTCCGGCGCGACCTCGCCGGCGCTGGCACGGTAGTCCTGCGCCTTCAGGTCGAGCACCAGGATGTCCTTGCCACGCTTGGTGTAGATGCCGCCACCGGACTTCTGCCCGAGCGCGCCCTTGGCCACCAGCGCCTCCAGCCACGCCGGCGTCTTGAAGTGGCGGTGCCA
This sequence comes from Pseudomonadota bacterium, assembly GCA_030852515.1. GTDB lineage: Bacteria > Pseudomonadota > Gammaproteobacteria > Xanthomonadales > Xanthomonadaceae > Cognatiluteimonas. The sequence continues at coordinate 9,792 of JALYWW010000027.1, forward strand.
GGGATCGTCGGGCAGGGTGTCGGCCATGGTCTTGATGACGTGGGCCATGGTGTCGAGGCCAACCACGTCCGCGGTGCGATAGGTCGCCGACTTCGGCCGCCCGATCGCCGGGCCGGTGAGCGCGTCGACCGCGTCGAAGCCCAGGGCGAATGCGGCGGTGTGGTGCATCGTGGCCAGGATCGAGAACACGCCGATGCGGTTGCCGATGAAGTTGGGGGTGTCCTTGGCCCGGACCACGCCCTTGCCCAGATGGGTGGTCAGGAAGCCCTCGAGCGCGTCGAGGATGGCCGGGTCGGTGCTGCGCGCCGGGATCAGCTCGGCCAGGTGCATGTAGCGCGGCGGGTTGAAGAAGTGCACGCCACAGAAGCGGTGGCGCATTTCTTCGGGCAGCACGTCTGCCAGGGCATTGATGCCCAGCCCCGACGTGTTGCTGGCCAGCACCGCGTGTGCGGCGACGTGCGGCGCGATCCGCTTGTACAGGTCCTGTTTCCAGTCCATGCGCTCGGCGATCGCCTCGATCACCAGGTCGCAGCCTTCCAGCAGTTCCAGGCCCGTGTGGTAGTTGGCCGGGACGATGGCGCCGGCCAGCAAACTGCTGGCGAGCGGGGCCGGCGAGAGCTTGCCCAGGTTGGCGATGGCCTTGACGACCACGCCGTCCGGGTTGCCGTCCTTGGCCGCCAGGTCGAACAGCACGGTGTCGACCCCGGCATTGGCCAGGTGTGCGGCGATCTGCGCGCCCATCACCCCGGCTCCCAGGACCGCCGCGCGCCGTACAAGCAGTTTCTCAGACATATTCTCTATCTCGTTGATTTATGAGGTGAAGCCGGCGGCGGCGAACTGGATCAGCTCGCGCGCGGCGCGTTCACGGTGGGTGGTCTCGCTGGCACCGGCGGGGCGCTTGATCATTCCGAAGTCGGCCATGGCATAGGTCAGAGCCCCCGACAGGAAGTCCAGGCGCCAGTACAGCTGCTCCTTGGGCAGGTGGGGCAGGCACAGGGCGATGGCCTTGGCGAACTCGCGCGGCACGTGGCCGTACTGGTCGGACAGGAACTTGCGCAGGCTGTCGTTCTTCTCTGCGTAGGCGCGGGCGATGACCCGGATGAAAGCGGCGCCGCCATGTCGATCCAGCGACAGCGAGAGCGCCGGCTCGACGAAGGCGGCCAGCACCGGCTCGAGTTCGCAGGGATGTTGTTCCACGGCCTCGGCAAGGCGTTTGAGGCGGCGGGCGCTCATCTCGTCCATGCGCCTGCGGAATACCTCGTTGACCAGGTTTTCCTTGCTGCCGAAGTGGTAGTTGACCGCGGCGATGTTGACGTCGGCACGGCTGGTGACCTGGCGCAGCGAGGTGCCGGCAAAGCCGTGCTGGGCGAACAGTTCCTCGGCCGCGCCGAGGATGCGGTCCTTGGTGGAGAAGGCGGTGGTCGCCATGTCGCGGTAGCCCTAATCAAACGATTGTTTGATCGTACGCCGGAGGCCGCCGGGGCGTCAAATGGAGGCTGCAAAGTTGCGGGCCAATACGTTAGAATTACCGCAGCCATGTCGGCTAAACCCGCGTTCCTACGCGGGTTTTTCTGTTATCCTCGGGCGCGGGACCCTGCCATTGGCGGGGATTTTTCGCGGCCCGCCTTTCCGGAGAGTGTCCAATGGCGCTGGAGCGCACCCTGTCGATCGTCAAGCCCGATGCCGTTGCCAAGAACGTCGTCGGCGAGATCTATTCGCGTTTTGAAAAGGCCGGCCTCAAGGTCGTCGCCGCCAAGATGAAGCACCTGTCCAAGCAGGAAGCCGAAGGCTTCTATGCCGTGCATCGCGAGCGTCCGTTCTTCGCCGCACTGGTCGAGTTCATGATCTCCGGCCCGGTGATGATCCAGGTGCTGGAAGGCGAAGGCGCGGTGTTGAAGAACCGCGACCTGATGGGTGCGACCAATCCGAAGGACGCTGCGGCCGGCACCATCCGCGCCGACTTCGCCGATTCGATCGACGCCAACGCCGTGCACGGTTCGGATTCGCTGGAGAATGCCGCGATCGAGATCGCGTACTTCTTCCCGGCCACCGACGTCTACGCACGCTGAAGCCATGCAGCGCACGGGCGACATTGCGGTCAAGGATTCGAGGGCGGCATCTGGCTTGACCAATGTCTTCGACCTCGACCGCGTGTCGCTCGAGCGTTTCTTCGAGGAAGAACTCGGGGAGAAGAAGTTCCGCGCGCACCAGGTGATGAAGTGGATCCACCATCGCCATGCGACCGGCTTCGACGAAATGACCGACCTGGGCAAGGCGCTGCGCGCCAGGCTCGAGGAGCGCGCCGAGGTACGGGCGCCGATCGCGATGTTCGACAAGGCCTCCGTAGACGGCACCCACAAGTGGTTGCTGGGCATGGACCCGAAGAACGCGATCGAGACGGTCTACATCCCGGACAAGGGTCGCGGCACGCTGTGCGTATCCTCGCAGGTGGGCTGCGCGCTCAACTGCACGTTCTGCTCGACCGCCACCCAGGGCTTCAACCGCAACCTGTCGACCGCCGAGATCATCGGCCAGGTCTGGGTCGCCGCCCGCCACCTGGGCAACGTCCCGCACCAGCAACGGCGCCTCACCAACGTGGTGATGATGGGCATGGGCGAGCCGCTGATGAATTTCGACAACGTCGTGCGCGCGATGTCGATCATGCGCGACGACCTGGGCTACGGCCTGGCCAACAAGCGGGTGACGCTGTCGACCGCGGGCATGGTGCCGATGATCGACAAGCTCGGAGAGGTCAGCGACGTGTCGCTGGCGGTCTCGCTGCATGCGCCGGATGACGCATTGCGCAACACGCTCGTCCCGCTCAACAAGAAGTACCCCATCGCCGAACTGATGGATGCCTGCGTGCGTTACGCGCTGCGCAAGAAGGGCACCTCGGTGACGTTCGAATACACGCTGATGAGGGGGATCAACGACCAGCCCGAGCATGCACGCGGCCTGGTGGCGCTGATGCGCGACTTCGACCGCCGCGTGCAGATGAAGGACGCGGCCAAGGTCAACCTGATTCCGTTCAACCCCTTCCCGGGCACGCGTTACGAGCGCCCGGACGAAGGCGCGATCCGCGCCTTCCAGAAGCAGCTCAACAATGCCGGCATGATCGCCCCGGTGCGCCGCACCCGCGGCGACGACATCGACGCGGCCTGCGGCCAGCTCAAGGGCCAGGTGATGGATCGCACCCGGCGCCAGGCCGATTTCAAGCGCTCGCTGGAGGCCAGGGATGCGGCCGTCTGAGGCGATCGCCATGCGTCGCCCCGTCGCCGGCCTGGTGCTGGCGGCAATGCTTGTCGCTGCGCTCGCGGGCTGCTCGCGCCTGAGCTTCGTCAAGGCCGATCCGAGCCGGGGCGAGTACATCCAGGTCGCACCCGACTACCAGGTCCGCGAAGGCGAGGACGAGGAGCGCCGCAGCCTGGCCCTGAGCCTGGTGGCCGCAGCCGGCGAAGCGCTGCAGGCCGGGCGCCTCGACCAGGCCAGCGCGCAGGCCGAGAAGGCGCTGGACAACGATCGCAGCTCGGCCGGGGCGCACACCGTGCTCGCCCTGGTCGCCGAGCGCCGTGGCGATGCCGGGGCAGCCGGACGCCACTACGCCGAGGCCGTCAAGCTGGCCCCACGGCGCGGCAACGCGCTCAACAACTACGCGGCATGGCTGTGCAGCAACGGTCGCGTGGCCGAGTCGCTGCCGATCTTCGACCGGGCGCTCGCGGACCGGAGCTACCGGACTCCGGAAGCCGCCCTGGCCAATGCCGGGCGCTGCCGCCTCATGGCGGGCGAGGGCGAGCGGGCCGAACGCTACCTGCGCCTGGCCCTGGAAATGGACAAGGACAATCCGGTCGCCCTGGCCGGCATGGCCAGGTATTCCTACGACACCGGCGACTACCTGCAGGCGCGTGCGTTTTCCGAGCGCCGGCTGGCAGCGGCGGCGGCGACGCCCGAAGTGTTGCAACTGGCGTCACAGATCGAGCAGAAACTGGGCGACATGGCCGCTTCGGCGGACTATGTTCAGAGAATGAGGAACGAATTTCCTCAATCGCAGACTCCCCGGGGGGGTGTGGGTCAGCAATGAATGCCAACGAAAACGGGACCGACGGGCAGCGCGGCGCGGGCGAGCGCCTGCGCCAGGCCCGCGAAGCGGCCGGGCTGGGCCAGGCCGATGTCGCCGCGCGGCTGAAGATGCCGTTGCGGGTGGTGCAGTCGCTGGAGGCTGAAGACTGGTCGCGCCTGGGCGCGCCGGTGTTCGTGCGCGGCCAGCTGCGCAGCTATTCGAAGCTGCTGGGCCTGACCATCGAACCGGTGGTCGAGGCCGCCGGAGTCGAGCCGGTACGCCCGCCGGTCCTGACGCCGCGGACCTTTACCGCGCCCTGGCAGCGCTTTGCCGAGCAGGCCGCGCGCCGGTTCGTATATATCGTCATGACCGTCGCCATTGCCATCCCGGTCTGGCTGGCGACCCGTCCGCACCTGGAAACGGTGGCCCACGAGGGCGCGCCGCTGGACGCCCCGGCGGCCAGCACGGCGACGGCGCGGGTACCGGCGCAGGTCGATGCGCCCGCCGATCCGCATCCGCTGGTGGCGTCGCTGGCGCCGATGCCGGCACGCGCTCCGACGCTGACGCTGCGCTTCAGCGGCGACAGCTGGATCGAGGTGATGGGTGAAGGCGGCACGGTCCTCGAGCAGGCGCTCCTGCACGCCGGCGATCGGCGCAACTACGATGCCGGCGAAGTCACGGCAATGGTCCTGGGCAATGCCTCCGCCGTGGAGGTTCGCCAGCAGGGTCGCAAGGCCGATATCGCGCCGTTCCTGCGCGCGAACGTCGCACGCTTTACGGTATCCTCTGACGGATCCCTCGCGCCCGCCGTGGACTGACGTCCAGCTGCCGCGGGGGCCTTTCCTTCCCCACATGGCAGTTGCATGGCAATCGACGACCTTCTCGACGAACACGAACAGGGCGAACGCGTCCGCTCCTGGTTGCGCGACAACGGCGCCGGCATTCTCGGCGGCATCGTCCTTGGCCTGGCCCTGATCTGGGGCTGGCAGTGGTGGCAGCAGCAACGCGCCGGGCAGAAGATGCAGGCCGGCAACGACTTCCAGGCAGGCATCAACGCGCTCGACCAGGGCGCTGCCGACAAGGCGCAGGCGCATTTCGCCGCGCTGCCCGCCGATGGCGCCTACGCCACCCTCGGCGCGCTCGCGCTGGCCAAGGCACGGGTCGAGGCCGACAAGCGCGATGAAGCCATCGCCGCCCTGCGTGCAGCCACGCCGGAGGACCCTGCGGTCGCCGAACTGATCCAGCAACGCGTCGCCCGGTTGCTGATCGACGCGGGCAAGGCCGAAGAGGCGCTGGCTGCGCTCGCCGATGCGCCGGAGGATGCCGGTACGCTGCAGGTGCGCGGCGATGCCTACACCGCCCTCGGCCAGCACGAAAAGGCGCGCGAGGCCTATGCCGGCGCGCTGACCCGGATCGAGGTGGGTTCGCCGCAACGCAACCTGGTGGAACTCAAGCTTTCCGATGTCGGCGGTACGCCGGCCGCAACCGGGACGGGCAGCTGATGACGTACGCACGCAATCGCGCCGGTGTCACCCCGAAGTTCGTGCTGATGCTGACTTGCGCACTGGTGCTTGGCGGTTGCAGCACGGTGAAGGGCTGGTTCACCGACAAGACCAGGGACGTGGCCGAACCGGCCGAACTCGTCGATTTCCCGGCAACGGCCAAGGTCGAGCGGCTGTGGTCGGTGCAGGTTGGCGAGGGCGAGGGCCGGCTGGGTTCGCGCCAGGGCCCTGCGATCGCCGACGGCCGCGTCTATGCCGCCGCGCTGGAAGGCGGCGTGGGCGCCTGGGACCTGCAGACCGGCAATGCGTTGTGGCGTGCCGAATCGGAGTTGCGCCTGTCCGGCAGCCCGGGGGTTGGCGACGGCACCGTGGTCGTGGGCGGCCTGGAAGGCGACGTGACCGCCCTGGATGCCGCGACCGGCGCACAGAAGTGGACCGCCCAGGTCGGCACTGAAATCCTGGCCGCGCCCGCGGTGGGGCAGGGCTATGCGCTGGTGCGTTCGATCGATGGCCGCGTCACCGCCTTCGACCTGGCCACTGGCGAGCGCCGCTGGTTCTGGGAGCGGGAAACCCCGACCCTGACCGTGCGTGGCAACGCGTCGCCGCTGCTGGGACCGGGCCTGGCCTTCATCGCCAGCGACGACGGCAGCCTGGCCGCGATCTCGCTGGCCACCGGCCGCCTGCTGTGGGAACAGACCGTCGCGCTGGGCGAGGGTCGCACCGAACTCGATCGCATGGCCGACATCGACGGCACTCCGGTACTCGATGAAATCGTGTTATTCGCCACCAGCTACAAGAAGCGGACGATGGCCATCGACGGCCCCAGTGGGCGTCCGATCTGGGCGCACGATGCCGGCGGCGCGGGCAAGGCCGGCGTTTCCGCCGACCGCGTGGTGGTCAGCGATGCGCAGGGCATCGTCTGGGGCCTGGGCAAGTTCGACGGCAGCGCGCTGTGGCAACAGCCTGCGCTGTCGATGCGCCGCCTGACCGGCGTTGCGATCCATAGCGATTACGCCGTGGTCGGCGACTTCGAGGGTTACCTGCACTGGTTGCAGCTCTCCGACGGTGCCTTTGCCGCGCGCGCCGAGGCCGCGGGCGAGGCATTCCGGGCCGCGCTCGTGGTGTCCGATGGCGTCCTCGTCGCCCAGGCCACCGACGGCTCGATGAGCGCCTGGCGCATCGCGCCCTAGCAAGATCCCATGTTGCCTCTCGTCGCCCTCGTCGGCCGCCCGAATGTCGGCAAGTCGACCCTGTTCAACGCGTTGACGCGCACGCGCGACGCGTTGGTGCACGACGCCCCGGGCGTGACCCGCGACCGCAACTACGGCGTGTGCCGGCTCGACGAGTCGCGCCCGTTCGTGCTGGTCGACACCGGCGGCATCGCCGGCAGCGAGGAAGGCCTGGCGGGCGCGACCGCGCGCCAGTCGCGCGCCGCGGCCGAGGAAGCCGACCTGGTGCTGTTCGTGGTCGACGGCCGCGAAGGCGCCTCCGCGCTGGACGACGAGATCCTGGCCTGGCTGCGCAAGGTGTCCACACCGGTGTACCTGGTGGTCAACAAGGTCGACGGCATCGACGCCCAGCAGGCGCGCAACGACTTCGCCCGTTACGGCTTCAAGGACGTGTTCGGGGTTTCCTCGGCGCATCGCCAGGGCCTGGACACGCTGCTCGCGGAGGTGCTCGCCACGCTCCCGCAGGACGGCGACGCGCAGGTGCTGGACAACGATCCTGACCGCATCCGCATCGCGTTCGTCGGCCGCCCCAACGTCGGCAAGTCGACCCTGGTCAACCGGATCCTCGGCGAGGAGCGGATGATCGCCTCGGACGTGCCCGGCACCACCCGCGATTCGATCGCGGTGGACCTGGAGCGCGACGGGCGCAAGTACCGCCTGGTCGACACCGCCGGCATCAGGCGCAGGTCGAAGGTCGAAGAAGCGGTCGAGAAGTTCTCGATCGTCAAGACCCTGCAGGCGATCGAACATTGCCAGGTCGCGGTGATCATGCTCGACGCCACCGAAGGCGTGACCGAACAGGACGCCAGCGTGCTCGGCGCGGTGCTCGACGCCGGTCGCGCGCTGGTGATCGCGGTCAACAAGTGGGACGGGCAGAGCGACTACCAGCGCAAGCAGACCGAAGCGCTGCTGGCGCGCAAGCTGTCCTTCGTCGAATGGGCCGAGGCGGTGCGCATTTCCGCGCTGCATGGTTCCGGCCTGCGCGAACTGTTCAAGGCGGTGCATCGCGCGCATGCGTCGGCGACCCGCCAGTTCAGCACCGCCGACGTCACCCGCGCGCTGGAGACCGCGATCGAGGCGCACCCGCCGCCGGTGGTCCGCGGGCATGCGGCCAAGCTGCGCTTCGCCCATCCCGGCGGCGAGAACCCGCCGACCTTCGTGGTCCACGGCACGCGCCTGCGCACCCTGGCCGAAAGCTATCGCCGCTACCTCGAGAACTATTTCCGCAAGCGCTTCAAGCTGGTCGGCACGCCGGTGCGCTTCGTGTTCAAGGAAGGCGAGAATCCGTACAAGGACAAGAAGAACGTCCTCAGCGAGCGCCAGGTCGCAAAGAAGCAGCGCCTGATCCGGCACGCCAAGCGGGGCAAGTGAGATGCGCGTGCCGGGCGGCGTGACCCTCGGCCTGCTCGCCGGCGGGCGCGCCACACGCCTGGGCGGCATCGACAAGGCTTGGCTGCAGCGCGATGGCATCCCGCAGGTGCAGCGCTGGCAGCGGCGTTTCGGTAGCGAAGTCGATGCGATCCTTGCCAGCAGCAATGGCGACAGCGAGCCCTACGCGGCGCTGGGGATCGAGGTGGTTGCCGATCGGCTGCGCGATGCCGGCCCGTTGGGCGGCATCGATGCACTGGCCGATGCCTGCCGCACCCGGTGGCTGCTGACCCTGCCGGTCGACCTGGTCGGGGTCAACGAATGCCTGCTGCCCAGCCTGCTGTCGGCCGCCGGCGACACCGGCAGTTTTGCCCGCGATGGCGACGGCCCGCAACCGCTGGTCGCGCTGTGGGGCGTGGATGCTTTGCGCGTAGCCGCCAGCGCAGCGTTGCGCGACGGCTCGCTGGCCGTGCACGCGCTGCAGGCACGCCTGGGCATGCGCGAGGTCCGTTTCGAAGGCGTGCGCTACGGCAACCTCAACACCCCTGCTGAGCTGCAGGCGGCCGGTGTCCGCGCGCCATGATCCTGTTCGATGAAGCGCTGGCGATCATCGGCGAGGTGGCCGACGCGCACCGGCTCCCGGTCGAAGCGCGCAGCCTGTCGCGCGCCCACGGTCATGTTCTGGCCCGCGACGTGGTCGCGCCGATTGCGTTGCCGCCGTTCGACAACAGCGCGATGGACGGCTACGCGCTCCGCAGCGTCGACCTGGCGACTGGCGGCGATTCCATATTGCGCCTGGTCGGCGAGCAGTTCGCCGGGCCGTCGCGGGAACTTTCGTTGCAGGCGGGCGAGTGCACTCGCATCACCACCGGCGCGCCCTTGCCTGCGGGTGCCGACGCCATCGCGATCCGCGAGAAAGTGCGTGTCGACGGCGAACGGATCATGGTTCCGGAAGGCGCCTCGCGCGCCGGACTGCACGTGCGCCGCGCCGGAGAGGATGTGCAGGCTTGCGACACGGTGCTGCAGGCAGGCTGGGCGTTGACGCCGTCGCGGGTCGCGCTGGCGGCGGCGCTGGGCGTCGACCAGCTCCAGGTCGCGCGGCGCCCGACCGTCGCCGTGTTCACCACCGGCGACGAACTGGTCGAGCCGGGCTTGCCGCTGCAGCCCGGACAGATCTACAACTCCAATCGCGAACTGTTGATGGGCCTGCTGCGGGCCGACGGAATCGAGCCGGTGGCGTGGCCGACCCTGGCCGACGATCCCGAACGGATGGCGGCGATGCTGCGCGATGCCGCTTCCAGCTTCGACGTGGTGGTGAGCTGTGGCGCGGTGTCGGCAGGCGAGAAGGATTATCTTCCCGGGATCGCGCGCGAACACGGCCATGTGCACTTCTGGAAAGTACGGATGAAACCCGGGATGCCGTTGCTGTTCGCGGACCTGGGCGACGCGCGGTTCCTTGGCTTGCCGGGCAATCCGGTGTCGGTCCTGGCGACCTGGCTCACCCTGGGACGGGCGCTGCTGGACGGTTTGCAGGGCAGGGCCGAACCTCGCCTGGCGTGGCAGGCGCGGATGGTGGCGCCGTTCGCCAAGCGCAACGCGCGTCGCGAGTTCCTGCGCGGACGCCTGTTGCCGGGCGACGACGGCGGCCTGCTGGTCGAGCCCAATCCCGCAGACGGTTCGCACCGGCTGGCAGCGGCGGCGCGTTCGGATGTCCTGCTGGTGCTGCCTGAAGGCGAACGCGACTTCACTGCCGGCGACCTCGTCGAGGTGCTGCCGATTCCCGGATAGGTTTGCCTGATAATGCGGGGCATGGACATCCTGGAAATCGCACCAGCCGAAGCGTTGCGACGCCTGCAGGCCGGTGCCGTGCTGGTCGACGTGCGCGGCGACAACGAGCGTGCGCTGGGCATGGCCCAGGGCGCGGTGGGCGTGGTCCGCGAGCAGCTCGAGTCCGCCCCCGGCGAGTTCATTCCCGACACGCAGGCCGACGTCATGCTGATCTGCCAGTCCGGGCGACGCTCGATGCTCGCTGCGCAGGCGTTGCAGGGGCAGGGCTATCGCAACCTGGCGTCGGTCGCCGGCGGCACCAGCGCCTGGCAGGCGGCTGGCTTGCCCATGCTCCGGCCGGAACTCGATCCAGACTTCGAAGAGCGCTATTCGCGCCACCTGCGGCTGCCGGAAGTCGGGCTGCAGGGGCAGCAGCGCCTGGCCGCCGCGCGCGTGCTGGTGGTCGGCGCCGGCGGACTGGGTTCGCCGGCCGCGTTCTATCTCGCCGCTGCCGGCATCGGCCACCTGCGCATCGCCGACGACGACGTGGTCGACCGCAGCAACCTGCAGCGCCAGATCCTGCATACCGATGCATCGATCGGCAGCGCCAAGGTCGCATCGGCTGCCACGACCCTGTCGGCGCTCAATCCGCGCACCCGCATCGAGGCCGTCGAGGAACGCGTCACCAGCGCCAACGTCGAGCGCCTGCTAGATGGCGTCGACGTAGTCCTGGATGGTGCCGACAATTTCCCCGTGCGTTACCTGCTCAACGACGCATGCGTGAAGCTGGGCAAGCCGCTGGTATACGGTGCCGTGCATCGTTTCGAGGGCCAGGTCTCGGTGTTCGACGCGGGCCGTGCGCGCGGCGTGCTGCCGTGTTACCGCTGCCTGTTCCCGGAACCGCCCGCGGCGGCCGACGCGCCCAACTGCAGCGAAGCCGGCGTACTCGGCGTGCTGCCGGGCGTGGTCGGCATGCTCCAGGCGACCGAGGCCATCAAGCTGCTGCTCGGCATCGGCGCGCCGCTGGCCGGCCGCCTGCTGCACTTCGATGCGCTGCAGATGCGCTTCCGCGAGACCAGGCTGGGCCCGGACCCGGCATGCGCGGTGTGCACGCCGGGTCGACCTTTCCCCGGATACATTGACTACGCGAGGTTCTGCTCGGGCTGACGAAGGAAACGCATGGCCAGCGGCATCCGGTTTTCGCTGCTGCTGTTGCTGGCGCTCGCAGGTTGCGCCAGGGCCGAGCCCGATTGCGCCAGCGTCGACGCCGCCGCCGACAGCTACGCTGCGCGCATCGCGACCCTTGCCTGCCGCGAAAACGCGCTCTGGCACGCACCGTTCATCGATGCCAATGGCCGCCTCGCCAGCCAGACCGTTTCCGAAGTCGAAACCATGCCGCTCGCCGATGGCGGCACCCCGGCATGGACGCGTGTCGCCGCGTACTGGCGTGGATCAGGCCTGATGCCCGGGATGGCTTCCTATCCGGGCGCAGGCGAATGCGTGCGTGCGACGGCCGACGCCTATCCATCGCCGGCGTGCCGCGCCTTCGTCGTCGACCGGCCGTGGTCGGCCGCTTTCGTGTCCTGGGTGCTGGTGCAGGCGCGGCTGCCGGGATTCCACCCTTCCGCCAGCCACCACGACTACGTGCGCGACGCATGGCAGGGCAAGGACAGCGCCTACGCGTTCGCCGATCCGGACCAGGCGATGCCAGCCGCTGGCGACCTGCTGTGCTTCGTGCGCGGGAACGGTCCGGCGCTGGGGCACGCGGGGCTCAAGGCCTTCCTGGCCGCGGGCGGGGACGACGGACTGCCCATGCATTGCGACATCGTGATCGGCCACGCGCGCGACGGCCAGGATCTCTACCTCGTCGGCGGCAACGTGCTGCAGGGCGTGACGCTGCGCATCCTGCCGCTCAACCGCAAGGGTCGGTTGTGGTCGTTGCCGCGCGGGCCGACGACGGCGTGTTCGCCCGGCAGGCAGGAGGCGTGCAGCTTCAACCGCCAGGACTGGGCGGCATTGCTCAAGCTCAAGCCACAGGCGGAACTGGCGAAGCTAGCCGCCAGGTGATGTCCCGGACTTGATCCTGGACCTGCGCTTGGTACGCGGATCGAGTTGCACGCCGAGCACCGCGTGGCAGTGGATGCAGTTGAAGGTGAGGATGCGCGCCTTGCTGTCGCCATCGACGACGCCCACGATCTCTTCGACGTTGACGTGGAGGACGCGATGGCCGCACTTGCCGCATTGACCCAGGATCGACATGCCACTGTCTCCTTCGGCGATAATCCCGTACCCAGACTGTAGCGCAGGGCATCGCCGACCGCATGACCGCCTCCCAAGCCAGTGCCCGGATCCTCGACGGCAAGCGCATCGCCGAGGACCTGCTCGACGGCCTGGCGGCGCGGGTCCAGTCGCGGGTCGCGGCCGGCAAGCCGGCCCCGGGGCTGGCCGTGGTGCTGGTGGGGCACGACCCGGCATCGTCCGTGTACGTGCGCAACAAGCGCCGGGCGGCGGCCAAGGTCGGGATCCGGGCCCATGATTTCGACATGCCCGAGGGCACCACCGAGGCCGAGCTGCTGGCCCTGGTCGACCGCCTCAACGCCGATCCGGCCATCCACGGCATCCTGGTGCAGCTGCCGCTGCCCGGCATCGCCGACGCGAGCCGCCTGATCCACCGCATCGACCCGCGAAAAGACGTCGACGGGTTCCACCCGGAGAACGTCGGCCACCTGGCCCTGCGCCAGTTCGGCCTGCGCCCGTGCACGCCGCGCGGCATCACCACGCTGCTGGCGTACACCGACCGGCCGGTGCGCGGCCAGAGCGCGACCATCGTCGGCGTCAGCAACCATGTCGGCAGGCCGATGGCGCTGGAACTGCTGATCGCCGGTTGCACCACCACCAGCTGCCACAAGTTCACCCCGTTGCCGGTGCTGGAAGCGGCGGTACGCGGCGCCGACATCCTGGTGGTGGCGGCCGGCAAGCCCGCCCTGATCCCGGGCGAATGGGTCAAGCCCGGCTCGGTGGTGATCGACGTCGGCATCAACCGGCTCGACGACGGCCGCCTGGTCGGCGACGTCGGCTTCGAGGCGGCTGCCCGCCGGGCCAGCTGGATCACGCCGGTGCCGGGCGGGGTGGGGCCGATGACCGTGGCCACGCTGATGCAGAACACCCTGGAAGCGGCCGAGGCCGCCGAGGCCGCCGAAGCGTTACAATGACGCGCTTCATCCTCCTCCGGAATCGGCCATGCTCCGCATCCAGGCTGAAGCGCTGACCTACGACGACGTTTCCCTCGTCCCTGCGCATTCGACCGTTCTGCCCAGGGACGTATCGCTCGCCACCCGGCTCACCCGCGACCTGCGCCTCAACCTCCCGCTGCTGTCCGCGGCCATGGACACCGTCACCGAAGGCCGCCTGGCCATCGCCATGGCCCAGCTCGGTGGCATCGGCATCATCCACAAGAGCATGAGCGTCGAACGCCAGGCGGCCGAAGTCGCCAGGGTCAAGACCTTCGAGGCCGGGGTGATCAAGGAGCCGTTCACCGTCGGCCCGGAAACCACGATCGGCGAAGTGCTCAAGCTGACCCGCGCGCGCAACATTTCCGGCGTGCCGGTGGTCGACGGCGACGGCCACCTGGTGGGCATCGTCACCGGCCGCGACATGCGCTTCGAGAAGAAGCTCGACGATCCGGTGCGCCACATCATGACCAAGCGCGACCGCCTGGTCACGGTGAAGGAAGGCGCCACCGACGACGAGGTGCTCGGGCTGCTGCACAAGCACCGCATCGAGAAGGTGCTGGTGGTCAACGACGGCTTCGAGCTGCGCGGGCTGATCACGGTCAAGGATTTCCAGAAGAAGCAGGACAACCCGAACGCCGCCTACGACGCGCACGAGCGATTGCTGGTCGGCGCCGCGCTCGGTGTCGGCGGCGATACCGAACAACGCGTCGAAGCGCTGGCTGCCGCCGGCGTGGACCTGGTGATCGTCGATACCGCGCACGGCCATTCGCAGGGCGTGATCGACCGCGTCGCCTGGGTCAAGAAGCGCTTCCCTCAGTTGCAGGTCGTTGGCGGCAACATCGTCACCGGCGATGCCGCGCTGGCGCTGATGGATGCCGGCGCGGACGCGGTCAAGGTCGGTGTCGGTCCGGGCTCGATCTGCACCACGCGGATCGTGGCGGGTGTCGGCGTGCCGCAGGTCACCGCGATCTCGATGGTCGCCGAAGCCCTGCAGGATCGCATCCCGCTGATCGCCGATGGCGGCATCCGCTATTCGGGCGACATCGGCAAGGCGATCGTCGCCGGCGCTTCGACGGTGATGGTCGGCGGCCTGTTCGCCGGTACCGAGGAATCGCCCGGCGAGACCGAACTGTTCCAGGGCCGCAGCTACAAGAGCTACCGGGGCATGGGTTCGCTCGGCGCGATGGAGAAGGGGTCGAAGGATCGCTACTTCCAGGACGCGTCCGACGCCGACAAGCTCGTGCCCGAAGGCATCGAGGGCCGGGTGCCGTATCGCGGCCCCCTCGGCGGCGTGGTCCACCAGCTCGCCGGCGGCTTGCGCGCGACCATGGGCTATGTCGGCTGCGCGACCATCGAGGACATGCGCAAGACGCCGACGTTCGTGAAGGTGACCGCCGCGGGAACGCGCGAGAGCCATGTCCACGACGTGCAGATCACCAAGGAACCGCCGAACTACCGGGCGAGCTGAATGACCGACATCCGTGCTGGTGACATCCATAGCGACAGGATCCTCGTCCTCGACTTCGGCGCGCAGTACACGCAACTGATCGCGCGCCGCATCCGCGAACTCGGCGTGTATTGCGAGATCTGGGCCTGGGACCACGATCCGGAAGAGATCGCGGCCTTCGGGGCGAAAGGCATCATCCTGTCGGGCGGCCCGGAATCGACCACGCTGCCGGGCGCACCGCGCGCACCGCAGCAGGTCTTCGATTCGGGGTTGCCGCTGCTCGGCATCTGCTACGGACTGCAGACCATGGCCCTGCAGCTGGGCGGCGCCACCGAGGCCGCGGACCAGCGCGAGTTCGGCCACGCGACGGTCGAGCTGGTCGCACCGGATGCATTGTTCGAAGGGCTCAAGGACCACCCGGGCTCGCCGCCCAGGCTGGACGTGTGGATGAGCCACGGCGACCACGTTTCGAGCGCGCCGCCGGGATTCACCGTCACCGCGCGCACCGATCGCATTCCCGTCGCCGCGATGGCCAACGAGGAAAAGCGCTGGTACGGCGTGCAGTTCCATCCGGAAGTGACCCATACCAAATCGGGGCAGGCGCTGCTGCGCCGCTTCGTGGTCGACATCTGCGGCTGCGACACGCTGTGGACGCCCGAGCACATCATCGAGGACCAGGTGGCGCGCGTTCGCGCCCAGGTCGGCAGCGACCAGGTCATCCTTGGCCTCTCCGGTGGCGTCGACTCGTCGGTGGTGGCGGCGCTGCTGCACAAGGCGATCGGCGACCAGCTCACCTGCGTGTTCGTCGACACCGGCCTGCTGCGCTGGCAGGAAGGCGACCAGGTGATGGCGATGTTCGCCGAGCATATGGGTGTCAAGGTCATCCGCGTGGATGCGGCGGACCGCTACTTCACCGCCTTGCAGGGCGTTGCCGACCCCGAAGCCAAGCGCAAGGTGATCGGCAACCTGTTCATCGAGATCTTCGACGAGCAGGCCGGCAAGCTCGCCAACGCGAAGTGGCTGGCGCAGGGCACGATCTATCCCGACGTGATCGAATCGGCCGGCAGCAAGACCGGCAAGGCCCACGTGATCAAGAGCCACCACAACGTCGGCGGCCTGCCCGAACACATGAAACTCGGCCTGGTCGAGCCGCTGCGCGAGCTGTTCAAGGACGAAGTCCGGCGCCTGGGCGTCGAGCTCGGACTGCCGCAATCGATGGTCTACCGCCATCCGTTCCCGGGTCCCGGCCTGGGCGTGCGCATCCTCGGCGAGGTCAAGCGCGAGTACGCCGAGTTGCTGGCGAAAGCCGACCACATCTTCATCGAGGAGCTGCGTACCGCCGACCTGTACGACAAGGTCAGCCAGGCCTTCGCGGTGTTCCTGCCGGTGAAGTCGGTCGGCGTGGTCGGCGACGCCCGCGCCTACGAGTGGGTGGTGGCGTTGCGCGCGGTCGAGACCATCGACTTCATGACCGCCCACTGGGCACACCTGCCGTACGACTTCCTTGGCAGGGTTTCAAACAGAATTATCAATGAGTTGCGCGGAATTTCTCGCGTGGTTTATGACATCAGCGGCAAACCCCCCGCCACCATCGAGTGGGAGTGACGCCTTTTAGCCACAGATTTCACAGATAAACACAGATTGGTTCCAGGCGATCTGCTGTTTTTTCATCTGTGTAATCTGTGAAATCTGTGGCCAATTCCCTCTATGAGTAGCGATATCGACTGGATGGCGAAGGCGCTGGGGCTGGCGGAGCGGGCCGAGCGGGAGGATGACGAGATCCCGGTCGGGGCGATCGTGGTCGATCCCGACGGCACCGTCCTCGGCGAGGGCTGGAACCGCAACATCACCGAGCACGACCCGACCGCACATGCGGAGATCGTGGCCATGCGCCAGGCGGGCAAGGCGCTGGGCAACCACCGGCTGCTCGGCTGCACGCTGTACGTGACCCTGGAGCCCTGCGCCATGTGCGCCATGGCCATGGTCCATGCGCGCCTGGCCCGGATTGTCTACGCCGCCACCGACCCCAAGACCGGCGCAGCCGGCAGTGTCTTCGACCTGCTGGCCGATCCGCGCCACAACCATCGGGTCGAGGTGGCGGGCGGGATCCTGGCCGACGAGGCCGGGGCGCGGCTCAGCAATTATTTCCGCCGCAAGCGGGGCAAGCCGCCGTTATCATGACGGCATGAATGGAAGCAGCGAAGGCCGCCTGATCTGGATCGACCTGGAAATGACCGGGCTCGATACCAACCGCGATTCGATCCTCGAGATCGCCACGATCGTCACCGATTCCCAGCTCAACGTCCTTGCCGAAGGGCCCGAGCTGGCGATCGCGCAGCCGCTGTCCGTGCTCGAGGCCATGGACGACTGGAACCGGCGCCAGCACGGCAAGTCCGGGCTGTGGCGACGGGTGCTGGAGGAGGGCGTCGGCATGGCCGACGC